>DLYY01000154.1:545-8169 GCA_003447535.1 Bacteroidota bacterium | reverse complement strand
TTATTGGTCAAGCCTGTGAATTTGACTATTCCGGAAGTCAGGCATCAAGAGCCATTCGAGAGGAAGGAATCAAGGTATCCTTGCTAAACGACAATCCAGCTACGATTATGACCGATCCTATGATTGCAGATCATATCTATCTGAAGTCATTAAAGCCCGAGACTATTGTTGAGATTCTATCCTCGAGCGACATCGATGCAGTCTTGCCTACCATGGGCGGTCAAACGGCATTAAACCTTGCCAAGGAATGCTCGGAACTTGGTATTTGGGAAAAGCATAATGTTAGAGTCCTAGGTGCAGATTTAAATGCGATTGAAAAAACGGAAAACAGAGAGGAGTTTAGACAGTTTATGATGGATATTGGCATTAAGATATGTCCGTCAAAAGTTGCAAATAGCTTTTTAGAAGGTAAGTCGATTGCTCAAGAGTTGGGTTTTCCATTGGTTATTAGACCTTCTTACACTCTTGGAGGTTATGGGGGAGGTTTCGTCTTTGGTCCAGAGGATTTTGACGAAAAACTAACTCGGGGACTGGAAGCTTCTCCAACCCATGAAGTACTAATAGAAAAAGCCGTAATCGGTTGGAAGGAATATGAACTTGAGTTGCTTCGTGATAGCGCAGATCATGTCACGGTGGTTTGTACGGTAGAAAATCTTGACCCTATGGGGATTCATACGGGGGATTCTATTACCGTTGCTCCTGCTATGACACTCCCTGATACTGTGTACCAGGATATGCGCAATCAAGCAAAGCTCATGATGAAAGAGTTGGGTTCTTTTGCGGGAGGATGTAACATCCAATTTTCTATCAATCCAGAAACAGAAGAGGTGTACTCCATTGAGATGAACCCAAGAGTCTCAAGATCATCTGCATTAGCTTCAAAAGCAACAGGGTATCCCATTGCAAAGATTGCGGCGAAGCTAGCAATAGGCTATAGACTTGACGAGCTGGATAATCCTATTACAGGAAATACCTCGGCATTGTTCGAGCCTGCTCTGGATTATGTTATAGTTAAGATGCCTCGATGGAACTTTGACAAGTTCAAGGGTGCGGATGCTACGCTTGGTTTACAGATGAAATCAGTAGGTGAAGTCATGGCGATTGGAAGAAACTTCCAAGAAGCTCTCCAAAAAGCCTGCCAGTCTCTGGAAAATAATCGCATTGGATTGAGTTCCCCTAAAGGAGTTTATTTGAAAACGGACAAGATCCTTGAAGGATTAAAAAACCCTTCTTGGGATCGAATATTTTTAGTTAAAGAAGCATACAAACTTGGAGTACCAACGGCAAAAATTCATGAGTTAACGAAGATTGATATTTGGTATCTAAAGCAGATTCAAGAGTTAGTTCAAATCGAGGAGAGCTTCCGAGGAAAATCAATAGATCAGGTCTCTGACGAAATGCTCTTTAGCGCTAAACTGACAGGATTTAGTGACGCACAATTGGCCGAGGCTATGGGTAATATTTCTGAGGATGAAATCTACGATGAGCGCCATGCGCGCGACATAAAGAGAGTGTACAAGGTGGTCGATACCTGTGCAGGAGAATTCAAGGCAAAGACGCCCTATTTCTACAGTAGTTTTGGGTTGGAAAATGAAAGTGAGGTCTCAGAAAAACTTAAGGTAATCATATTAGGTTCTGGGCCTAATCGTATAGGGCAGGGGATTGAGTTTGATTATTGTTGTGTACATGGTGTGCAGGCTGTGCAAGAAGCAGGCTACGAAGCCATCATGGTCAACTGCAATCCCGAAACAGTGTCAACTGATTTTGATTTAGCGGATAAGCTGTATTTCGAACCGATCTATTGGGAGCATCTAAGAGAAATCATTGATTTAGAAAAGCCTCACGGTATCATTGTTCAACTTGGTGGTCAAACAGCCCTGAAACTTTCGAAACGGATAGAAGACTACGGAGTAAAAATCTTAGGATCAAGTTATGATGCGATGGATATGGCGGAAGATCGAGAACGATTCTCGGATCTTCTTAAGGATTTAGGCATTCCTTATCCAAGATATGGTGCGGCTAAAACAGCAGAAGAAGCTTTAGTTGTCGCCAAACAGGTAGGTTACCCTGTTCTTGTTCGTCCTTCTTATGTTTTAGGGGGACAGCGAATGAAAATTGTGATTAACGATGATGAGCTGACGACGGCAGTTTTAAAAATCTTGAAGTATCATCCGGATAACAATATCTTAATTGACCACTTCCTGGTTCGAGCAAAGGAAGCAGAAGCAGATGCCATTTTTGATGGTAAAAATGTCCAAATCATGGGTATCATGGAACATATTGAGCCTGCAGGAATCCATTCTGGTGATTCCAATGCAGTCCTTCCTCCATTTACACTTGGTGAGTTTGTGATTAAGCAAATGGAGAAGTTTACCGAAGAGATTGCTAAAGCTCTTGATGTAAGGGGGTTACTTAATGTTCAGTTTGCTATCAAGGATGATGAGGTTTATGTCATTGAGGCCAATCCAAGGGCTTCAAGAACAACACCTTTTATCTGTAAGGCCTATGGCATTCCTTATTTAAATATTGCCACTAAGGTTATGGTAGGGGCCAATACGCTAGAGGATTTTACCATGGAACCCAAACTCGATGGCTATGCCATTAAAGAACCTGTGTTTTCATTCCATAAGTTTCCTGATGTCAATAAAGAGCTCGGACCCGAAATGAAGTCAACAGGAGAGCGCATCTATTTCATAAAAGACACTCTTGACCCTTACTTTAGAGATCTGCATAAGGTGCGTTCTATGTACCTTAGACGGTAGAACCCAGTAAACGCAAATGCTGCTCCACAAACGTCCTAAAGATTGGCCTGCCGAGGGCAAGCTCATTGATCTTGAGCAGCATGATCTTCCTCATAGATCCTCCTCCACAGAGTGGTGGTATATGCATGCCCATTTGGAGGGAAAAAACGACAAGGGTGAGCCAAGAAATCTTGCTATGTTCGCCTCGTTTTTTCTTCGCCTCCTTGAAGTTGATACGAAAACGGGTTTGCCTAATTATGCTTATTCCCTGACCTGGGCCATATCCGATTTGGATAACAAGACCTATCATCCCATTTCCTTAGTTGACAAACAGGCGCCAAAGATTGGATTAGAACGTTTGCAAAAAGGAGATGTGGTGCGCGACCCTTATCTCAAGAAAGCCGCATTAGAAGTAGTAAAGCGTGGTAAAGTCCCTTTCCCAGACGAAATGTTTACAGGCGGAGCCGGACTTTCGTGGGAAGCGCTTGATATTAATTATGATGGTAACCGATTCGTAAAAGAGGACGATGCTTCTTACACACTTCAATGTAATCATAGCTCGAAACAACAAGGAATTAAGCTGAATTTTACTCCACGTTGTGCCCCTTGTTTGCATGGTGATAAAGGAGTCGTCGCTGGAGTAAAATCTGAAGACATGTTCTATTACTTTATTCCGAAAAACGATGCCAGGGGCAAGGTTTTTTTAAAGGACGAGGTAATCGAGGTGGAAGGGAGCATGTGGTATGACCATGAGTTTGGATGCTATACCCAAGGAAACAAGCGCACAAGTAAAGCGGATGTGGGTTGGAATTGGATTGCAATTCAGTTCGATCATGGAGAGCAAGTTACAGCCTATGATCTGCGTAATGATAAAACCGGTTCCTCTAAAGGGGCTTATATCATTTCCGTTGACAAAGAGGGGAAACAACAATCATCTAATGATTTTTCTCTAACCCCTAAGAATAATAAGCGTTGGACTTCGCTTAGAACCTTTAATGAATACCCTACACATTGGAAGTTAGTTTGTGAAACACTTGATTTAAAGGTGGAGGCTTCTGCAGTATTTGAAGCCCAAGAGTTTGGCACAGTGCTTTCTAAACCCGCCTTTTGGGAAGGAAGGCTTAATGTAAAAGGACGCTGGAAAGGTAAGGAGGTAACGGGTAAGGCATACTTAGAACGAAGCGGTTTTCATAAAAACGAAACACTTCAAGATTTTTTTAAGGCAGTATCCAAGGAAACTTTAAAGTCAGTTCAGCATATCATTCCCAAGGCCATGGATACTGAGAAGTTCCAGGAACTTGTCGCAGTCAAAGGAAATACGCTGTGGACACAGGGAATACAGCGTGATATCTTCTATGAATCCTTAATCAAGCCGATACGAACCATAACGGATCGTGGGGGTAAATCATGGCGCTCTTATGCTACGGTTGCTTGTTCAGATATCGTAGGAGGGGATGCTCAATTGGCTAAAGATTGGTTGGCCTTGCCAGAACTTATGCATGTCGGATCACTTATGGTCGATGATGTACAAGATAAGTCGGCCCTGCGCCGAGGAGGACCTGCTGCACATCATATGTTTGGAGAAGCTATAGCGATAAACAGCGGATCAGCAGCCTATTTTCTAGGCCAGATTTGTGTTTATATAGCAGATATAGATCCTGCGCTGAAACTGGATATTTATCACTTGTACTTTGAGGCCTTGCGCGCGGCCCACACGGGTCAGGCTATGGACTTGTACGGATTGGATTACTTGATGGATGACGTAGTTGAACACGGTAAGGGGAAACTGCTGGTCCAACGCGTGAAGGCTATCCATCGACTAAAATCTGCTGCACCCGCCTCTTATCTTGCTCGAATAGGGGCCATGCTTGGTGGAGGAAGCAAGGAACAAATTGAAGGCTTGGCGAATTACTTTGCCGCATTAGGTATTTCCTTTCAGATTATAGACGATATGTTGAATTTGAAGGGTTTTAAAGATGGTCTAAAGACTAAGGGAGAAGACATTACGGCAGGTAAGATTACCTATCCAATGGCTCGTGCCTTTTCCATGCTTTCTAAGAGAGATCGCCGTGAATTGTACTCCATTATAAAGTCCAAAACAGAGGATATAGAGGTAATAGCTCGGGCGATTGCACTTATGGATTCATGTCAAGCTATTGATCTTGCCGAAAAGGAGGCAAGGACAAGTTTAGAAGCTGCTTGGCGCAGATTAGACCCTCTTGTAGAAGACAGTATGGTCAAAATCAATTTGCGAGCCTTTAGTTGGTATGTGTTAGACCGCACTTACTAATCATTTTTAAATATCACCGAGTTGGGGTCGTATGATAATATCTTCTACTACACTTCGGCTTGATGTATTATGACATTCAAAAACAAGTTGAGCAATATCTGCAGCCGGCATTAATCGGTCTTCATCAAGTCCGCTCTCCGACCATGAGCGAGTCCAAGTTGCCCCGGGGTAAATGGCACTGACTCGTATATTTTTATCTTGGGTTTCAAGCCGCAGCGCCTTGGCAAAGCCTGTCAAGGCAAACTTTGAAATAGTATACATTGATCCTGCAGGATAGGCTGCTAGGCCTGCAATAGAACTCATAAGGATAATGTGACCATGTCCTTGTTCTATCATTTTGGGAAGCAGGAGTTGATTGAGGTGGTAGGCTGAAAAAAAGTTGACTTCCATCATATCGCGCATAGCTTGAAGATTCTTCTCTCCAACAAGGTCTCCAGGAAGAAAAATACCTGCATTGTGAACGAGCACATCGATGGTCCCACTAGAGGCAAGTACTTCTGAAGCAAAGCGATCGACATCACTTTTTTTCAAGAAATCGGCTTGTATGGTACGAACCTTTTGAGGATTCTGACCTTTAGAAGATAACTGCTCAATATCGTGTTTTGCTCGATCAAGATTCTCCTGATTCCGGGCGCATAGCATGACATCAAAGCCATTGATATAGAATTTTTTGGCGGTTTCTAGTCCAATACCTGCACTTCCTCCTGTTATTATTGCTTGCTTCGACATAAATGTGTTAGTATTTGATGTATTTTCCTTTAAAATAAAACGAATGATACTCATTCGGAGTTTAGGACGGTATTTAATGTTATTATGGCAGGGGTTAACTCGCCCGGAGAAATTCTCTATGTATGCAAGAGAAACATTTCGTCAAACCCATGATATTGGCATTGGTTCCTTACCTATTATCGCTATTATATCTACCTTTCTTGGAGCGGTAACCGCTGTGCAGTTTGCCAAACAGTTTCTTGACATGACCTTGCCTTTGCCTATGTCTCTCATAGGATATATTGTGAGAGACTCATTGATTTTGGAACTTGTTCCTACGATTGGATCTCTAATGCTTGCCGGAAAGGTTGGTTCTAACATTTCTTCGGAGCTTGGCTCTATGAGGGTGACCGAGCAAATTGATGCCTTGGAAATTATGGGTGTAAATACCAAGGCTTATTTGATTATGCCAAAAATATTGGGTGCTCTGATTATTGTACCATTGCTTTTTGCCTCTGCAATCATATTGGGTATGGTTGGTGGATTCCTGGCAGGATATTTTGGAGACTTTTTTTCTTGGGAAGAATATAAGTCGGGTCTTCAGGATAGCTTTACTTCATATTACATGGTAATTTTCTTGCTCAAGTGTTACGTGTTTTCTTTTATTGTAACGAGTGTTAGCTGTTATCAAGGGTACTATGTAAAAGGAGGAGCTTTGGAAATTGGAGCGGCGAGCACAAGGGCTGTCGTCAATAGCTCCATTATGATTATTGTTACGAATTTCCTCATCGCCTTTTTATTCCTATGATTGTTGTAGAAAACATCAAAAAATCTTTTACTGAGCAGTCGGTGTTAAAAGGTATTTCTGCGGAATTTTACCCAGGGCAATGCAATCTTGTGATTGGAACGAGTGGTGCGGGGAAAACGGTCTTCTTAAAATGTTTGGTCGGTCTGCACAAACCCGATAGTGGGAATATTTTGTACTCGGACAGAAAGTTTAATGCCTTAAAAGCAAAAGAACAAAAAAAGTTACGTCAAGAAATGGGCATGCTCTTTCAGGGCAATGCTCTGTTTGATTCGATGAGTGTTGAAGAAAACATTCGCTTTCCATTAGATATGTTCACATCGAAAACAGAAGATGAAAAGCGCTCCCGAGTCGAAGAGTGTCTCCAAAAAGTAAACTTAACAGGTGCGGGTAAAAAGTATCCTGGAGAAATTTCAGGTGGTATGATGAAACGGGTAGGTATTGCACGAGCGATTGTTATGGAGCCCAAGTACTTATTTTGTGATGAACCTAATTCAGGGCTTGACCCCAAAACTGCCTTGGTTATTGATGAGTTGATTCGAGAATTGACCATTGAAAACAATATCACCACGGTGATTAATACGCATGATATGAACTCAGTTATGGGAATTGGTGATAAGGTCACCTTTCTGCATAAGGGGCTTAAGCATTGGGAAGGGAGTAAGGGTGACATTCTCAGCTCGAATAATAAGGAGCTTACTGATTTTATTTTTGCCTCGGACTTTTTGAAGCAATTAAGAAATAAGGCCAACTTGTAGATAAATTTTTAAGGTTGATAGCCGAGGGAATTACAAGGTTTAATACCTTCACTATGCAAAACAATAATCCATGTCAGTACTGGTTAATAAAGACTCAAAAATTATCGTTCAAGGCTTCACAGGCAAGGAAGGAAGTTTTCATGCCTCTCAAATGATTGCTTATGGTAGCCCAGTGGTTGGGGGCGTTACTCCAGGAAAGGGCGGACAAGTGCACTTGGAACGGCCAGTATTTAACTCGGTTGACGAGGCTGTTCGAAATACAGGGGCTGACGTAAGTATCATTTTTGTCCCTCCTGCTTTTGCAGCAGATGCTATTATGGAG
>DLYY01000154.1:0-238 GCA_003447535.1 Bacteroidota bacterium | reverse complement strand
TTTGCAGCAGATGCTATTATGGAGGCAGCAGCAGCAGGCATCAAAGTGATTATCGCGATTACGGAAGGAATTCCTGTCTTAGATATGGCTAAGGCTAAGCGTTTTATTCAAGGCTATGATTGCCGTTTAGTTGGACCTAATTGCCCAGGGGTGATTACGGCAGATGAAGCAAAAGTGGGTATTATGCCCGGATTTGTTTTCAAAGCGGGCAGAATAGGAATAGTTTCTAAATCAGGAA
>DLYY01000174.1 GCA_003447535.1 Bacteroidota bacterium | reverse complement strand
CGCGAGACCCATCCACTTCAATAATCTCCAGGTTATCGCTGGTGATTGGAGTGATTGGTTCGAGCGAGCTCTGAATGTAACCCAATATATCTACCATGACCCAATTGGCGTCTTGTTCCAGCATTTGTTGCTCATTAGTTGAGCTGCTCAGCAAATATTGACCGCTGGAAGCATCGAAATATTGAATGACTGCAGAAGACTGTTCAGAGAATTCTGAGAAAAGTTCGAAGGCAAGGCCGTCTGCAAAAAAACCCGACTCCTTCATGTTGGTGTCGAGCGATTCATTGATGCTGTAGTAAACGCCGCCTGATTGTTTATTAATGAACCGGTAAATCGATTGATCTGACCCATCGCTTCCCACTTGAAAACCGGATCTATCGATACTCCAGCCTGATGGGCCGACCAGTAAATCGAAAATCTCTACGCTGCTCGCAGTCGTGATGTATTGATCTATTAATCCATTATAAAGTCTATAAGCTTCGGGGCCGATGATGTAATCAGCTTGTTCATCAGTAAGCCCAGAGGTGGGAAGCAGACTTCTACCTTCTTCCAAGCCTTTAGTTAGATAATGTTCGATAGCGCGATAAGGAGAATTGTTCAGTTCGTCGACTAGGTCTGAATTCGCGGCTAGGTAGCCAAATCCAAGCTGTTGAGCACGATCTTCAATGGTTGTTTCCTGATGTCCCAGGTCTTTACCAAACGTTTGAAAATATGCATAGGGGTCTTCTAAAGCTTCGGGGTTAGTTAATAAATCAGAATATTCAGCTAAGTAAGCAGCAGCATCGAAGGTATTACCGTTGGAATTTGTTGGATTAATATTTTGGTTCAGCGAAACGGATAATTGCTTGATGAAGATGTCATTGTTGCTGTCAGAGGATATAGCAACCATGCCCAGAGGCCCATCGTCGCTTAATTCAGCGGCTGGTAGACTTGATATCTCTAAGGCATAAGTGAGGTCAATGGACGCGCCCATTGTCATCATCATTTCATCTGAATTTGTCGGCATGCTGTTATTCATGTCTTGGTCACCCATGGACTTTGCCCCTCCCGTAGGAAAGGGCACGACGGTAAAGCCAGGAAGTTCAGTGGGGTCGTATTGCTTAAGCAATTTTTCAAGCTGCTCTGAGTTACTGAGAGTTTTAAGACCTAAGAAAATCACTCTAAATGGAGCCGACCTATCCATCGGGATTGTATAATCCAGATTAATTTCAACGTCGAGACTGTAGTCTTTGCTGAGGTCGATAATATCTGAGTAACTTAATGGGAGGTCGAGGCTAATAGGCTGAACTTTTTGGATATCTGATTGTACATTTTGAATAGCAGTGTCGACCTGTTTGTCAACCGCTAATGGCCTGAATGCACTATTCTGGATTAATGAAAGGACAGGGTTAGGGGTGCCGTCGCTGGTCTCGTCGTTGTCATACGTATAATTTGGATTATAGACAGAACTTAGAACGGAATTGGGATCGCTTCCCCAATAGGAGTATGTTTCAAGCTGTACACTCCCATCGTCTGATGGTGTGAAATATTGGTAGTTCCATGGGTTACTTTCAAGCAGGCTTTCATCGATGAAGGTTGCATTTTCGGAGGCATTCCAGTCACTCCAGATCTTGTCGATATAGGAATGGTGCGTGAAAAAAACAGGATCAAGAGCGGCTGTTGCCACATTGCCCATCAGGCCCATCACTCCAATGTCGTCAGAATTTCCAGCTCCTAATTGTTCGGCTATTTTTTGTTGGGCCTCGCCTGTTATGGCTTTTTCGGCGGGCGAGTCTTGACTACCTCCGAGATAGTCATGCATAAAGCCATGGGGATTATTGTCTAGCAGCGAGTTAAAACTTGCATAGGTTGTTTGCTCCAAACTATCGGTTAAACCTTTTTGGATAGTTGGCAGAATTCCTTGCTCCTCAGCTGATTCACCAGCATTGACACGTACACCCCTACTTAATTCATACAGGGCTGAGTTTTTGTCTGTAAAAAGTGATGGGATAACGCCCTGATCGGGGTTGGTGTATTCCCAATACGGCATACCCCAATTTTCGGCGCCTTCAATACCTTCTTCGGATAAGAGTTGGCGAATGATCGATTCGTGAGATTGCAGATAAAGGCGATGCCAAGGCACGAAATTGAGTTCCATCATTGTGCCAGGCAGAATCGCAATATTGCTCCATTGATTGTTGTAGTGGGTGCAATTATTTAGAACCGTATTACCAGCAAGAACATCCTCTTCAGACGTGAATTGATAGTTGTAAGCTGAACTCCATTTGGCTAATTGTTCGACATCTCTCCAAAAGTTCCCATGAATTCCTGCTTGATAGACCCAGCCAAATGGATCACCTTGGTCAACCGCAGATCTTTCCTTCATTAGAGACACGCCCTTTTCGTAAAGCGCTAGTGCGCGTTTCCCCTCACCTGAATAAGCGTTGTAACGAACAATCTGATCATTACCGTTCTCAAGACTGCCTTGTTTTGAGAATTGGCTTAAGAGATTCTTGAATTTTGACATTTTGATTCAGATTATTTTTATACAAGATACTAGCCTTCTGTCGCTATGTCAAATTTTAAAGACTATTTTAGTATGTTGTCTAATATTGAGCCGACTCTGCAATTATCATTGCTCGAGAAAAGATACACGCAAGAGCGAAGGAGTAACGCGGGACGCATCTGGA
>DLYY01000071.1 GCA_003447535.1 Bacteroidota bacterium | reverse complement strand
GCCTTTGTGACAGCCACTGTAGACTTGAGTAATTTCATTAGTTCAAACGTACATATTGCTTTCCGCTACACAGGTAGTAATCAGGATGGAAGTACGTGGGAAGTCGATGATATTCGAGTGTTCGAATAAAGGTCGTTAAAGAGACAACAGAAGTACGGCACCTACTGCAAGGCTGAGACCAATCCATCCATATTGGTTAGGCTTTTGCTTCAAAATAAGGATACCCATTAGAGTAGTCATTACCACAATCCCGATATTGTTTATGACAAATACAAAAGACGACGCATTTTCGAATTTATCGTGGGATAAAGCCATCAAAAAAAAGTAAATCGACGCGTAATTCGGTAGTCCTAAGACCACACCGGCAAGTAGCGATTTTGAGTCAAATGAGCGCTTTCCCAGCATCACTTGTAGAAGTAAAACGCTTGCTCCAACAACATAAGCTGTCCCGAAGAGGGCGATTGTCAAGGGTTCTAAGTCACCTTCTGCAAAGAATCGTTGTTCGACGAACTGCACTGTTGAATCACATATTCCACTTCCTAGAAAGATGATTAAGGGAAATAACATGGACCAATTCCATGCAAAGGAATTTCCTTCAGCCTCAGAATCTTTAGAAGGAATCGATACGAAAATGATGGCTGCCAGACACAAAACGATACCTATCCACTTTTGGATCGTAAAGTCTTCGTTATATAGAAAATAGGCCAACAGAATAGGAAAAATCAATCCTAGTTTCATCGAGACAGATGCAATAGCAGCCCCTTGCCTTTGGGCTGTGATACCGATTAGCACAAACAAACCAATAAACAGCACACCAAGACAAAGCGCATAAGGCAACCAGGTCGTAGAATCCATAGAATATTGAGGCATCCCACCATTGAGAACAACTCCACATCCAATGCACGTGAGATAATTTACAACGACCGCTTGAAAAGTATCCACTTTAAAGCGATCAAACATGCCAAAAACAAGCATGATAGCTACCGAGGATAGAATACTTACAATGAGATAAAATTCTGCCATGTTTGCTTAGATCGTAAAATTACCATTTCATCATCGCCGATATCTTCCCTTATGTATGGAGTACAATCAGCAGGTATCGCAGGTGCATCAATGCCTTGACCTAGCTTCTCTCTACTTGTAAAGTAACGAAGCTCATCCCACCACATCGGCCCCTCGAGAAAAGCTTGATGAATCTGTCGCCCACCTTCAACAAACAGTGTATTCATCTCATGGGCTAGCATAGTCTCAAACACTTTGGGAATTAATGGTTTACTAGGATCCACCGTAAACCAACGATGATGCTCTATCTCCTTAATTTGATAGGAAAATATCCAAACCTCCTTACCTAAGGAGAATATCATTTCATTGCCTGTGAGGCGTCCACGGCGGTCTAAAACGATGACTTGTGGGCTTTCCCCTTCTACCAATCGAACATCCAAACGAGGATTATCTTCAAAAACCGTATTGCTTCCCACTAAGATTGCATGGTGCTCACTTCGCCATGTATGCGTAAAGTGCCGACCCTTCTGACCTGAGATTGGCATAGACCCCTGACCTTTTTGCCCAATAAAACCATCGCTAGATTGTGCCCATTTTAGGGTAACATAGGGGCGGTCGTGAAGCATCGATGAATAAAATCCTGGATTCAAATTTGCATTAGTCTGAGCATACCTCAACACCTCTACATTCACTCCCTGTTCACGCATCATCTGTATCCCTCGACCACGCACCTTTGGGTTAGGATCTAAGCAACCAATGACGACATGCTTCACGCCGTTTTCTATAAGATGATTAGCACAAGAGGGTGTTTTCCCGATATATGAGCATGGCTCTAGCGTGACATAAATGGTAGCCTCCATAAGCTTGTACATATCACCTGATTGTACAGATAAAATAGCGTTTACCTCAGCGTGAGGACCACCAAAATCCCTAT
This sequence comes from Bacteroidota bacterium, assembly GCA_003447535.1. Taxonomy (GTDB): domain Bacteria; phylum Bacteroidota; class Bacteroidia; order Chitinophagales; family UBA8649; genus UBA8649. The sequence continues at coordinate 8,070 of DLYY01000071.1, read as the reverse complement.
GATAACCCTCTCCTATAATCGTATCATTATGTATAATTACGCATCCTACCGCAGGATTTGACCGAATTTTTGGCTTACCAAGTAAGGCAAGCTCAAAAGCTCGATTCATATAAAACTGATGACGTTTATTACCTTGCACTTTGGCAAGATACAACCTTGCTATGGTATTCTATGACTAGACAAGAATCAATAGAAAATCTTAACCAATCAGGATGGACATCCAGACAAATCCAGCACGTCATGAAGGTCATAGAAGAAGACTGTATTGGGGATGTTTCTTGGTCAATAATTACTTCACGGCTGCTCAATCATGAACCCATTGAGTACATCACGGGCTATGATTATTTCATGAATCTAAAGCTTCATGTCTCTGAGGATGTCTTGCTACCTCGTCCTGAAACAGAAGATCTACTGGATCTTATCTTTCAGCATATCCCAACGGCAAATACTGATAAGGCAGGCATTTTAGATATTGGAACGGGGTCTGGATGTATTGCACTAGCGCTTAAACAGCGCTATTCAACAGCTCAAGTACATGCCATAGATGTTTGCCCGAAAGCCCTTGCTATTGCTGCAAAGAACAGCGAAATACATGATTTAAGCCTAAGTCTACGAGAATGCGATATTTTGAAACTAAATGAGTGGGAGGGCGCAAAATTGAAGTATATCGTCTCTAATCCACCCTATATTCCGCCCTCTGAACGTCGAATAATGGCGCAAACCACCCTATCCTACGAGCCAGAACTTGCCCTATATGTAGACGAGAAGGACCCGCTAATCTTCTACCGACACATTGGCTTACTAGGCCAAAAAGCCTTGTTGCCAAAAGGAGAAATATGGGTGGAATGTGGCTTTAAGCAAGGAGATGATGTTGCGCGTCTCTTTACCAATCACGGGTACTCAACTACAATGTATAAAGATAGTAGTGGGGTCTATCGATTTGTACGTGCTATAAAGTAGAGAGATTTAGGCCTTCTTCGCGTCGGACAAATAGCTAAGCATTTCCGTGGAACCCGCACCCATGCCTACGACTGTTCGCACAGCATCTTCAGGCTTTAGGTCAGTTTCAATCACGGCATCACGCCGCGTTGAAAAGACAAAGCCATTGGTTGGATTAGGTGCTGTTGGGACAAATATGGAATACCATTCAGGATTCGTCTCATCGGTAACGAAACCTGTCATGTAGACGCCTGAACCATATACGTCGACTAGTACCACTTTACTGAAAGCCTTCTGATCTCTATCGGCTATGGTGGAAACGGTCTCACTTAGCACAGAATACAATGGAATCCTGCTAAGCAGGTATTTCTCTAAGTAGTGATACAGAAATTTGCCGATACGTGTTTTGACCGCGAGACCAATAAAAAACATCACAACAACGATGAGTACCATTGTAATATAAGCCGCTCCATCGGGATAAGCTTCTACAATGTGCAGGGATTTTGCTAGACTCTCTGTCACAGAGTAAATCAATGAAAAGAGCCATTTAAAGGCGAAGGCAATCAAAGCAATTGGCAGGACAACAACCATTCCCCCAACAATTGCGGTAGTAAAGAAATCTCGAATCTTATGCATCATAATCCACCTCAATATAAGAGGACTTTGGATGAGATTGGCAAGTTAATATGTATCCTTCTTCAACTTCTTTCGGAAGAAGTGCTGTTTGATCATCCATTTCAATCTGACCTTTGACAAGTTTTGCCTTACAGGTAGTACAAGCACCAACCATACAAGCATAAGGAGCATCAATACCATTATCGAGTGCAGCATTTAACACTGTATCGCGCTCCTCCACTTCAACGGATTGACTATTTCCATCAAGTTGAATTTGGACCATGGCCTTTCCATCGAATGCATCATCACTATCCCCGAGCAGAGCTGCTTGTTTGTCTTCATCTGTTTTTTCGGTAAAAAACTCCACGTGAATTCTTTCATCCGCCACCTCAATATTCTTAAAGGCCTGTTGACATGAGCGCATCATTGGACTTGGGCCACAGATGTAGAAGTGTGCCGATTCCGTCGACACATTCATACTATTTAAGATTCCGAGTAAGAGTGACTTGCTAATAAGCCCTTCCTTGTGGGGAATAGTCTCCATGGTCTTAGAAGAAAACAGTCCTTTTTTCTTTCTCGGTTGGTCAAAGACATGAACGACCTCAAAACGAGAGGAATATTGCTGTTCAAACGCTTTGATATCCTCTAAGAACATTATTGAATCTCCATTCTTATTTCCATATACAAGCGAAACCTTAGATGATTCATTGGATTCTAAGATCGTAGTAGCAATAGACAATAAAGGAGTAATACCACTACCACCACCAATGAGCACAACATGCGCACTTCCCTGAGCTTCTTTAGTCCAGGTAAAATTGCCCATAGGAGGCATACACTCGATGGAATCACCAACTTTAATCTGTCGGTTAAGCACTGGAGAAACTTTACCGTTGGGGATTTCCTTCACACCCACACTAATCGATCCCTGAATGCTTGGGGCACTGCATAGTGAATAGGACCTACGTACTTTTTCCTCACTCACGGCTACGTCTAATGTGATGTATTGACCGGGCAAAAAAGAAAAGGAATCCGATAACTCTATAGGAATATCCAAAGTTACTTTTACCGCTTGTTCGGTTAAGCGGTCAATCCGGCTTACTTGAAGAGAATGAAAATCTGCCATTACTTACAAAAATGATTAAAAACTTCTTTGAGGTGAGCTGAGATGGTTTCAGCGTTATTGCTTTCAATTTGATGTCGCTCAATGAAATGAACAAGCTCACCGTCTTTGAACAGCGCCATTGATGGCGAAGAGGGCGGATAGGGTTGAGTGTAAGACCTTGCCTTATCGGTGGCCTCCTTATCCACTCCTGCAAAAACAGTAACTAAGTGGTCTGGCTTTACATCCTGTTGAATGGCATCAATGGCCGCTGGTCTTGCAGATCCCGCGGCACAACCGCATACAGAATTAAATACTACAAACGTAGTTCCTGATTGACTGGTAAGCTCAGTATCTACAGCCTCAGGGGTTTCAAGTTGGCGAAAGCCTTTATCGGTTAATTCAGCCTTCATCGGAAGGACTATCTCTTGTGGGTACATGTACTAAATTTCGTTTTGTAAATCTTAAAACATTTTTAATCAAAGCCTAGTTCAAACTTAGCTTCCTCACTCATCATTTCTTTATCCCAAGGTGGATCAAAAACAAGTTCAACTACCGCGTCCTCCACGCCATCAACCCCCATAACTACGTCTTCAACCTCACCGGGCAGACTTCCTGCCACTGGACATGCAGGTGAAGTTAAGGTCATTATCACTTCTGCCTGCCCTTTTTCATCCACATTGATTTCATAAATCAAGCCCAAGTCATAGATATTCACCGGAATCTCCGGGTCGAATACTGTTTTTATTTGGTCAATGATGGCATTTTTTAAAACTTCCATAGTTAAGATTGTGCATAAACATCAGTGTAAAGAAACACGATTCGTGAAAAAACGACTTTATTTACTTTTTAACAATCAAAGAGTATGCAAAGTTGCTTCAGCAGAATCACTCTAATCCTTTTTTTAGGAGTATTCACCACCTTGAATGGTTCTTCCCAGTCCTTATCTTCTGTAATCGATTCATGGCAAAAGAAATCCACCTTCCACGGGGCAACAATAGGACTTAGCGTGCGAGATTTATCGAACGATGCCCTTATCTATGACTACAATGGTGCATCTAACCTTTGTCCGGCCTCTTCACTAAAAACTATTACGACGGGAATGGCCTTAGAGGAACTCGGATCATCCTTTACCTATGAGACCACGTTATCCCTGACCATAGAAGGGGGAGACACTTGTTTAGTCTTACGAGGAAACGGAGACCCAACCCTTGGGTCTATGCGTTTTACGCACCAAGCCAACGGACAGGAAGTACTCTATAATCTTCTTGATGATTTACTCCTAACAACCGAGGCTAGTGCTATCCAACGAATTTATCTCGACCCAGGAGAGTGGACCTTTGACCCAGTACCTGTGGATTACGGACATGAAGACCTAGGTCAGTATTATGGAGCAGTTGCTCATAGTGTTAACCTCAATGAAAATGTACTGCGCACGTATCTGAAGAGAGAAAAGAATTTTGATGCGCCATGGTCATTAGAATTGGTGCCAAACATTGAAGCTCAATTCGATACCATTATTTATGAAGTGGCGGATGCCTCAACTTCATCCCTAGCAATACACTACCCCGTGGGTTCTAAAGCTTTATATGTTCATGGAAATATGAAGCATGGACATTGGCGAATGCGAGTAGAATCTGCCCTTCACCACCCTGAATTTGCCGCGCTTTCCATACTGCAAGATAAACTGCGCGCCATGGGAAATGAATCAGTCCGTCTTGGAGACCTCTTCGACCAAGATCGTCATCTGTTAATCCAAGAATCCATCCACGAAAGTCCAAAATTGTTTGACATTGCCAAACAAACAAATACATGGAGTGTCAATGTTTTCGCCGACGCCCTTATGAAGACAATGCTGATGAAAGCCGGGCTTACAAATCCACAGGAATTGTTAGAGAGCTATGCCAGAAATCATGGATTTGAAGGATTACGCTGTAGAATAATGGACGGCTCAGGACTCAGTCGATCGAACATTATATCCGCTAACCAAATGACCCAGTTGATCAATCACTTTGCACAAAATCAAGCAAATAGCACATTTCAGCGGTCCCTCGCCGTTCTTGGAAGAGCAGGAACCCTAGAAGAATTAGTACCTCAGACTAGCCCAGCTGTCGGACGAGTTTATGCCAAATCAGGTGGACTTACCGGTGTCCTCTCCTACACCGGCATAGTCCAAACCAATAGGGGCAAATGGTTATCCTTTTCCCTAATCATAAACAACCACGTCAACAGCAATGCAAACTTGCGACTCTATCTCGATCGTTTTTTTGAGACACTTATTGCACTCTAAGTACTTTTTTGCGAAGAGCAAAGCGACGCATAAAGACTAACCCCAAGATCCCGACTAACGTTACAACTACGTATTGGTAGTGAGGAGTTGCTTTGTACTCAAGCATATTTCGACCGAAATGTTTGATTAAAAACCATAGGTTGTTTCGTTTATTTTCAGGGTCAGAACGCTCTATGTCCGTATCGATTGCTGATACATAGGAACGATACTTATTCTTATCCCAGCCGGCATAATATACAAGGTTGTCCAATTCATCTTCTCTTCGATCTTTCACTTTTAGATAATAATGAAGATCTGTATCCCCCTGACAATCGATAGGGCCTTCATACATATGGTTCATAACATAACGTCCTTGATGGCTCGTCACGTTTGAGGTAACATGAAACTCTAGATCGGAAGGGAAGTGAAGGTTATCATAGCGAACATGAAGACGAGTAAAAAACAGATTTCCAGCGTAATCTGCACCACCCCACCCTGACACCTCTTCATAATCAATCCAATGAACACCCGCATCAATAAGTTCTGAATAGGCAGGTGGTGTCGTCGCACAAGGGTCACACTTTGTATAATTCGAAGACGAAAGGTCCCAGGCGTATTCAACAAATACCGCATTACGGCCATTACGACGGTAGGCCTTGGCAAATAGATCCTTATAAAATGCGCTAAACTGACTCGTAACAAATGTTGGGATATTAAAATTAGAGGGTATGTCTACTGTCTTATAATTTGTGGCCTCTACTCTTCCTCTAGGGGTCATGGCATATACGATTAGGTCTTGACTTCCTTTAGCGTTGGACATTCCCAAGCGAATTGGCAACATAAAGCGTGGATGATTATATCGGATTTGGATTGGTCGCAAGTTTTGATAACTAGACTCGCCGTACTCTTCAAGATTCACCTTGGCGACAAAAAACTTCATGTCGCTCTTTAAGTAGGGCTCTAAAATAGCTTCGGCTTTCTCTGGAATCTGGTAGCCATTATCCGTCAACCAACGTTTGAGGCCTAATGATTCTTCTGCAGAAAGAAGTAAGATATCATACTCGCCGACAGTGTAGGATGCCTCAATGGTCACTTGATAATCATCAAAATCCATGGACCCACTGGCATCTTCCATGACTTCCATTGCTGGTACAGACATTTTTTCCATCATTCGATAGTCGTAACGATAGCATGGATGCTCGTCATAGTATTCTACTAATCTGGGCCCAGAGTAGCCATTAAGTCGATCAAAGATGTATCGGTCGACGACTTTGATATTGTTTCGAGAAAGAACAGTTGGCACCGGAATAACCATGGCAAAATCCTTCACATCTCCCTTGAAGTCGTTGGACATTGTGAGTACAGTTTCAAAGCCATCGCGGGTCAAGATGACTTCTGATTTTTCATTGAACAGCTCAGTATCTGCTTTGGCCACATAAAATCCGCAAAACGAATAGACATAATGAGGCATAAAAGCGATACAGGATAAAAGGAAATAAACAGTTGTTTTCATAAGATTAATTTGATTAAAAACGAATAACTAGAGGGGATTTATGAGCCCATACATACTTTGGGGCCTTCCAATACCTATCGACTAGAGGAACTAAGGGAGACATAAAGAAGAGCACCCAAATCGGGGCTGAATAGAAATAGAATTGAGTTACTAGGACAAAAGAAAGAAGCGACACAAGACCTATCCATAGAATTCGGCCAGTCCGATGATTCGGTGTGGTCATAGGATCTGTAATCATGTAAAAGGCAAAGAGAACAAGCGTTCCACTCGTAATGCTGTGAAGGAATACGCCGAAGTCCCATCCCTTATAACAAACTATATTGGCATACATAAGGCCACCAAACACGATAAAGAACGTAAGCGGTGCATCCCAACGCTGGACTTTGGCCAAAACAATAAAGCCCAGAGCACCCAGCACTAGCAAAAGGATGAGATGACTTCCCCATTGCCCCGGAGAAACCCATGAGTCTTGGGTAATGAGGCTCGTGGCAATCAACCCAAAGTTTACTGGATTAAAAAGGTGCTTGCCGCGAAATCGAATAATGAACTTTGATCCAATGGCAAGCATGGCCGCAAGAAGCGTGGTCTGAAGGGATCCTGTTTTGCATAGCAGGCAAAGACCCAGCGAGGTGATCAATGCACTTTTCCACCATCCATCACTATACTTATTGACAGCGAGCATCCCAATACTCTGAATACATAATGCGGTGACAATAAGGACCGCGTAATGAAATAGATTATCATACCATTCAAGAAATAGAATACCCGTCATTAAAAAAATTGACAGGTAGGTCATTTGGTAATGCCGTGCATCCCGTAGAAAGTGTCTAAGTCGATTAGCGGTCATGAAAATCTATTTGACTTATAGATGGTATTACATGAAAAATTCCATAACTTCTCTTCATGAATTTTATTTCTCTTGCACGTCATGCCGACAGCACGCCGTCACATATCGCCCGAGTGGAGGATATCGATCGGCCTTTGTCAGCTTTTGGAATCACGCAAACCATTGCATTTTCCAAAAAGATGTGCGCTAAGCGCGTTGAACATGATACTTTTTATGTCAGTCCAGCTCAGCGAAGTATTCATACGGCCATCATATTGATACGGGAGTTACAATTGGGCTACGACAGAATAAGGGTTGTTAAAAGTCTCTACAATGCGTCCGAGTATGAGTTGTTAGATTTTTACGAGCATGAAGTAGAAAAGGAAAAGCACTGCATGATTGTAGGGCATAATCCTGGAATCAGCAATTTCGCAAGCCTTCTCTCAGGAAAATCCTACAGCTATCCCACAATGGGCTGTGTGACCTTGTCGCAAAAAATTCAAATCAGTCAGGCTCAAGATGGCGAAAAGCATCCTCAGCATCAATTTGAAAAGGGATATGAACAACTCTTTGCTTGTTTGAGTTAGGAAAGGAGTGAAACATGGATACTAGAGAACAAGCTATATACAAGGAAGTGACTGCTTTTGATGATCCGCTAGATCGTTATGGGGTAATTATTGAGTTTGGCGAGGAGCTCCCTCCAATGGACCAAGCAGCAAAAACAGACGATAACATTGTAAAAGGCTGTCAATCCACCGTATGGTTAGATGTTCAATGCCGCGATCAACACATTGTGTTACAAGCGGACA
>DLYY01000191.1:2602-3495 GCA_003447535.1 Bacteroidota bacterium | reverse complement strand
AGAGAAATCTTGCCGCCGATTCCAAAGTGGTAATGTTGCATTTTGGTAAAGTTTGTTGTCCGACCATTGCGCCCTTCAAAAGGGACGGACAGTTGAAGCAATTGGGGTATGGCTGCTGCGATATAATATTTGCCACCCTCATAGAGTAAACCAAAGGAGGCGTCAGGATACATTTTTGATTCGGTATTAGCTAGTATTCCAGGATCATTGGGTTGGTCCAATTGTAACAAACCTGCATTGAGCCTGTAACTATTGGCTCCAAGACTCAGGCCGAATGATAATGCTTTTCTTGCTCTTTGACGCGAAAGTCCTTTGTCGAGTATGATTCGGTAGGAAAAGCTTCCTGAAATCCCGCTATAACTGGTTGGGCCAGTAAAGTCATTAAATACTGAGGCTCCAAGACTGAGGCGTTTGTTTCTAAGTGGCGTATGAAATCCAATATTCGCGGTAAAGGGAGATCCCTCAATTTTCCCCCATTGTGATCGAAATGTAGAAAAGATAAACATCCCCTGAGCATGGCCCGCAACCGAAGGATTATATAAAAACATACTTTCCTTAGAGAAGGAAAAATCAGGCAACTGCTGTGCGTAGGTTTTCCCTCCATTGAGCATAAATAGTATCCCGATGATTAAGAATGTAAACTTGGTGAGAGCCTTCATAGATTATTGCCGTTATTCGACCAGCGTTATGTGTCCAGTATAGGTTTGCTGGGTCTGCCCAGACTGATTAAGGTTGAGGACGTAATAATAGGTTCCCGCTGGAAGTTGTTGTCCTTTCCAAGTTCCTCTCCAATCATTGTTGTAAGGAGCTGCATTGTATACCACATCGCCCCATCGATTAACAATGCTAACCGAGTTATCTGGGAATTGGTAAAGCCATCGGATATACCAAAA
>DLYY01000191.1:0-2289 GCA_003447535.1 Bacteroidota bacterium | reverse complement strand
AGCCATCGGATATACCAAAAATCATTTAATCCATCGCCGTTCATCGTTAGTCCATTGGGAATAAATGGATCTTCGTCAAACCGGTCATCTACAAAGATGGTTATAGAATCGATGTCCTTACAACTGCGATCGTTTTCTACTAATACAACATAGCTCGTTGTTGAATCATGGAAGAAGATTGGGTCTGGACAGTTGTCACAGCTCAGATAATCAGCAGGAGTCCATGTGTAGTCGATTCCTCCACTAGCCGAAAGATAAGCGGTGTCCATCAAGTAAATCATCGTGTCATTACCTGCTTGAGCAAACGGATCCGTGGTTTCTGATAGTGCAAAGTTTTCGGAGAGATAGTCTTTCCAAGGATTCATGCGTATCACACGCTCATTAGCACTGATATCAGTTGAAGAAAATGATGGTGCAATTTCCCATTGTGGTGGGTTTCTCCAATGGACAATATCGTTAAATTCCCCATCTTCTAATGGATTAAAGGTGAAGTCGATGGCTACTGAGTCCGTACCTAGCTCTTCCCAAATTTTATGATAAAATCGAGCGTTGATTGAACAAATAAGGAGATCTCTTTCTTCTCGATTTAAGTTGTCCAGGTCAGGGTCATTTTCAACAAGTCGTACACGGTAGATGTAACTTCCTGAAGCGTTAGGAACTATATCTACTGATCGATAAACTGTATCTCCTCCTAATTCAAAGCCTACTGGAAAAACATAGCGATTTGTGGAGTTTAATGTGCGTTCAATGCCTCCATTGCCCAAGGCGCGAATGAAGCCTTGATTTCGATTTACGACATTGGATTCTGTATTAAACACAAAGATTGTATTGGTATCCAAGTCAAACTGACGGTCTCCAAGATTTAAGAGACTATCGACTTCTACGTTGATCGTGGCATACTTTGTGCCATTGTTTTCTAAGAAAAGGTTATGAAATCTTGTGATTGAGCTGCCGGTAATTGTTTGATCGACTCCATCGAGATAGACATATCCGGCTAAGCTAGGATCGAAGGCTAGTCCATTGCTTTCATTAATCCAATCCCCTTGGTAGCGTATAGTGTCTTCGTTGAAAATTACTGTGTTGACATCTAGGTAAACGTCGCCATCTACATTGAGTAAAGCTTCGTCGGTTATGCTGACATAGCCCTCGCTTACAGAGAACATCGGCTGCCCAAAGACAGTAGTAGCGCTCAGGAATGCAAAACATCCAATAATCAATATAATGTGCCGAATGTTGGAAAGTGTGCTGGTCATACTGGATTAATCCTCTTCTAATTTAAGCAATGTTCGTATTATTGTTTAAGTCAAATACGCGTAATGATTAAACAGTGCAAAAATCATGGGCTCTTGCTGAGTCTTTTCTTAGTAATTGCCTCGACTACACATGCTCAAGTGGGTATCAATATTCAAGAGCCCGACTCTTCAGCAATTCTTCATTTAGAGTCTATTGATAGGGGGTTGTTACTTCCTCGTCTCGATGATGCGCAAATGAATGGTATAAACAACCCAGCAGAGGGATTGGTGTTGTATAATACGGAGGATAGTTTGGTTGAGTATTGGAACGGTGAATGTTGGATAAAGCCTTATCAACGTACTTGCGATGACTGTGAATTTATCATGACAATTGACCAAACACAAGCAGTAATCGATAGAGCTGTTACCGATAGCGCATCGTTTACCCTAACTGTAGAGCAAACTAATGGGACAGATGACATCAATTTAGTAATACTAACCTCACTTCCTGCTGGTGTTACGTACTCGGCAGATAGCTTTGTGATAGATAGCTTTGGAACGTCGACCATTACCGTGACAGCGGATATCTTTGCTCAGCCTGGAACATTTCCGGTCATTGTGCAGGCTGTTTGTGGTCAGTTTACTCAATTTATTGCCTTTACGGTTATCGTAGAACCTTGTGAGCTTGTGCCGTTAAATGCGAGTACAGACAATTTCTTGCTATCGGATAATGTCAATCGCGGTCTTCCTGGTGACCCTGCTTGTATTATCGTAGACATAGCTGATGGCGTAGAAATTGGCTCAACAGATGCAGGGCAACCGGCCTTTAATACGGGAAACCTTGATCTTCAGTCTCATGTCGGATTTATTCATGAGGGGTCAATCCTTGGCCGAGGTGGAAATGGCGGGGGAGTTGGTAATATACTACAGCTTCAATTCGGTGAAGATGGGGAAGATGGAGGCGACGCGATCAATCTAACAACAAGAGCAACCTTTGATCTAGGTGGGGAAATTTATGCTGGAGGTGGTGGTGGAGCCGGTGTTGGTGTAGGGTTAA
>DLYY01000064.1 GCA_003447535.1 Bacteroidota bacterium | reverse complement strand
GTCACCTAGTGAACTAATCTCCGTGTCGAACGATGATAATGTTTCCTGTAAATCAAAGATTGGAATTGAAGGTTCGCTAGGCTCATCTACTGCGACATAACCTTCCTCAGTTGCCTTTTCTTCATCGCGTAAAACCGCTGGATTTTCACCAGAGATACCTTCTCCTTTAACTAAGGCAAAAAGTTGCCCGCGATCGGCCATAAAAAAAGCAAACCGATTCAGCTGGCTTGCATCATACTCAAGCGAACTATCTAGTCGTTCATTCCACAAGCGAATAAGACTAGGACTAAGATGATAGGGATATTGCTCAGCCCAATGTTCCAGTTCGGTTAAAGTTTTTTCAGGTAATATTTCTCCCTGGAAAAGTCGCTGAAGACAATCGACTACCATTTCACAAAGCTTTTGTTGAAGACATCTTCCACTAAGAGGGTGTTCAGCGCATTAATCAATTGTTCTTCGACAACATTAAGGTCTTCATTGGCTGGAAAGTCAATAAATCGCGTAAAGGTTTTTGTCCAGTTTTCCTCGGGATTAATGCGATTTTCGCTCGTGATACTAATGGCCATAGTGATTCTCTTTTGCTCAGAGGTTTGGCCAGCAGCAGGTGCTTGAATTGAATATCGATAAGAGATAATCTCTCCTTTGAAATTCAAGTCTCCATTCCCATCTTGGAGTGGAATATTTGTAGTAAGCATTTTTAGCTTGAGGGCTTCAGTAAGAAGGTCGCCAACAGTTGCCGGGGCACCTTCTGCATTGTTGGATATGTAGGCAATAGATATTGAGGTGATGTTCGGATCAAAGTTCGCCCCGGTAAAAGAGTAAATCTTGCATCCAGAGAGCAAAAGACCTGCGCAGAGAACAAGCGTGGATATGACTAGATTCGTCTTCATCAAATATCGTATTCTCTAATTTTTCGATAGAGCGTTCGTTCGGAAATGCCAAGTTCCTCAGCGGCATTTTTTCTGCGCCCCTGATGTTTATCTAGAGCCTTTTTTATCATTTGCTTTTCCATGTCCATCAAGGAAAGAGAATCCTCAATTTCCTCAGCATTAGGGATATCTTCTTTAGAGTGCACAACAAGACTCTTGGCATCGTCCTTTGTAGGCTCCCATTTCATTTCTTTATTTGGCATAAAGGTGTGATTATCTAGGGGCAAATCCTCTCTATAGACCGAAGTATCGGTATGACCAATCACCTTTTTTAATGCGTTGATATCCTGTTTTAACTCAATAAACATCTTGACCAGTAGGGTAGTGTCCTCCTTGGTGCTGGACGCTCTGGCATCCTCAGATTGCTCTTGACGTAATGCCGGTAGTCGGTTGTTGTTTATATCCGGTATTAGTTGAACAATATCATGAGCGCCAATAATATCCTCAATGGCTAACACGGATAGCTGATCTGCCATATTTCTTAGCTGTCGAACATTGCCCGGCCAGGGATAGCGCTGAAGTAAGGATTGCGCATCTTCACTGAGTTGTATAGGTCTTCTGCGATGTCGTTCTGCGAAGTCAGTGGCAAATTTTCGAAACAAAAGTAAAATATCGTCCCCGCGATCACGAAGGGCTGGTATGGTAATGGGAACAGTGCTTAATCGGTAATACAAGTCTTCTCTAAACCTTCCTTGTTCGGCTGCCTTTAGCAGATTTCTGTTGGTCGCAGCAACGATTCTAACATTCGTCCTCTGGACTTCCGATGAACCGACCTTGATAAACTCGCCTGATTCGAGTACGCGAAGAAGACGTGCTTGCGTTCCTACTGGCATTTCGCCAATTTCATCTAGGAATATTGTGCCTCCGTTAACTGTTTCAAAGTATCCTTTACGCTTGTCTTGGGCCCCTGTAAAGGCTCCCTTTTCGTGACCAAAGAGCTCCGAATCAATCGTCCCTTCAGGAATGGCCCCACAGTTTACCGCAATAAATTTTTCATGTTTTCTTGGAGAGAGTTGATGAAGAATTTTTGAAAAGGCTTCCTTTCCCACACCGCTTTCTCCATTGATCAACACCGATAAATCGGTCGGAGCTACGCGCATGGCAATTTGAATGGCATGATTGAGCGCTTGGGAGTTACCAATGATGCCGAATCGTTGCTTGACGCCTTGTAGAGTAGGGTTCATTAGGCTACGATTTCTCCTTTTAAAATGGCTTGGCTATAGTCAGAGACCTTTACCTGAACGTATTCTCCAATTTTCGCATTGCCTTTGGGGAAGACAATCATTTTATTTTGGCTATTACGTCCGCATAAATCATCTTCGGAGCGCTTGGACGGCTTTTCGACCAAGACTTCAAAGGTTTTACCTAGATCCGCTTTGTTGCGCTCGATGGAATGTTCTCTTTGGAGATCGATAATCTCTGTTAAGCGACGCTTCTTTATGTCTTCTGGAATATCATCTTCATATCGCTTGGCGGCAAGCGTACCCGGTCGTTCAGAGTAAAAGAACATATAGGCCATCTCATACTTTACCTCCTCCATGATGGATAAGGTCTCTTTATGTTGCTCTTCGGTTTCTCCACAAAATCCAGCAATGATATCCGTGGAAATCGCTGTGTTGGGAAGAATTCTTCGAATTGCCTCAATTCTATTCATGTACCACGCTCTGTCATAGGTGCGGTTCATACGCTCTAGAACTTCAGAATTACCGCTTTGCACAGGCAGATGGATATACTCACAGATGTTATCATATTTCGCCATAATATGTAATACATCATCGAGCATGTCTTTAGGGTGTGAAGTGGAAAATCGTACGCGTAGGAGTGGCGAAACTTGAGCCACGGCTTCTAAAAGGTTAGCAAAGTTGAAGACATTATCCGTATCCTTTAGCTCAATGAGTTTTTTTCCGCGAACCTTAGGGTCCTCGGACCATCGGTAGGAGTCTACGTTTTGGCCAAGCAGGGTAACCTCCCGATAACCCTTGTCATACAAATCTTGAGCTTCGGCAATAATGGATTTTGGATTTCGACTTCTTTCTCTACCTCGGGTAAAAGGGACCACGCAAAATGAACACATATTATCGCATCCACGCGTAATTGAAATAAAAGCGGTTACACCGTTGCTTGAAAGC
>DLYY01000139.1 GCA_003447535.1 Bacteroidota bacterium | reverse complement strand
CTGAACGCTTTAGTCAATATATTGCTTCGGGTCAAGCGAGTAATGACCTAATGCGGCACATTGCAGAGTATGCTAACTCAATGGATAAGGTAGGGCGCTGGACAGTAGATCGTGAGCGGAGAATAGCTGGTTTGTGTATGCTCTTTGATTCGATAAAATGTCTGCCGCTGGATCAATGGCATGAGGTGTTAGCTGACCAAATAGGTTTTTATTACCCCGGCAAGGAAAGCAAGTTCGATGAGGAGGTTAGACAATGGAGACAGTTTGCTCGGTCCGGAATCCTCACGGTACGTAGCAAGGATATATGGAGGGTTAAGGGAAAGGCAAGCGCGGTTGCTTGGTCAAGTGATGAGGGGCTAATACTCTCTTTTCATCAACCTGTGATACTTCAGGCAGATAATCCATATGATACCATGGCCTTGAGTAATACGACTGGAATATTCTATGGAAAGACCTATGAATGGCAGGGTACTGGGGGAGAAATGGATTGGGTTGGTGCGGGGATTCCGAAGGATGAGGCCTATGTAAGGCTGACGAGCTATAAGGTCAAGACTACGAAATTTGAGATAACCTGTGATTCAGTGTTTATGAACTATCCAAAATATAGTCGTGAGGCATTTCCAGGAGTATTTAAGGATCGACTTGACAATCAAACCAGGGATAAGAATTACCCTGATTTTTTAGCAACCGTCCGATTGCCTACTCAACAAATCAACGACTATGTTAGTGTGAATGGCGGATTTCACCTGACGGGTAATGAAATTGGAGTTGATGCACCCAAAGGTGAGGTTTGTGTTGTTGAGTTTCGTGATCCCAGTAGTCAGAAACTTCTTGCCTTGTATAAGCCAAAATCTCTTAAGGTGGCTGTGCCTAATAAAATCTTTGGTGGCTTAGGGAGTCTGATACTGTTTACGGTTAATGATTCAATTTCCCATCCCGCAGTTGAGGTTGAATACAAAATTCAGTCAAACACTCTAGATGCGCGGACAGGTTTAGATATCGTATCCGATATTCCGTTCACCTTGGGCAATCAAAATATGATCATTGAAGCAGAAATCCTTCGCTGGCCATTAGATAGTCGAGAGATAGAGTTTAATCTTTTTACTGATTCACGCACAAAAAGTGTGAACATCATATCTGATAAATACTTCAGTTATGAGTCTTTTAGAAATGCAGGAATGCATTTTGGAAATAGTGAAATTGAAAAGATTTATGATAGCTATAATGGCGAACTACGCGGTGCTTCTCTATCTGCTAAAGCCTTAGGGAAAATTCTAGCACCGAATGTTCCCTACCGGCAACAGTTTTCTAACTTTTATCGATTGATGGCAAATGGCTTTATAGGTTTTAATGAAGCAGAAGAACGAGTGGATTTGTTGCCCAAGATTATTCTTTATGTAGAGGCATTGCGAAAGATCTCTGATTTCGATGAAATGGGAATGTCCTCCTTTGCATCAGGTAAAAATGTTACCTATGATGTTGATTTGGATATCGCCACGATAACGGGTGTTTCTTCAGTTACGATATCAGAGTATGATCGAGCAAGTATTTATCCGGATAATCAAATATTTGACATCGTTAAGGATAAGTCATTTAACTTCTCGGGAATGTTTACAGCAGGTCAGTTTGAGTTCTTGGATGATGACGCCTTGTTTGAATATGGGCCTTACCATTTTGTTTCGGATAGCCTGAATGAGTTACGGATGGATGTTCTATACAATGATCCAAATACAGCTTCGAACTTATTGCGTGTGAAGTCGGTCATAGAAGGGGCTGACCTCGTTGTATCCGTCAACTCACCGGATAATCACTCAGGAACCTTTAATCAAGACGAGAGTTATCCTAAAATTGAAACCTTCAATCACTCCAAAGTTTTTTATTCTGATTCAAGTATACTTAGTGGAGATTACAACAGGGATAGTTTCTATTTTTCGTTAGACCCCTTTACGTTAGATTCCTTGTTCTATATTGATTCCGTTGATCTGAGTTTTATAGGAACGCTGACTAGCGCTTATATTTTTCCCGAGATAAGGGATACTCTCATGCTTATGAATGATAAATCACTGGGCATCAAAGAATCGACAGGTGCAGAAGGTATCTCTTTATACCAGGATAGGGGACTGCTCACTGGAGTATATCAACTGGATCGCAGCAATGGCATCATTGGGACTGGAACCGTTGATTATTTAACTTCTGATTTCTCATCCAAGCGTATTGAATTCTTTACTGACTCTGTTGTGGCCTTTGCGGATTCCTTGAACATCGAACGAAGTGAAATGGGATTTTTATCTCCGGAGATGAAGAGTGAAAAGAATAAGTTAAGGTGGTTTCCCTATGAGGGCAGATTAGTGGCTGCCTCGAATGCCAACAATCCATTTTCTATGAACCAAGGGCGTACGCTACTCCAGGGTAATCTACAAGTAACAGATACCGCAATTACAGCCGACGGTGCCATTGAATGGAGTGATGCGAAGTTAACCTCAGAGGATTTTACCTTAACTGATAAGGATATCATGACGTCCTCTGGTAATCTTGAAGTTAAGTCAAGAGGAGATCAGGTTACTTTTTCTGCTAATGATGTGTCTATGGAGGTCGATATGGACGAAAACTATGGAACCTTTATATCCAACTCGGAGGATAACTTTATTGACCTAGCCTACAATGCCTATCGAGTAAATATCCGTGAATTTCAGTGGGATATTGACGCTAGAAGATTGTTTTTCCGTGTACCTGAGGGTCAAGAGGATATGACGTTTTTTGCGACCAACCCATCTCAAGGCGATTTATCCTTTAACTCGGGTTCAGCTGACTACGATATGTCAACATCATCCCTTGAGGTTCGTGAGATTCCATTTATTGATGTTGCTGATTCGAGATTATATCCCAACGGAGATACCTTGTACATCAAACAGAATGGAGCGCTGTCTAAGTTAGAGAGATGTACATTGACATCGCCGGTTAACGAATCAAGGCATCAATTTAGTAGTGTTTCTATGACTGTTAAAGGCCGAAATGATGCAAATGGTAAAGGGAATTTCATCTATAACGGGCAAGATTTAGATTCCCAACTTATTGCGATGGAAAATATAATAACAAAGCAGACTCAGCAGAAGAAAGAATCCGATAGGATGTCATATTTTCATGCGAATGGGGAGCTTCAGATGATTGATAGTTTGCAGTTTATGACATCCATTTTAGGCATTGGTGATGTAGCCATTGATTCGAGATTTATTGGTGTACATCTTGATGGATTCCTTCAAATTGACTGGCAGTCTGATGCCTTGGATAATGATTGGGTAAAAATAAATGATACCATCTATGTTGATTCTATTGGATTTGACTTTCAACAGTCCACGGCCTTACGAGGTGAGACGTTGTATACCGGCGTTTACCTCGCTCCAAAGGATATAACTCCCTTCTTTCCTCAGTTACTATCTCGGGTGCGTGTACCCTCACAAAAACCATTGCTTGAAGTAAAGGGTATGTTTTCTCATAAAGCAGGCGAGGATGAGTATTTCTTTCAAAATGGGAGATTCGATGCATCGATTCCTGGTTACACTGGAAATGGCCTAACGTATAATGTGGCTTCTAAAGACATAAACGGGTATGGTTTGTTGGATTTACAGCTGCGCACGGGGCCTGTTGAATTACACAATAATGGACGTGTTGTTCATAATGTGGAGTCCAATAATTTGGAAGTAAACATGTCACAAGCTTTATCCATCGGACTTCCTGATGAAATTTGGCAGGCGATTGGTCTTATGATTAATGAAGCAAGCTTTTCCAGCAAGTCACTGACTTATTATGAGGAATCAAGTATGCAGGATTGGTTTGGTCTTTTACAGCGAAAAAATAAGAATCTAAAGGACCTTAGAAGTGCAATGGCTATGGATCCATTCTTTGAGTATCCAAAAGGTCTGAAGGGGAATTTAGTTACGCATCAGATAACCTTCAATTATGAGGATGATGCGCTTTTTCGACGTTTTGCCTCAGAAGGTAAGATTGGAATCTCATTTATAGGAGAGATGCCTATTCATAAGGAGGTAAAGGGTAAAATTGTTTTTGAACAGAGAGATGCAGAGTCGGATGGATTTGATCTCTATATCGAAAATGATTTAAAGGAATTTGTCCATCTTTCCTATCGAGCAAACCACCTCTCAATTTTTTCTACAAATAAAGCGGTTATGCAGTCAATAACTGATGTGCCTGAGAAAAAGCGAACCGTTGAAAACAATGGCAGGTCTATGACCTTTGGTATCGGTTCAAGCCTTAAAACTGAAGAGTTTAAGATTGAGTTTAATTTCTAGAAAGTTTATTTTGGGTAGCTGCTTGGATTGGCTTCGTGCATAATGTTATACACCGCAGCATAAACATCATCTGCGCTGGGTTTGCTCCAGTAATCAGCATCACTTCCATAAGCACTGCGATGGGGCCGAGCAGCAATGGTAATCGGGGGGCTGTCAAGGTATTGGTAGGCACCTTGTTCTTCAATGATTTGTTGAAGAATAAAGCCCGATGCTCCGCCAGGGACGTCTTCGTCTAAGACGGCGACCCTATTTGTTTTTTTGATTGATTCAATGATGTTGCTATCACAATCAAAGGGCAACAAGGTTTGTATGTCAATAAGTTCAATAGAGATGTTATCTTTTTCTAGCATGGCAATGGCTTGTTGGGCGATTCGCACGCATGAACCATAGGTGACCAAGGTTAAATCATCTCCTTCTTGTAAGGTCTCCACCTCGCCCATGGGCACTGTGAATTCCCCGATATTTGAAGGACGTCTTTCTTTTAATCGATATCCATTGAGACATTCTACTACAATAGCTGGCTCATCACACTCAAGCAACGTATTGTACATGCCAGCGGCTTGAGTCATGTTTCTTGGCACGCAGACATTCATCCCTCGCAACGAATTAAGCACCATTCCCATAGGAGATCCTGTATGCCATATTCCCTCCAAGCGGTGACCCCTTGTTCGAATAATAACTGGACATCGTTGCTGTCCTGCCGTTCTGTAGGTTAATGTAGCAACATCATCTGCTAAAGGTTGTAGGCCGTATATCAGATAATCTAAGTATTGAATCTCAGCAATAGGCCTTAATCCGCGCATAGCCATGCCGATAGCCTGCCCCATGATAGTTAACTCTCGTATACCTGTATCAAACACCCGATGCTCCCCGTACTTTTCTTGCAGTCCTGCAAATGCTTGATTTACATCACCTATTTTACCCACATCTTCTCCAAAGGCTATTACAGCTGGATTCCGAGCCAATGCGGCGTCAAAGGCAGCGTGGAGTACTTCAAATCCATTAACCTCTTCACGCTCACTATACTCGGCACTTATGACGCTGACATTTTTTGTGCTGTCCTTCGTCTCACTAACCCAATGGCTTTGATAAGTTCTTTGCCCGAACTCGTTTATCTCTTCAATAAACGAAGATAGATTTTGGTCTGATATATTGTTTCTTCGAAGCACCCTGTGGGCTTCTTTTGTTATGCGAACAAGATCTGAATACCCTGGATTGTACAAGTCTTTTACCGAGGCTTCAAGATGGGAAATTATTGTATGGTTTGATTGCTTGATGAGTCTTTCTAACTCCTTGGCTTTCTCAAGTATCGGTTGCTGATAGGCCTTCCAAGCTTCTCTCTTGGCAGAATTCGCTGTTTTTTTTGCTTCTTTTTTAATCTGATCGACTTCTTCTTCAGTAAGAATGGATTTATCGATAAGCCATGTGCCCATGCGTTGGATGCCATCTGCATCCTGTTCCCATGCCAGTCGGTCTTCGCTCTTATAGCGTTCGTGAGAACCTGATGTACTATGTCCCTGAGGTTGTGTTACCTCTTCAACATGAATCAGGGCAGGGATATGCTTTTCTCGAACGAGAGTGCTTACTTTTTCGAAGGTTTGTACCAGGCCAGGGTAGTCCCATGCTTTCGCTTTGACGATAACAACGCCTTCATCATTATCATCTACTTGAAATCCAGATAGAACCTCAGAAATACTCTCTTTAGTGGTTTGATACTTTTTGGGTACGGATATACCATACCCGTCATCATAGACGACCGTTATCATCGGTATTTTTAAGACACCCGCTGCATTAATAGCCTCCCAGAAATGTCCCTCGGACGTAGATGCATCACCGATACTCACAAAACATATTTCTTGTCCGTTGGTCGAGAATTTGTTATCAGTTTGAAGTTCTGGGTTGTTTCTGTAAAACTTTGAAGCCAAGGCTAGGCCTACAGCTCTGGGCATTTGACTGGCGGTCGATGAGGCATCTGCTGCAACATTATACCTTGATTTTAGCTCTAACCAGTTACCCTCGTTATCGATAAGTGGGGTAGCGAAGTGGGCATTCATTTGCCTCCCGTGAGACATAGGTTCATGATCGGGGTTGCTATCTGCGTATAACTGAGCGAAGAATTGTGTCGGCGTGATAACACCAAGTGCGAGCATCCAAGTTTGGTCGCGATAATAGCCCGAACGGAAATCGCCAGGCTTAAAGGATCGGGCAAGCGCTACTTGCGTAATCTCTTTGCCATCGCCAAATATTCCGAATTTTCCTTTTCCTCCAAGGACTTCTTTACGCCCTACGAGACTTAACTCACGACTGAGGCATGCCGTAGTAAAATCATCAATCACTTGTTGTTTAAAACGCTGTGCCGGCGAGGAGTTGGATGGGTTTTGCGGTAGTGAGGCATCTCGTGACATACCTCAAATATACGACGTATAAACCGTTACGCTCATGCAACGCTTAACTAGAGCAACATACTCACTGGATTCTCCAAGTGCCCTTTTAAAGTTGCTAGGAAGGCTGCTCCAACCGCTCCATCGACTACACGATGGTCACAGGATAAGGTAAGTTTCATCATTTGCTTCTCTACCAACTCTCCGTCTTCAAGTGCTAGTTCGGGGCGAATGGCACCGACAGCAAGGATGCAGGCATCTGGTGGATTAACAATGGCAGTAAACTCATCGATTCCCATCATTCCAAGATTAGAGATACTGAATGTATTGCCCTGCATTTCTTCAGAAGCAAGTTGTCGTTGTCTTGCCTTTTCAACAAAACCGCGAGCTGCAACTGATATTTCAGAAAGCCCTAGTTGATCGGCATGCTTGATTACAGGAACCACAAGTCCTTCATCTACAGCTACTGCCATTCCAATATTGATGTCCGCGTGGTAGCGGATAATATCTCCAAGCCATGAAGCATTGACATTAGGATGCTTACGAAGCGCCGTAGCACACGCCTTGATGACTAAGTCATTAAATGAAAACTTCATGTCGAAGGCGGCCTTAATCTC
>DLYY01000235.1 GCA_003447535.1 Bacteroidota bacterium | reverse complement strand
CCAGTGGGGAGATGAAGGAAAAGGGAAGGTTGTGGACTTTCTTGCGCCGCAATATCCTATAATTGCAAGATTTCAAGGAGGACCAAATGCCGGACATACCCTCGTGGTCGATGGAAAGAAGGTAGTACTTCATACCGTTCCCTCCGGAATTTTATATCCTGAGATTGTCAACCTTATAGGCAACGGTGTCGTCATCGATCCAGCTACCTTAAAAAAAGAAATTGAGAGTCTTTCAGCGTATGACATTGACCTCCAGCGACAATTGCGCATCGCAGAAAAAGCCCACCTCATTCTACCTTCACACAGGCTACTAGACGCCGCTTCTGAGCATGCTAAGGGGGCTGGCAAAATTGGCTCAACACTCCGAGGAATTGGACCCACTTATATGGATAAAACGGGTCGAAACGGTATTCGTGTTGGTGATATCATGACATCAAATTTTATGGCGAGATATGAAGATCTAAAGGCCAAACACATGAGGTTATTGAGCCTCTACCCTGAATTTTCCATCGAAGAAGATGCTGTAAAAAAAGCAGAAGGAGCTTTCTTTGAAGGCATAGAATTTATTCGCAGCCTGTCCATCGTTAACGGAGAACAATTTCTACATAATGCATTGGAACAAGGCATAGATATCTTGGCGGAAGGTGCTCAAGGAACGTTGCTTGACATTGAATATGGCTCTTACCCTTTTGTAACCTCCTCGAACACGATTTCAGCAGCTGCATGTACAGGATTAGGCATTAGCCCTCAAAATATCCGAGAGGTAATTGGCATCACTAAAGCCTACTGCACACGCGTTGGCAGCGGACCCTTTCCTTCTGAACTTCATGGAGAGGAGGGGGAGTCACTTCGACAAAAAGGCAGTGAGTTTGGGGCTACAACAGGGCGGCCAAGGCGATGTGGGTGGTTGGATATTCCCCTTTTAGACTATGCCATAAAAATCAATGGCGTCACACAAATTGCCATGACCAAAGTCGATGTCTTGGAGGGCACAGAATCAGTATCCTATGCAGATTCCTACTCTGTTAATGGGTCTGTAATCGAAGGGATTCCTTTCGACTTAGACGACAAAAGAATTGTAGTCAACTATAAAAAGGTCTCAGGATGGTCAGCCACGGAAGATGGATCAATTCATCCTAATCTCCAAGAGTTTATTGAGACGGTTGAGCGCAAACTTTCTGTTCCAATTCGTTATCTTTCTAATGGCCCTGAACGTGAAAAGTTAAATATTTTGGGCGGCTAAGCAGCATGGAAAGCACCTCAATACACATTAACAATCCCGTTGAGTTTCGGCGTGAAGCCCTCGCATGGGCGAACCAGTTTCCCATTTTTGCCTTCTATGACAGTAATGGATATGGAGAACGGTTGCAGCACTATGATTGGATACTTGCAGTAGATTCTCTAAAAACTCTTGCTCTAAACAATGCAACAGGGGCCTTTGATCTACTCGAGGATTTCAAACATCGCCATGATAACTCTTGGCTTTTTGGTTTTCTTTCTTACGACTTAAAAAATGATGTTGAAGACCTCTCTTCTCAACATCCAAACCGACTTCAATCCCCAGAGCTTTTGTTTTTTGAACCGAGATTTCTCTTTCGTATGTCAGGAAACAAACTAACGATTAATAGAAGTTTTCTTGAGGCAACTGCTTTGGTGAATATTATCAATGCCTACGAACTCCCAAAAGAGCCCTTCTCCAAGAACATTGAATTGTTCAGCAACATGAATAAAGAGGCCTATCTAGAGCGAGTGCGCCATATTCAAAATCTTATTCGACATGGAGAAGTCTATGAAGTTAATGTTTGCCGTGAACTCGCTTCTTACGAAGTTCGTATTAATCCGCTCACTACCTTCTTGAGAATAAATGATGCATTGCGGTCCCCCTTCTCCGCATATGTCAAGCATGAAGGTCTTCATATTCTAAGTTTTAGCCCTGAGCGATACTTGCGAAAACAGGGAGATGAGGTAATCAGCCAGCCCATTAAAGGCACTGCTCCGATTGGGGAGACACCTGAGGAAAATGAAAAGATTAGAGAGGCGCTTGCATCGAATAGAAAGGAGCGTGCAGAGAATGTCATGATTGTTGATCTTGTGCGTAATGATTTAGCAAAAACCGCCATTCCTGGGACCGTTAGGGTAGAAAATTTGTTTGAAGTGCAAAGTTTTCAAACCATCAATCAAATGGTATCAACAGTTAGAGCAAAGGTGGATCCTAGTTTTTCGAGCATTGATGTTATACGAAATTCATTCCCAATGGGGTCAATGACGGGAGCTCCGAAGTACCGAGCCATGCAAGTCATTGATGAAGTAGAAATGTCAAGACGTGGTATTTTCTCAGGAACCATTGGCTACTTTTCTCCTGATGGTGACTTTGATTTCAATGTGGTTATTCGAAGTGTACTCTATCAAGAAAAGGAACGCTACTTAAGCTTTACCTCAGGAGGAGCAATAACGTACGACTCCGATCCGGAAGCTGAATTTGAGGAGACCTTACTGAAAGGCGCTCGAATTGGAGAATTACTTTTTCAATATCGTTGATTAACGAAAGTGAACCTCTGTTCGACGGTTGTTTGCTCGACCTTCTTCCGTTTCATTTGTATCAATAGGTCGTGTCATACCAAATCCACGAGCAATTAGTCGATCATCAGGAATACCTATTGAGATAAGGTAATTACGCACGGCGTCGGCTCTTTGCTGAGATAAGGTGAGATTCCAAACCTCACTGCCTCGGTTATCCGTATGGCCCTGCAACTCGAAGATAACCGTGTCCTCTACGGTTGCCATCCAATTGGCCACGATTTGAAGCTCCTGCTTACTAATCTCTTCTAATACAGCACTGTTCGTTTCAAAAAACACATTATTCAAGCGAAACTGATTTCCGATACTAGGACTCGATAAGAGAAATTCTTCATTAAGAAGTTCTCCCGAGGTAAGGATCGAATCAGAAGTAATTGTTTTTGATATCGGAATCTTTCCAGGCGAAGTAATATGAAAGGAATAGTTGAAAATGCCAGGAAGAGCAAACAAAAATGATCCATCCACTGGATCCACAGCCACTGTCCGATATTCTTGATTTCGCGTTAAGTCATAAATCTCAATAGTTGCTATTAGAGGCTGTCGCGTCAGCGAGTCAAGTACCCTGCCCTTTAGATAAGAGGTTAAACCAGGGGCCACAGACTGAGGTAAATCAAACTGATAAATATCCATACCTCCTAAACCCCCTTTTCGATTAGTCGATATAAAGGCGAGCTTGCCATCCCCACTGATAAAAATTCCACGCTCATCCTTCGGTGAATTTATGGGGAATCCCAAGTTTACCGGTTTTGTCCAAGATCCATCTTCCATTAACTGTGATTTATATAAATCACTTCCCCCCATACCTGGCAGGCCACTGCTAGAGAAATACAAGGTCTTACCATCGGGATGGAAATAAGGACGCTGATCATTGCCTGGTGTATTAAGAGGGAATGGAAGACGCTCCACAACAGTAAACACATTATTGGAATCGCGCCTTGCTACATAGATATCTGAATTTCCAAGTCCTCCGAGCCGCGTTG
>DLYY01000137.1:10023-10552 GCA_003447535.1 Bacteroidota bacterium | reverse complement strand
TTTAATGATAAATATCGCTATGATCGTGAGGCACTCCTTGATCAAACGATTACCTTCCGAGACCAAAGTGATGGAAAGGTGAAGTCTATCCCAATACGATCAGTAGTTAAAGAGTTGACCTTCTCATCTACTTATGGCTCAGTTCGTCGAAAGGATCAAAAACGTCAAATAACGTTGTATTCTAATGTGCTAGATGGTTATAATGCTAACAACATTATGCAAGAAATCGAGGCAACTCTTGATCAAGAAATCGAGGCACCCAATGGATATCTTATTGATTTTACTGGGGAACAGCAAGAACAAGAGGAATCTATGGAGTTTTTATCTACAGCCCTTCTCATTGCTGTAGTCAGTATTTTCTTAATCATTGTAGCCCAATTCAATTCCATCGCGGCACCAATCATCATTATTTTATCGGTATTGTTTAGTCTTATCGGGGTATTCCTTGGATTGGCTATAACCGGAGAGGATTTCTCTGTCATGATGACTATGATAGGGATTATTTCTTTAGCAGGAATTGTTGTGAACA
>DLYY01000137.1:0-9727 GCA_003447535.1 Bacteroidota bacterium | reverse complement strand
CTTTAGCAGGAATTGTTGTGAACAATGCCATTGTTTTGATTGACTACACCAATTTGCTGCGCAATCGAAAGAAACGCTCTTTAGCTCTAGAAAAGAGTGATCGCCTTAGTGACCGAGATATTAAGCAAGCCATTATTGAAGCAGGAAGAACAAGGCTTCGGCCGGTCCTTCTCACGGCGATTACCACCATACTCGGGCTAATTCCATTGGCTATTGGCTTTAACATCAATTTCTATACGCTTTTAAGTGACATCAACCCTCAAATTTATCTCGGAGGTGATAATGTAGACTTCTGGGGACCAATGTCGAGAGCGGTTATCTACGGATTAGTTTTTGCGACTTTTTTGACCCTTGTTGTTGTCCCAACCATGGTCTTGTTGTTCGATAGGCTCGGTGCTCGTTTGCAACATTTGACAAAGTAACGTGTCATAATTACGTTAAGGGCCTTTATTGCCTCGACCTCTTTTGTATCTTTCGATTACCGAAAAGAACAAAAATTACAGGAATTATGAGAGACCACATGGAATATACTGCGAACATTGCAGGGCAAACATTGTACGGTCAAGTATGGGAAGTAGAGCAAGCGAAAGCCGCACTTATTCTATTACATGGCATGGGAGAACATTCAGGACGCTATGGTGGCACCTTTGTTGAAATGATGAATAATGCAGGATTTAACGTACTATCTATAGACCTTTTTGGCCATGGATTGTCTGAAGGAAAACGAGGTTCATGTCCAAGTTATGAGTCCATTTACGAGGTAATCGATAGCCTAATCGCTCGAAAAGAAATCTGTTGGCCTGAGCTTCCCTTCTTTTTGTTTGGACACAGTTATGGGGGCAATGTCCTTTTATCGTACACACATCACACCGATGGTCCTCAAAGTCCATCATCCTATCTCGGGAATATTCTCAGTGCACCTATGATAGAACTTGGATTTAAACCTGCTACCTGGAAGCTGTTTCTGGGCAATCTTATGCATAAGATGTATCCGAAATGGTCTGAGAAGTCAGGACTCGATACGGAGGCTATATCTTCCTTAGGTTCGGCTTGTGAAGTATACAGGCAAGACCCACTTATTCATGATGTGGTGACTGCAGGTATGATGGTGCCTGCATTAAAGGCAGGACAGGACATGCTCTCAGAGAGTTACAATTATCAAGTGCCAACCTTTATGTATCATGGTGATGCAGATCGTCTAACCTCGTATGAAGCGTCTAAAAAGTTTGCGGAAGCGCACACGGATCGCATAACCTTCTTATCTGTTGAAAATGGCTACCATGAAATCCATCAAGATGCTATGGCTCAAGATGTCTTGGCTTCAGTTATCGACTGGATGAAGAGTAAACTCAATTGATTGGTTACCCATTCTAAGGACTTTGAAGCCGAAGTTCGCCAGGGGTGGTTTTCTGTCCGACGATTTGTAAAAGACCACCACGGGAAGCGCCCAGATTTAACGGCTGTTCTGTTACTCATTGGTCTTAATGAAGTGTCTCATGCCTCTGAAAGCCCTTCAAAGGAGGAAATAGTCGATTTAATCCATGTGGGAACCTGTACTTCATTGAGCATAGGAGAACATTATGTTTTAAAGCAAAAGGATAACCAAGATTGGCCGCATTTCGAATTGGATAAGCCTCTTCCTTCTTTTGAATCTATGCGTACTCAGGAGACCTATCTCAAATATTACGTGATTCAGTACTTCAAATCAAAGCATTATATATCGGATAACGATTGAGGTTTGTTTTTAGCGAAACAGAGTTTCATAAATCTCGGCTTGTAGATCGGTCCGTATACCTTGCCGGACAAGGTTTGGATTATAGGCGTCAGGATAGCATCTGTTGGACAGGAATATATAGATTAAGTTGGCCACTGGGTCAGCCCAAACTGAGGTTCCGGTAAATCCTGTGTGGCCGAATGTTGAAAGGCTAACATTGTTTGAAGTGGGTCCTCCGTCAACGTCGCGATCAGGTTTATGAAAACCTAGTCCTCGGTTATTCCCAGGATATCGCTGCCATCTAGTAAATTCGTTAATAGTAGATTCATCTAAGTACCTTCTACCTTGCCAAGTTCCCCCGTTTAGTAGCATTTGAAACAAACTTGCTAAATCATCTGCATTGGAGAATAGGCCGGCATGACCCGCAACACCACCTAACATAGCAGCTGCCATGTCATGAACATAACCATCAAGGAGTTGTTTGCGAAATAAGGTGTCATCCTCAGTTGGTAATATATGATCACGATCAATCCACTGCCATGGATTAAACATTATGCTCTCCAGTCCCATCGGAAAGTAAAATTCGTTGTAGACATAAGCATCCAACGGTTCGCCCGTAACTCGCTCGATAAGACGACCAAGTAAAAGAAAGCCCAGGTCGCTGTATTTATAGGTTGGGTCAGGGGTTATCTCTTGAATGGCAATGGTATCCCATATAGCTTCTCTAACATCATCGCGAATAAACATGGTATCGGCAACCTTTTGGCTGTTTCCTGCTAGCCAATGACTCGAATAAACTGTTTCGCGCTGATCTAGGCTGCTTAGATAGAATGGAATCCACGCAGGAAGTCCTGATTGATGCATTAAGGCATCTCTAAGACGAACTCCACCACAGGGGGATTCTTCGAATTCAGGCATATAGTGTGCAAAGGTTTTATCGAGATCAATCTTTCCATCCTCAACTAACTTCATAACACATAGCGTTGTCGAAGCAACTTTCGTTATGGAGGCGAGATCAAACAAATCCCCTAAAAGGACGGCTCTCTTTTCATCATAGGTATGGCTTCCAAAGGCACTTGAATATATATTTCTTCCATGATGGTTTACCATTACCACTCCACCAGGTGCGCTTCTTGTGCTGACGGTTTTGTTTTCATAGGCCTTTAAAAGGTCAAGTGAAACAGGGTCAGATCCTACTATAAATGGAATGCCTAGTGGAATTCCCGAACCCATCAAATCCTCTCCTTGACCTTCTTGCCATTGGCCAGTGGAGATGGCTAGTCTTCCATTGACATCATGTTTGCCAAGTATTGCGTTAACAGCTGCGATTTGGGCTTCTGGGCGATCAGCACCGACCATTAACACATTGACGTCGTTCGGAATATTTTCTAGTGCATAGGGAAGACCAAACAATAGAATAGTAACCTTACAGTGTTTACTCGCTTTACTAATCAATACTCTATCGGAATCTCTCATGCCAAACTTAGGTGGCGTTTTCCCAAGATTGTGAATACCTATAACAAGGTGGTCGTTGCTTCCTAGAGATGGTAATATCTTTTCGAACGCTTGCGCGGTGAGGTGTTCGCTTGGGATGTAATCACCTACTCGATCTTGCCAAGCTTGCTTTGAACTACTTCCTAAGGCTAGAGTGTAAATTAATTGATTATCCCTCAGTGGCAGGCTCGAACTATGTTCATCAGCGTTAGGTACCCAAGTTATATTGGCCTGGTACAAATCAATCACTGTATTTTTACTTTCGATGGAATTGAGATCGTTAATAATATCCCTTTTATTGGCGGGTTGGTACTGATGAAGTTGAGCATCATATTTTTTTTGTAGGATTAATCGTAACCGTTGATGGATTTCATCCATTGTTATTTCACCTTGGACAATACCTTCCTCTAAACGAGCAACAGTTCCTTCTATATCCTGTGCCATAACAAGAATGTCATTCCCCGCAATAAAGGCTTGATAGGCTACTTCGGCGGCCCCACCATATCCACTAGCTCCTTGCATATTTAATGCATCACTGAATACCAAACCATTGAACCCTAACGAATCCCGAAGTAAAGTTTTTAAAACATAGGATGATAGGCTTGTAGGACGTTGGTTTCGATTATCTAGATTAGGCACAAATAAGTGGGCCGCCATTATTCCGGCTACGCCGTCGTGAATCAATTGTTGAAAGGGTGGTAATTCCATTTCATTCAAACGGTTTCGATCATGCAAAACAGAAGGCAGGGTTTTATGCGAATCCGAATCTGTATCCCCATGTCCTGGAAAATGTTTCGCTACAGCCATAATTCCATGATCTTGCATACCTCTCATATAAGCAGATCCTGCTTGTCCAACTCGATGGGGGTTTTCGCCAAAAGAACGATATCCAATTACCGGATTATTCGGATTGCTATTCACATCGACAACAGGTGCAAAATTTATGTGGATACCAAGTTGTGTGCATTCATTTGCGATGGCTTTTCCCATTTGATACAGAGGGTCAAAATCTGTAGCACTTCCTAAAGCAAGCTGATAGGGCCATTCAATGACGCTGTCAAGCCGCATATCGACACCCCATTCTCCATCGATAGCTACCAACAAAGGAATGGTTGCAGCCTCTTGACTTCGATTGATTACATCAAGCATGTGATGCGGGTGGCTTTTAAAAATGATAATGCTTCCAACGTGATGTTTTTTAATGGTTTGAATAGCATTGGTTGTGGAGGCTTCGCCCTGCATAGGCCATAGGTCCACCATAAAAAATTGCCCAAGTTTTTGTTTAAGATTCATTGCTGAAATCATTGATTCGACCCATGCATCACGTTCTAGTTCTTTTTGACTGATGTTTAGGATATCCCGGTCTTCTGCAATTCCTGAGGAGTCAGAGATTTCGGTAGTTTCAATAGCTTGTGATTCTTCTGAACGGATATCAGAACTCTTATACTCTGACGTTGACTTAGCATTACATGCTGAAAACAAAAAAAACAATACGCCCATTAAAGGCATTCTAGGTCTGCAACAAATCATAATAGAAAAGTAACTATATCGACGTATAGATTATTGCTTAATTGTACACGCTAAATTGTTGTTAGCAAGACGAACCTCTACACATCATCAGAATCTAAAAACCCGACATAAACTCCCCGCGAAAGTGCTATTCCCTTATTGCGCGCTGCGCTGCGCTCGGCATTGTCTTGGTAGACATATGAGATTCTGGGTTCTTGGTATTGCAGGCATACTTCTTTAGTGTTATCTGTTGAGCCGTCGTCTACAATAATAAGCTCCCAGTTTGAGTAAGTTTGATCAAGAACACTTTGGATGGCCATGTCTATTCTTTCTCCCCGGTTATATGTAGGTAGAATAATGGAAAAATAAGGTGCCATACAGAGGATAAATTATCAATGAATAATCCTTTGAAACCACGAGTATGGCTTCACTTGTCCAGAAGAAAACCATTGGGTTTGGTCCCAATACCGTTTACCTTGACGATAGAGCGTTAATCCATCAACCACATGGTTTTTACCCTTCTCATTTGGCATTTTTACGTGGTTGGGATGATGAATATCAAACGTTGATAACGCCACCTTGTTTGGGTAGGATAGATCAAGAAATCGCTGAATATTCTCTCTGCTTGCACCTTCTCTATCGTCTATTTTAACGTGCCAGTTTATGGGATCTTTGTTCATGCGAACAACTCGGCGCTTCCACTTTGACAGGGCCTCCTCTTCGCTATCATAGTGCATAAAATGAATCTCAATATCTTCATGTAGCAGCCCTATTGGAAAGGGTGTCTCTTGTTCAAACCGGGAGGACTTAGCAAACCGTAGAGGACCCTTAAGTGCCACAATGGGGTCATCCAGAATTTTGAGATAGCATTCCGGGTATATATATAAACCTACAAATGGGCTCAGAAATTCAACATTGTATTCCTTGTAGAACTCCGCCCCCCAGCAGTTGTTTGATACGACCGTGAGATTTGTAGGTGGTTTCATTTTTTTAAAAACGACTTCATTATAAAAGTAAGTTTTTCGCGCGATGTTAAGACATGGTGTTTTGACAGAGAGGATTGGCTATACATACGGAAATTGTGTTGGTTGCGACACGCATGATACCAATACCGCCCAATAAGAGAACACCAATTATTCCAAGTTATAGTGGGTATTGATAGAATGGAATTTTCATTAAGTAAATCTTTTAATACCCCCTCGAGAAGCACAAGGTCTACTTTTATTTTTTGCTGCCTTCATAAAGAGGGAAGTGCATAAGCCTTGATTCGATTGAACCGTTGAAAAGTTTTAGGCGTTTGGTCGATCGTAAGCCGATACTTTTGGCGGCAACGGGGTTCCCTACAAGAATCCACGCATCCCACCCAGTAAAGTGCTGCTTAAGGTGATCTCCAATATTCCCATAAAACTCTTGAACATCTTCAAGGGATAGACGCTTATCATAAGGCGGGTTGAGAAAAACTACACCGGCCTTTTGTTTTGGCTTATAGGAGAAAAAGTCATCTTGTTTAAGATAGTGAAAGGGGCTAAGACCTGCTCGAACCAAATTGTCATAGGCTGATCCGTACGCTTCACGATCTATCTCAATACCCTGAATTTCTGGATAGTGATTATAAACTTGCTCCTTATGATAGTCTCTTTGTGATTCCCAGAGCCCCTTGGGATAGTCTGGCCATTGCATAAAGGGAAAGCGTTTACGACTCCAACTTGCATGTTGTTTTGTTGCCCGGTAAAGCGCTTCAATTAGCATGGTACCCGACCCCGTCATTCCATCGATAAAGGGTATATCATATTTCCACTCGGTTTTGGCAAGAATGCCAGCTGCTAGAATTTCATTCATCGGTGCTACATGAGTATCATCTCGGAAACCCCTTCTATGAAGGGATTCTCCTGTTGCATCTAATGCAAGCTGTACTTGTTGATCCCTAATATCTAAGGAAAATACAATATCAGGATCTTGTACATTGATGTTGGGCCGATCTCCGGTTAAATCACGAAACCGATCACAAATGGCGTCTTTTAACTTCAGGGAGATATACTTGGAGTGCGTAAAGGTGTCTGAAAATACTCTCGCATCAATCTTAAAGGTTTGGTCTACTGAAAAGTGATTTTCCCAGGGATATACACGGGCTTGATTATAGAAATCGCGTTCATGTCTTACTTGAAACTTATGGAAGGGTTGAATGACTCGAATTGCCAATCGACTAGTAGCATGGATATCGACTAATGTTTTCCAATCAGCTTTAAAGTTTACCGCTCGATTACGCTCCTCGATTTGCTTTGCACCCATTTGAGCAATCTCTTTTCCAAGAAGGTGTTCAAAACCATAGAGTGTTTTTGCGACATATTGCCTTACATTGTCTCCCATATGATCCTAAAAGTACTCTAATGAAAGCAGTTCACCTTCAAAAGTTTGGTAAGCCTGAAAAAGCCTTTGCACTTGTTGACCTGGATAAGCCTAAATGTCCTCAAGAAGGAATCCTTGTTAAGGTGGAAGGTTTTGGCTTAAATTTCGCTGACATCATGGCAAGAACAGGTTTGTATCCGGATTGCCCGCCATTACCTGCGGTCCTTGGGTACGATGTAGTTGGGGTTGTCGAGGAAGTTGGACAAGGTGTTAAACATCTTGAAGTAGGTCAAAGAGTGACCGCCTTAACGCGATTTGGAGGATATGCGGAATACGCTGTCTGCGATCCTCGAGCAGTCGCTGTTATTGGTGACATGCCCATTGGCAAAGCCATGGCTCTAACTACACAATATTCCACGGCATGGCATTGTTTTTATAACTCTGTTCGTATAAATCATGGGGATAAAGTGCTTATCCATGCTGCCATGGGTGGGGTGGGAAGTGCCTTGGTTCAAATGGCTTTACATGTAGGTGCAGAGATCTATGCCACGGCAGGTTCAGATGAAAAGATTCAAGCATTACAGCGTTTAGGCGTGCATCATGTGATTAATTACAGAAAAGAAGATTTTTTTGAGGTGATCAAAAAAGAGGGTGTACGATTAGATGTTGTTTTTGATAGTATTGGAGGAAGTTCCGTAAAAAAAGGATGCAAACTTTTGGGGGCAGGAGGAAGTATGGTTTTGTATGGAGCGGCTCAGTTTAATGGGGCCAATCTGTTTAAAAAGATTTCTACGTTTTTACAGTTTGGGTTTTATCATCCAATCAATTTTATGAGTAAAAGTCAATCTATGATTGGTGTCAATATGCTTAGACTGGCAGACTATAAGGCAGAAAAGATTCAAGCCTGCCTACAGGGCGTTGTCAAGGGGATTCAAGAAGGGTGGTTAGATCCAACCGTAGGAGGAATATACCCAATAGTTGAGTTGGCTAAAGCACACAATGATTTAGCCAATAGGAAGACTATTGGAAAGGTAACCGTTACTTGGTAACTCGATTCAAGAAAACACCTTACTCTTGAATAAATCGTAATTCCTCACCAAGATTGTAATCCTGGGGATGGAAATATTTTCCTTGTCCTCCCCATTGATCTCCATTTCCATTGCCAGGATAAGGAATCCATTGGCTGCCATCCCAGAAAAAGAAAAGGTCTTCTTCCGTATCATAGATTAATAAACCCTCTTCATTGGATCCACACATTGCATCCAAGGTTTTTCTTGCATTGGTGTTAAGCCTTGGTATGAGAAACCCTTTGTTATCGCTTTCTAATTATAATAGGGCATTGGGGTTGGGGTTGTCCGTTCCAATTCCAACATTTTGTTGACTTTACTCAGGAAAGATGTCAAAATGAAAACAAGGACTAGAAGATGATTTTTCATATCAAAAATTTCCTTGCAAAAAATAGGAAGAATCCTTGACACTACTTGCTTCTAGCCTTTTATGGCCATTGTTGCGACTATACTTTCTTCCCCATTTGGACTAACAGAAATGATATAATACACTCCTGGATGAATCGCAGTATCATCTTGGCGAAGACCATCCCAAACAAATTTGCCGCCTAGAGCTTGGGCCTGGTAAACTAGCCTCCCTTTAGAATCCATGACCTTAACATAAGCATCGCTGACTAACCCAATAACAGAGATGGGCCCATTGTAGTTTGCTTCAACTGGGTTGGGGTACACCTCGACATTAGTATGCTCATCTGCTCCCTGGCTTGCATCACCAATAAATGAGGCTAAGCCTATATCGGTGGCAAAAAATACATCGCCGGTACGTCCTAGAATTCCAATATCAAAGATCGTATTGCTAGGTAGAGGGCTATTTTCCGTTGTTAGTTGTAGTATTTCCTCTTCGCCATTTGAGCTGATTAGGGTTGCTCCATTCGTTGTGCCAACCCACTTTCGATTCCCTCCATCCACTGCTATTGCTTGCACAACTTCTGTGTTGAATAAGTATTCTGAATAGTCCCCAAGGGTAACTATAATGCGACGAGGCTGAGTGCATGAAAAGGAAGAGGAAAAGACCGAAGATGGACAATCAATGGCGACTACACCTTGACCCGTTCCAACCCAGAGGGCACCATTACGATCAATGGCTAAATCATTGATTGTATTGCTTTGCAATTCGCTGTTGGCTGCGGTAAAATGGAGGGCCTGTGGATCATCGCTTGTAGAAGAAAGAATATTTCCTTTAGTATAAACCCAAAGACCATCATTAGTCGTAGCCATCCAAACATTATCAGCATTGTCGATTACCATTCGCGTGACAAATAGCGGGGCATTCGCAGGATCAAAGCCATACCATGTGCCATCATTATCTAGTACTACCAATGGATTTTGACTGCCGAGATTAGTCATCCAAACTCGTCCAGATTTGTCAAAATCAATATCACTAACAATCTGAAAACTGGGATCGTTTTCTTTGGAAAGAATTGCTGAGTTGTCAGAATAAAAGTGTTCATCCGCAGTATGTAAAAAACGGGAAGCGCCGTAAAAACTTCCAGCCCATACCTCATTTCTGTTTGGGTGTTCACGCGCTGTAATAATATCAAACGTAGGGTTCAAAACATCGACATTGAAGTTGACATAATTCGTCCAAAACGAACCA
>DLYY01000200.1 GCA_003447535.1 Bacteroidota bacterium | reverse complement strand
GTACAGCGGATACAACCTTCGTATTGCCAGTATTTGATGTTGTGGCGGATTATGGGATTTCCCAAACAAGTCTTCCTTGCCCATTTCCTGTTCAAGTCATTGAATTCACAAATTTATCTCAAAATAATGTGGACACGAATTCCCTTCTTTGGGATTTTGGTAATGGATTTCTATCTACTGAAGTTAATCCCGAGCAAATCTATGATCGAGCCGGAATTTATCCTGTTTCTCTCACGGTTTCTTCGAATACAGGGTGTTCAGATACCCTTATTCGGGATACGGTAACGGTACTGGGACCTTGGGCTAATCTTCGAATTATAGGAGACAATTCCGGCTGTATTTGTGATTCTTTTGACATCGAATACTCACTTTACGGAGCACTCTCGGCGAGTTTTGCATTAGGCGATGGAATAGAAATCCCATTATCTGCTACAGGTAGTTTGACAGACACAATAACCGACACATTGTTTAATGTTGCCTTTTGTAATCTAGGCATCTTTGCTCCTGGAGTATTCGTTGATGATTTAAATTGTTCCTACACCTACTTTCTTCCTGATTCATCCATCATTATTGACAGCTTTGATTTTGATTACAGTCTAAATGATTCGGCATTTTGTGGAGGAGGGCTAGTTGACTTGGTAAGTAATACGGTATCATTCCCTGGGAATTTTCCCATAACCGATATTTTTTGGGATTTTGGAGATCTCAATTCTACATTAGATACATCCTCCCAAATCGCAACAAGTTATAATTACCCAAGTCCAGGATATTACGGGTTAACCCTCACTGCAACAAGTAGTATTGGTTGTACAGAGTCCTTTGAAGATTCCATTTACCTCCCAGAAACTCCCCTTGTAAATCTCACTGGTGATAGCTCAGGTTGTCTCAATGGAAGTGGTTTTAATGGATTCTTTACCTACACATCTGCTGCGGATGGTCAAGTTGGTGCTACTATTGTTCAAAGTATATGGGATTTTGGGGATGGGAGTCCTTTGGCAGTGGCAGGTGATTCAGTTCAACACGTATTTACAAGTTCAGGCCTGTTCGGGGTTGAGGTAAGTTTGACGGACTCTCGAGGTTGCAGTTCTGCTGATAGTCTTCTGATTGAAGTCTTTGCTGAACCAGTGATTGGTATTCCAAATGATACCACGATTTGTCGTGGAGATTCAATTAATCTCTTGGCCACAGATATTGAAAATGTAGGGTGGACACCAAGTTATGCTATTGATGATATTTTTTCCTTAACACCATTGGTTTATCCAGATACCACAACAACTTATGTTGTCTTCGGTGTTGATAGCAATGGGTGTTCGAGTCAGCTAGGTGGTTTCGTACAGATAACAGTAGATCGAGTTGTCGCTGATTTCGTTGTTGGTCAGGCATGCTTTGGGAGTCCAGTAGGCTTTACAGATGCAAGCATAGGTGGATTGGGATCCATTGTGCAGTGGGATTGGGACTTTGGCGATCCTGCTTCAGGTATCAATAACACAAGTGCTCTCCAAAACTCTCAACATAGTTATGCAGTAGATAGTATATACTTGGCCTCCTTAACGGTTCAAAATGATAATGGGTGTTCTTTTGATACCACGGCAAACGTTTTAGTAGGACAGGGACCCCAAGCAAGCTTTACATTCAATGATACCTGTCAAAGTGAGCCAGCCTCCTTTGATGCGAGTCCATCACTTGGTGGCACAGGAAACATAACCGATTATATCTGGATTTTCAATGATCCGAATAACACGCAGGATACGTTAACGGGTGTGAATGCGAATTATACTTTTACGATATCGGGAGACTATAATGTGTGTCTAATTGTGGAGACAGATTTAAATTGTGCAGGTAATCTAGATACAGCATGTCAGTCTGTTCATATTCGATCACTCCCTTTGGTAGACGTTGTGGTTGATTCAGTGTGTCTCGGAACAGCTACTTCATACGCCCAACAGTCTTTTGTGGCAGAGGCTCCATTTACTTCCTATGAATGGAACCTTGGTGTTTCGCCTTTTGATCTTCTCACGATTCCAGCACCTAATAACCCCGATACATCAAGAGTTAATCCTACTCCTGGAATCTATTTGGTTTCCTTGTCGATTACCGATAGTTTGGGTTGTGTGGGTATTGGAAGGGATACTGCAATTGTCTATGATTTACCTGAGGCTGATTTTGAAGTATTGGCTACCTGCACAGAAACCGTCTCTACAGTCAATGATTTAAGTCAACCTGCAGATCCTAATCAAGCACTATTGACATGGACTTGGGATTTTGATGAAGGGAGCGGTGATGAAGTGATTATACCCCCATTAACCACTACCTTTAATCAGGGTGGAATTCACAATATTCAACTTGTTGTTGAGGATAATGTTGGATGTCGAGATACAGCTTTTCAAACCATCGATTTAGTTCCCGCCCCCATCGCAGTTATCACGCCAAGCGATACTGCAGCGTGTGAAGGACTTACCTCAGTAATTCTTGGTGGATCAAGTCAAGTATATACTCCGACCGCTACTTATTCATGGGATTACGACTATAATATTGAACCTGGATTCGACCAAGTGGATGTCGTCAATCCCGGATACACGCAGATTTATCCCGTTGGCACGTACACTATCTTATTAGAAATAGCTGATGAAAATGGATGTATAGATTCAGCTTTTCAGGATATTGTTGTTTTTGAAAATCCCGAAGGTGTTATTGAGTTTGGCCCAGCTTGTGAGGACTTTCCTGTTGATTTTACCTCGGCTTCTATAGAAGGTGATGCCCCTATCTTGTCAGCCAATTGGATTTTTGATGATGTAGTAGGGGTTAATGGTTTTACCGCGGTGCACAATTCTCCGAATGATATTACGGCAGAGCTATACATTGAGGATGCTAATGGCTGCGTCGATAGGGACTCAATTCAAGTTGTTCAAGACGTGCTTCCACAAGTGGTGATTGATCCATTAGTGGATACAGCCTGTTTTGGGGAAATCGCTGTCTTTGCGGTGAATGGCTTTGATTCCA
>DLYY01000042.1:796-2998 GCA_003447535.1 Bacteroidota bacterium | reverse complement strand
AATCAGATTCTTGCGTGGCAAGGGAAAGAAGGAAGGGCCCACTTCCAAAAAGGTTTAGACGCCTTAAATGTTCTTGCACCCGATCAAGTCCATCTTGGACTCAATGCAGGTGAGCAACCGCATGCAGCGTTTACAGAGGCTGATAATGCGACAAAGCATTGGTTTAAGGGAATTCATCCAGCAGGAAATCCTGGTGTTCAAATACACCATGTTCGCCCTATTGGACCAAATGATAAAGTATGGACTCTCCGCCCAGACGACGTAATCATGATAGGTCGTTTGTTTGAAACCGGTAATTTACATGCGAAACGAATTGTAGCACTAACAGGTGATTGCCTTTCGGATAAAGCCTATATCGAAGTTCCCTCAGGATCTGCAATTGGTGATATTGTAAAGGATCGATTTAATTCCTTTATGGCAACTGACGATCGCGATGATGAAGAAAAGTCGGGTACAAGTTATCGCATGGTAAGCGGTAATGTTTTATCAGGATTACAAATTGATGGTGAGGGATTTCTCCGCAATAACGATGCGCATGTCACGGTACTCGAAGAGGGAGATAAGCATGAGATGTTTGGATGGCTTCTGCCTTCCTATCCAAG
This sequence comes from Bacteroidota bacterium, assembly GCA_003447535.1. Taxonomy (GTDB): domain Bacteria; phylum Bacteroidota; class Bacteroidia; order Chitinophagales; family UBA8649; genus UBA8649. Next base: position 2,396 of record DLYY01000042.1, on the reverse strand, counting down.
GCCATCGATTAACCCAACGATTCCTTGGTCTTTGTTTTCCTTTATGACTTTCAGGGCTAACACCAATACTCATGGTGAGCTAAGGGCTTTTGTTGTGTCAGGCCAGTATGAGTCGGTGACTCCTATGGATTTATATCCTCAACATTTACTGAAGTCCATTTTGGCAGAGGATTTTGAAAGTATTGAAGGTCTTGGGATTTATGAGGTATTAGAAGAAGATTTAGCCTTGTGTGAATTCGTTTGCACTTCGAAGCAACCTGTACAAGAAACCCTACGTCAGGGATTGAATTTTATCATGTCCCAACGCTAATAAGAGATTATGAAATTGATTAGAAATTTTCTTGATCGTATTGAACCAGACAAAAAGTCAAGTCCCTTTCTTCATACATTATGGGATGGTTTCGATACCTTTTTATATGCTCCCGCATCAGTAACGAAAAATGGGGTGCACATTCGTGATGGAATGGACCTAAAGCGGACCATGATTCACGTGGTGTTGGCTATGCAACTTGCTTTTATTGCAGGAGTTGTCAATATCGGTCATCAACACTATACTGCCTTTGGGATGTATGGCGGTGCCTTCCAAGGAATTGGATGGAAATTTGCTTACGGCTTATTACAAATGCTACCACTGATTATTGTAGTTCATGTTGTAGGGCTAGGTATTGAATTCTTTTTCGCAGCGAAAAAGGGCCATTCTATTGAAGAAGGCTTTTTGGTGAGTGCCTTTTTGATTCCAATGATTATGCCTCCGGATGTTCCGCTCTGGATGGTAGCTATCGCAACAGCTTTTGCCGTTATCGTGGCAAAAGAGGCCTTTGGGGGTACAGGAATGAATATTTTGAATATTGCGTTAACTGCTAGGGTTTTCGTATTCTTTGCCTATCCTTCTGAAATCTCAGGTGAGATTTGTTGGATATCTTACGATTACAATGTTTTGCATAGCCTGTTCGGTATAAAAGCACATACAGTTGATTATTTAGCCAATATTCCCAATGGTGGAGTAGCTTTTGATTCGATGTTTGATGAGGCGGGTCAGTTTATCGCAAATTCATCGGTATTGATTGATGGGTGGTCAGGTGCAACTCCATTAGGTTTAGCAGCAAATGGTGGTTGGTCTGCTGTGCAGGAAGCGAGTTATACGATTATCGACCCTGTAACGAACAAGGCTGAAGTTTTTCAACAGTACTCAACGACAAACTTATTATTGGGTGTAATGCCTGGTTCTATTGGCGAAATGAATAAACTTGGTGTTATTGCAGGAGCGCTCATCCTTGCAGTATCGGGTATTGGTAGTTGGAGAATTATGCTATCCATGGTCTTAGGAGCTGTTGCCGTCGCTATTCTTATGAATATCCTAGGTGAGACGCTTTATCCGAATCAAGATCATTTCATTAAAGTGCCATGGTACTATCAGTTGTTTATGGGAAGTTTCTTGTTTGCTATGGCCTTTATGGCAACAGATCCTGTAACGGCAAGTGGTACAGATTTAGGTAAGTTATTTTATGGATTCGGTATCGGAGCTGTAGGGATGGTTGTCCGTGTGCTTAATCCAGCCTATCCTGAAGGATGGATGTTGGCCATTCTATTTATGAATGTT
>DLYY01000042.1:0-489 GCA_003447535.1 Bacteroidota bacterium | reverse complement strand
TTGGCCATTCTATTTATGAATGTTTTCGCGCCACTCATCGATTACTTCGTATTACAATCAAACATCAAAAGAAGAGAAGCTCGTGTCCAAGTTCAATAAAGATTCCAATGTATATACCATAGGCTTTCTAGCGGTTTTAGCCTTGGTAGTTGCCCTCGTACTCGGTGTACTTAGTCAATCACTCAAGCCATTGTCTGATGCTAATATCAAGTTAGATACTCGCAAGAAGATTCTTATGTCTTGTGTGAGTGACCCTAATATAGTAGCAACCAAAGATGAAGCATGGATTAATGGTACATATGAAAACTCAATTTCAGGGGTTTTAATTGACGTTAAAGGAGATACAGTAGCTGATGTGGTCCCTGAAGGTTCTTATGATTTCAGAAATGAGGTAAAGAATCAGGGAGAAGAACGTCAAATTCCAATATACTCTTACACTGATGAGAAAGATTCCACCTATTATATTGTTCAAATGATTGGTATGGGGTT
>DLYY01000131.1 GCA_003447535.1 Bacteroidota bacterium | reverse complement strand
TCAAGGGGGCGGCGAGCCTCTGTCAGCCTTTGTTGTAGTATACACATCAACCCTAGATAGCTATGGGTAATGGCTACACTTTGGTCCATGGCAATGGACTCCTTTAGATACATCTCCGCTAAATCAAATTGATTGAGATCAAAGGCGGCAATTCCAGCCGTTGCGTAGTATTGAGCTTCATTGGGCTTTAATTGAATGGCCTGTTGATGGAAAATCAATGATTCCTGAAACTGCCTTAAATCAGATAGGATGGTGGCTTTGTTGTGGACAGCCTCTGCATTTTTTGGGTGAATCGCTAAAAAGGTATTGATATCTCCTAATGATTCCTCGTAGCGTCTAAGCTTTTGAAGTACCACACTGCGATAAAAGTAGTGTTCTTCCCATGTGGGATGAATCGCCAAGGATGAGTCAAGTAGCTTGAGCGCCTCGGAGTACTGCATGTCTTCTGTGGCCTGCTTGGCTTGATCTAGTATACTAGTTTGAGCAAAAGCCTTATGAATGCCAGTGCAATGGGTCAGTATGATACAAAGTATCAGTGTGCTATGTTTTGTATTCTCTATCATACCGAGAATTCTTATCGATAGAATTGGAGTAACCAATTTCATACCAAACTCAACTTAAGTATACGTCATATACATTTAATCGTAACATATCCGCCGCCATATAGGCGGTCCTAAAAGACTTTTATGATCTGAATTCAGTGATAATGAACCCTCTTTTAGTTAGCAATTTTATCAGGCCATCTCTCCCATAAAGATGCATTGCGCCAACAACAACTAGAGGCTTATAGCCCTCCTGGACCAATGGAAGAATTTCATGCTCAATCCATGATTTGTTTCGATCAGCAAGGATCAGGTTGTAATCCGAAGCACTTTGTCTTGATAAGCTTCGAACAGAGCGGTTAAAAAATCTTGAATTAACGGTCTTCCAAGCCAGTACAGTTGCTTCGATAGAAGTTTCAATGTTTAGTCCTCTTTGTAACGATTTTTTGAGGTATTTTTTGGGCCGTTTACTTCCTAATTTAGAAATCATAAGGATTTGCTCCTCTACCGATTCAAGATAGTGCAAGGTAATTTGTTGGTTTTTTACATTGTAATCCAATAAAATCTGTTCCACTCCAAGGCTGTTAAACCCATTGTCTTGTAAGACCATAGCTTCCATAAAGGCATTCAACAAACCAGGCTTAAAATTCAAATAAGGAAAAGCTCTTAGCATGGTCGAATCACAATATTCGGTAATTCTATTTGCTAGTTTTTTCGGTATGACATCTAACAAACTAGAATCACTTGGATAAATCCCCTTGCTTAAAATAGAGTAACTCATTTCAAGCTTAGAGAGATCGGTTTCAATAACTAAATGATCGGATTGGTCTAGAGCCTCATAAAAATCACTGGGTATTGGTTGATCTGAGGGGCGTAACACATGAATACTTCCTGCAAGGTAAAAGGCTTTATGGGTTGAAGTATTGGTAACCTTATAAACTTGGGCATATGTAGAGAAAGTAAATAGGCCTATTAATCCATAGGCTAAGCTAATTAAAGCTCTTTGGAATGTTTTACTCATTATGATTTTGGACTAAGTGTAAGGGGTATTGTTAGGGTAAAGCAAGCCCCTTCTCCTTCCTTACCATTCGCCTGAATAAATGCGTTGAGGACATCTGCAATTTTTAGTGCCGAAGCAAGTCCAACTCCGGTTCCTTCAAAGTTCCCTCGTTTTTCGCGATAGAACATATTGAATAACTTTTCCTTTGATCCTGGGGCAAAGCCGATGCCATTATCCCGAATCCTGATTTCAAGAAACTTCCCGATTTTTTTTGTTTCAATGGTGACCTTTGGACTAGCTTCCTCCGCACTGTATTTCAGGGCATTGGAAAGTAGGTTTTGAATCATCAAAGAGAACATACTGTTATCGGAGAGAATCGAGTAATTTACTTCTTCATGAATCCAAATAATTTGATGCTTTTCATAGTTAGCATCACCTTGTACAAGTTGGTATGCAATGGATTTCATGGTTTCCAAGACATCAAACTCGATCAACTCAATTTTATCTTGATTTATCCCAGTAAACTTCTGAAGCCCGGTCATCATCGCTTCCAAGCGAGCAGAGGATTCAAAGAGATGGTTGGTTATCTGTTCTATTCTTGGGTTCGAGTGCGGTTCTTCCTTAAGGTATCGCTTCAGCAGCGAGGACATAGTACTTACTTGCCGAGCTGGTGACTTAAGATCATGCCCAAAGAGGAGGGATAACTGATTTTGTTCTTTCCCTGTTTCTTTTAAATTATTAGAGATGAGCGTCAGTTGGTTGGCTAACGTGTCATTAAGTGCGTTCACCTCGTCGGTCATAGTTTGTAGTTTGTCCCGCTCTATTTCTAGTTTACGCTCTGTTTCCACGCGTTCTGTTACATCTCTGCCATAAAAGTTCACATAGCGCTCACTTTGGATAGCGACGGCTGAAAAGGAAAAGATTTGATTCCCAATAGAAAGATCTTTTATGTCAAACCCTTTTACAATACACTGCTCGATTATAGGGCCAAAGGGACAGTTGTCGCCTGATCTACCTTCTTGCTCAAGTTGGTTAACAAGGCGCTCTCCAGCGTCATTATAAAACAACATTTTATTTTTAAAAGATAAGCGCAGCACAGGATTGGGGTTCTCCATGGGAAAACGCGCTAAGTTCTGAATGCGCTTTTCGGTCAAAACCTGCGTGGTAATATTTTTTACGACAAACTCTATTGCTTTGTGATCCTCAGTCGCATATGTAACGCCAATTCCCTCCAGAAAAATGGACTCACCAAATTTAGAGTTTAACGTTAAGTTCACTTCATGTCTTGAGAAATCCGCACGATCCATCATGCTTCCCAATAAATCGATGATGGATTGAAATTCAGAATCGTTCACTAAAATTTCTTGAAAGCTCATGGCATCAATTTCCTCTTGGCTGTATCTCATCGTATCCATCCACGCAGCGTTGCAAAAAAGCAGTTTAAATGAGTCATCAACCACCATTATTAGGTCGTAGCTTTCATCCACTAAGTGACGGTAGCTGCTCTCTCTTGTCATCAATACATGTTTATGCATTTGATGGCGAAAGGCTGTTCCAAAGATGGTGCCGAGTTTAGAGAAAAAATCAATGAATTCTTGATCAAAGGCATTGACTTCATTGGATGCGGCGCCAAATGATCCAAAACATTGAGCTCGGTCTAGCAGTGGAATCCAAAGCCTGGACTTTACCTCGGTCTTTCTTCCAAGCTCTGACGTGGATAGCCCTTGATACTCTTGCGTATCGGGTATGTGTAGGGTTTCCTTGTTTCGCATTACAAAACCAGGATGTCTATCTTCTGCAGATTGGTTGGCTAAGCGTGCCTCTTTAATTTCGAAACCGTAGGCAAAAGGCATGTAGAGCCGGTCTTCCTCAATCTCATCTTTAAGGTATAGTCCAGCATATTTAATCTGTGGGAAATCATCGAAGACGGAATTGAGTAAACGGATAATTTCAAACTCATTTTCTGCTTGCACCAATCGCATAAGAATCGTGGTTAAGTATTCCTGTAGATTGGAAAACTTGGATATATTCTTAGTCTTCGACATAGTGCAAAAGTAACTATTGCGAAGACTAGATTTATAAGAAGGAAGAGAAGGTTTTGATCAAGGAGCCGGGAACCTTTTAAATTTCATAAATGACAGAGAAAATATGGATGTGCGATGGGACGTCGTACCTTTACACGGTAATCATACAATCATGGGTGCTAAACGAACAGATTATTTTTGGACTGAAGAGCCGGAACCACATATTGGTAGACGCCGAGCTATATTAAAGGATCATCCTGAGATAAAGAAGCTATATGGAATCAATCCTTGGATGAAGTATTCCGTATTGATTTTGGTTAGCATTCAGGTTGGCGTAGCAATCTTTCTTGGCCAGTACAATGTGCCTTGGTACGTCTTCCTTGGCTTGACGTATTTAGTGGGTGCCACGATTTCTCACGCACTCTTCTTGGCAATCCATGAGATTACACACAACCTTGCTTTCAAAAAGCCTGAGTTAAATAACTTTTTAGCCTACATTGCGAATATTCCAATCGTAGTACCCTATGCCATGGGATTTAAATTTTACCACCATGAGCATCACTGGGAGCAGGGAAAGGATGGGGTAGATAGG
>DLYY01000142.1 GCA_003447535.1 Bacteroidota bacterium | reverse complement strand
TCCTAGGCAAAAAGGTAGGGGATAGGGCCGAGGTCCAAACTCCAGCGGGCACGCAGGAATTTGAGATATTGGGTATAACCTACGACTTTTAATGTCCTCTCTTTTTACCAAGATCATACAAGGAGAAATTCCTTGTCATAAAGTTCTCGAGTCCGATACATGTTTTGCCTTCATGGATATTCGTCCTGTGCAAAATGGACATGTTCTAGTCGTTCCCAAGGTTGAGATTGATCGCTTCTTTGACTTAAGTGCAGGTCAATTGGCAGATATCATGGCTTTTACACAACAAGTGGCCGTAGGAATTAAGAGAGTATTTCCATGTGATCGTGTAGGGATGAGCGTGATTGGATTGGAAGTTCCCCATGCTCATATTCATCTGGTGCCAATTAACTCTCTGGATGACATGAACTTTTCTAGACCAAAGGGAAATGGCAGTTCTGAGCACCTTAAGCAGGTGGCCATACAAATTTCAGAAGCGATAAAAGTCTAACGCAGTTTCCCTGGATTCTTTTTTATAAAATCACCCCACCCTTTACTTCCCTTCCCTTGAATAATGTTCTTGGTGGAATAATAATGGCAAAGCGCAATGGCTAGTCCATCGGTAGCATCGTTATAGCGGGGTTCTTCTGTGTATCCGCATATTTGTTTGACCATAGCAGCCACTTGTTCCTTGCTTGCATTACCATTTCCCGTGATCGCTTGTTTTACTCTTCTTGGAGCGTATTCTTCTACAGGTATGTCTCGGGCCATTGCGACGGCCATACATACTCCTTGAGCTCTTCCAAGTTTAAGCATACTCTGCACGTTCTTACCAAAGAAGGGGGCTTCAATGGCACATTCATCCGGTAGATAGGTTTCCACTAATCGGGTTAAACTTTTTTGAAGCTCGGAAAGTCGTTTCGGGTGGTCTTTATGCTTAGACAACAGAAGTGCACCCATAGCAAGTAATTCTATCTGTTGTTGTTCAATACGAATTACACCATATCCTGTCACCTGGGTTCCTGGATCAATACCTAAAATAATACGCTCACTTGCCATATACTATGAGTAAATATCTTAGATTCTAAGGTATACTACATTGTCTTCTATCCCCGCTTTCTTCTCTTTATGCTGCATTGTGGTCAGTTTAAAGGACGACAACATGATTTAAAAAGAAAGGCCTGAGATTGCTCCCAGGCCTTTTATATGCTTCTTCCTTAACGAGAGGGTTCTCTGGAGCGCAATGACTTATTGTTTACCGGAAAATCTTAGGCTAATTCCACCCATTGCATTGATGGTCGCTTGTGGGTAGTAGCTAGGAAATCCAGCATAGACATATCCATTTGATACGTACTTCGTATTCGTCAAGTTGTTTACACGGAGGTGAAATCCTAGATCAAGACCACAATTCAACGATGTTGTATACTGCGCTTGAGCATGACATACAAAGTAGGAAGGAATCGATACATCATCTAAACCGCTGTTATCTAGATATTGCTTTCCAACGTACTTGTTGATGAGATCAAAGGCAAAACCTCCTTTCTCCGCACCAACTATTACTGACGACACGGCGTTGGGTGAATAGGCAAGCGGTTGAGTAGCATTAGCTCCTGTGCTGTCACTACCTATTAAGCGGTTGTTACTCAAGGCTACATTCCCTCGGATATTAAGCCAAGAATTTACTTGGTATCGTCCATCGATTTCTATTCCCATACGATCGCTTTCTTCCACGTTAATGCGCAAGGCATTTCCCACAGGGTCTAAAGCGCCTGACAATACAAGTTGGTCTTTATATCGCATGAGGTATCCATTGACATTCAGATAGCTTTTATCCCATGTTCCACGCCAACCGATTTCAATATCATGCATGTATTCTGGATGAATGGTACTATTGCCGTTAGCATCCTTTGTGCTAAAGAGTAAGTCAGCTCGAGTTGCTTCACGACCTGCATAGGCATAGGATGCATACACCACATGGTCGTCTTGAAGGAAGTAGGATATACCTGCCTTCGGATTTACAAAGAGCTGGTTTTGCTCAAAGGCGTAGCTTGATCGGTCATCTTCGATTCCCGATCCCTCGTAGTTTACTTGACGTAATTGAAGGTCACCGTAGAGGTGGAGACGATTGATGGGGTTATAGTTGATCTTTGCAAATCCATGGACTTCAGATTTTATGCTACTGCCATCATAATACATGTAATCAGGACTTGCTACACCGGCATATTGCATCCAAGGCAAGGTGCCAAAGTGTTTACCGCTGTATCGGTGATATCCTCCTCCTGCAATCAAGTCAAGATGTTCAATGCCTGAATTAGTGTAGGATGTCGAAAAACCATAAAAGTCATTATCTAGCCAACGTCGCTTTACGATATGCGTGCTGGTAATAGTATCCCCACCATCTGTTATGATATTGTCTAAGCCGAGGTCAGCAAAGTTGATTCCAAAGCCGTAGCCAGAGGCATAGTTTTCATAGAAGCCTTTACCTCGAGTATAAAAGGTATTTACCTTGAGTAAAGAGTTTTCTGTAATGTCCCACGCCAGAATACCTTGAAACTGATCTTGACGATAATCATCTACATCGTTGTCATAGGCTGGAAAGAAGGTTCCAAAGTCTGTACCTGCCGAATTGTAGGTTCTGTTGTCAGCCAGTGTAGCACTATCAATACCGTTCCATGCTTGCCCTGTGACCTCGTGTCCTGAAAATGCATTTAACCATACACGCAATTTGTCTCCTTTGTATTGTCCTGAGACATAGAGCGATTGGAGGTTAGCAGAAGCTCGATCGACATAGCCATCCGACTGAATTTTTGATAATCGTGATTCCAGGATAAAGCGATTAGCGATAAGTCCTGTGGATGCCTGAATCGTATGGCGTCGCGCGTTAAATGAACCAAATCGGTTATCGATAGAAACATAGGGAGAGGCATTGTCTGATGTCGTTCTTAACGCAAGACTTCCTCCAAAAGCTCCT
>DLYY01000077.1 GCA_003447535.1 Bacteroidota bacterium | reverse complement strand
ACCTGTGGTTTACAATGAGAAGCTCGTGGGCATGATTAGCATACGAGACGTCCTTGAGACCTATTATAAGCACCTTGGCGACCCTTCATCCTTTACTATTGAGAATATTGACAATCACTTTAAAGTAGAAGATATTATGACGAAGGATGTGCATAGTATAAAAGTTGACGCTACGCGAGAAGATGCGGCTAGTACCTTCAAAGAAAATAAGTTTCGATCATTACCAGTGACCAATAATGAAGGGCAACTTATCGGGATTATTACTCCTCTAGATTTGATTTAGAAAGACTTCGTTAAAAGAGAAGAAACTCAACCCTGTAATTGGGTTTCGAGCAACAGCACCTGCCTTTATGGCTAAAAATAGCTATCTAATTATGCGTAAGTAACTGATTTAACAGCCTGCACTACTCGATGTACGCTTGGAAGGTAGTTATCCACGAGATTTGGAGCATAGTGCATTGAAGCATCCGCACCATTTACCCGCAATACTGGGGCATCAAGGTAGTCGAAGGCTCTTCGCTGCAATTGGTACGACACCTCAGAAGAGATACCACCAAAAGGCCATGATTCATCGATTACTACACAACGATTGGTCTTTTTTACGCTTTCAACAATGGTATCGATATCTAGAGGACGAATCGTGCGAAGATCAATAACCTCAGCGCTAATTCCGGATTCCGCCAAGGCATCAGCTGCATCATCAGCAACCTTCATCATTTTATTGTATGATATTAAAGTTACATCGCTACCTTCTCTCTTGATATCTGCCTTTCCAATTGGAACAATGTATTCTCCCTCAGGAACAAGGCCCATGTCGCCATACATCAACTCTGACTCCATGAAAATTACTGGATCATTATCACGAATGGCACTCTTGAGTAATCCCTTGGCATCAGCTGGGTTTGAAGGAGATATCACTTTGAGGCCCGGCACGTTAGCCAACCAGTTTTCAAATGTCTGTGAGTGCTGCGCACCTAACTGCCCCGCAGATCCAGAAGGACCACGAAATACGATAGGACAAGAAAATTGACCACCCGACATAGCAAGCATTTTCGCTGCAGCATTAATAATTGGATCGAGCGCTAACACAGCAAAATTGAAGGTCATAAATTCAATAATAGGTCGTGTTCCGTTAGAAGAGGCCCCTACACCAATGGCCGCAAAACCCAACTCACTGATTGGTGTGTCAACGACACGCTCAGGACCAAATTGGTCAAGCATGCCTTCTGTCACTTTGTAGGCACCATTATATTCAGCAACCTCCTCTCCCATTAAAAAGATAGAGGAATCGCTAATCATTTCTTCGGTCATTGCTTCGCGAAGTGCGGCACGCATGCTTAGTTCTTTCATTGATTCTTATTTATCAGGATGCAAAGATAATCCTTCCTATACTTTTAGGAAATTAAGTTACGCATTCATAACAAGGTCCAACGTCACATAATTGTTACCTTTGTTCTTCGAGCCATGAGACACTTAAAAATGCCCACTCATACAATGCGGATTTTCGTACTGTTTTTAGCCTTTGTTGCGACACTTTCCTTTAGCACATTCGCTCAATCTTCCTTAACTGGAACCATACGATTTACTATCGATGAGGTATGTCCAGGAGCAGAGGTGAAACTTACAGGGCCTCAACAGTTTAGCGTGCTTTCAAACAGCGACGGAACATACTCCTTCAATGATCTTTCTGCTGCAGGAAGATATATGCTCTCCATAGGATTTTTAGGTTATGAAACCTTCTATGAGAATTTTGAGATTAGCGATAAACAAATTCAAGAGTCCTCCAGAATAGTAATTGACCATATCTTTGAGGAAGACACCAAAATGGATGACATTATCGTCCAAGGCTGGGGTAAAAGTGGTAAACCATTAGAAGAAGAAATAGTTTCTGTCGATGTAGTAAGCACTCAGTTGATTGAGTCAAATGCTATTATCAATGCCTCTGATGCCGTTGAAAGAGTACCTGGAGTTGTTATTATCGATGGGCAAATCTCCGTTCGCGGTGGGGGTGGTTATGCTTACGGAACAGGAAGTCGTGTAACCCTTGTTATAGATGATGTACCCATTTTAACCCCTGAGCGCAACGAAATTCTATGGGATTTTGTGCCCTTAGAGACCACAGACCAAATTGAAGTCGTAAAAGGCTCATCCTCAGTACAGTATGGCTCATCAGCACTCAATGGAATTGTGCACGCTAGAACTCGCTGGCCAGAACGAAACAGCAAGGCACAGACACGAATTCGAACCTTTTCGACATTTTATGATAAAGCGTATCAGGAGGATTATCGTTCGGCCCAGTGGTGGCAAACACCGAATACAGGCAACAGTTTTCAAAGCTTTCCTCATGCTGTAGGGTTCTCATACTACAATGGCAAACACTATGCGAAACGGAACCTCGATGTGGTCTTCGGTGCTTTCGCTACTACCGATCAAACTCACATCGCCGAGGAATTTAATCATCGAATCCGAGGTAGCGTGCGTATGCGTTGGACACCGGAAAAATTTGACCGCTTCAATATGCAACTCTCGGTTTTATCCATGTACCGACACCGCAGTAACATTTTTATATGGAATGGAGATTCTTCTGAGATTCTAAAGCCATTAGCCAACTACAGAGTGCGCTATCAATACGCTATGATTGATCCAGTACTCACCTATTATCTCGGAGAAAAACGCAATCAAAAACTTCAACTTATATCTAGATTTTATCTAGATAAGGCCCTTAACGGAATTGGAAATCGGAATAATGAGTCCTACCAGATATACAATGACTTTCGATACTTTAATGAGTTTGGCAATATTTTCAGCTTTGTAGGAGGCATTACGAATCGTCAAATGGTTGTTCGAGCTAACGCACTACGAGGATTCTTTTCGGATGGAACAAATACTTTTCGATACGGAGAGTTGTCGGGATATGGAAATTTAGATGTAAAGCTTAATCGCTTAGTAATCAATAGTGGTTTTCGATTTGAATCCTATATTATCGATGAGCCCACCGCCCAGCTAATTAATGATACATCCATCAACCCAGAAGCCGATAGCTTATATCCCCAAGGTCGTTTTCTGTTTTCAAAGCCAGTTTTTAGCATTGGGGCCAACTATAGCCTCTCCAAACGAAGCAATCTTCGAATAAGCTTTGGGCAATCCTTTAGAGTTCCCTCCATTGCAGAGCGATTTGTAGATGAAACCCTAGAGGATGCGCTTCGTATACGCCCCAACCCCACTATACGGCCTGAGGCAGGATTTTCAATGGAGTTTGGATATAAATACCACACGACGTTTAAGAAAACACTTAATATCTACGCAGATGCTGCAATATTCTATCAATCGTTTACCGACATGATTGAATTTCAGTTTGGCGTAGATCCAACAGATCCTATTCCCCTAGGCTTTCAAGCAAACAATGTCAGCAAGGCAAGAATATTAGGATATGAACTATCCCTGAGCTCAAGTGGGAAAATCGGCAAAGTTCCTGTCAATGCGCTGATCGGCTATACGTATACATTTGGTGGAAACGCAGCAGTTAATGAGGAATATAACCGCCTTGGCCCGTTGATTCGTGATGCCTTCGGGGCATATCACATTAGCGATCTTGAACAAGCTGAGTTTCAGAATGGCAATATATTGCAACAAGAAAATTCTATCCTAAATGGAATTCTAAATTATCGCTGGAGGCATTTGCTGAAGGCCGATGTAAATACAGGCTATGGCAAATGGACAGCAGGATTTGTATATCGCTATTACTCCTACTTAGACCGAGTCGATGATGTCTTCGAAATCGATGTGTATCCCTACACCGCTGCCTTCGGACGGTACAGAAACAATCGCCAATATAAAGGAGAGCACATTCTAGACCTAAAGACCGGAATAAAATTCAATGAGAAAACAACACTTTCCTTTGTTACGCAAAATGTGTTTAATCGGTTTATTGTGATTCGACCAGGGAAGGCTAATCCCCCACGAACCTACACTCTACAGGCTACCTTCGAATTCTAGTAAATTGTGTACAAGAGATATGAATAGCACAGTTTTTCCTACTATATTTAATAGGAACCAAAACATTCTCTAAACATGTCAACTTTTGGAACGAGTTTGAGAGCATCTGCTTTCGCTTTTCTAGTATGCATCGCATCCTCCATGCATGCACAAAAAATAGAGCAGCCCAACCAAGCGCCCGATTATAAACCCATTGAAGAAGCTAAAAATAATTGGACGAGTCTCCTTGGGCATTGTGGAATAGAACAGGCGGACTTTGAATCGTATTGCCCCAATCTTCCATCATGGCGGAGTGCATCAGACGAAACATCTTTAGCCTACGCAGTGCAAACCTGGGAGCAGCAACATCCTGAGGAGGTGAAAGAATTTTGGGCCATTTTGGAAGAAATGGACTGTAATGTAGGTTCGACTTCTCTACACCTAACTCCTCCAACTAAGATCGCCAAGCATCCTTGGCTAGAATGGGTATTATCTAGTGGTCTTGACCAAGAAGAGATTAACCATCTAGCTCCCCATGCTCCCTTTTTTGAAAAGGCAGATTACGATGAGGTGGAATTCTCTATTCGAAGATGGCAAGTTCTTTATGGCCACGAATATGAATCCTTGATCAATCATGAAGAGATGATTGCGGTAAACCCCTATTATACAGAATATCTTGATGTAATCCTGGTACCGGCCTTTTTGCAGGCGCTACCCAACGAGACTAAGCCAATTTCAGTAGTTCCGTCGACCGATGAAGAATCACTTACACAAGAAGTAGCGCTTCAGTCTTGGTATTTTATTTATGAACCCCAACACTTTGAATCGATCTATGGATTTTATCCAATATTCCCCGCGGATTTCAATGAAAAGGCATTTAGGGAATTTGCCAAAAGAACGGCATCCATAACTGATGATATTTCGAACCAATAATATCCTAACCGAACCAAATCACACTATGAAATCAAGAATTGTTATAGCGCTAGCCTTCATCCTTTTGGTGGGATATGCGGGAATAGCCCAAACTCTAGGAGATGGCTGTATGAACATCGAAATGGTTGTAGAGCGCTCCTACATTTCTTCATCAGAAGACAATGAATTCTTTGTTATCGATGGAAATGATGAGCACGTATGGTATTGGTATGGTCGAGATCTTGCCGACCTCGATGCACAAGATTGGAGATCTAGCGGCTGCATTACCACCGATGGCCTCGGGATTGTTTTAGCCGGTTGGTTAAACCATGCCGACCGTACGCTTTTCAACAACTCTTATGGTGTAAATGGGAGCAACTTGGCTGCTGATGTGCCTGAATTCTTAAGCCTTAGAGGCCGTTATTGGGGAGATGATTGTAGCACCGGGAGTACGTGTGACTACAACTCAAATTCTTTTACCTGCCTTTTTTCTCCTGATGAAAGGTATCGTGATGAGATTTACTCAAATAATATTAACTACCGAGCTATTGGTCCTCCTAACAGCAATAACTTAAGCCAATACATAGCAGGAGGTAGTGCAGCGCCAGGTGCAGAAATTCGAACGCGATGGACCTCTCCAAGACCGAGCTCGATTTCTGCGAGTCCTCAAACCGCGTGCTCTGGAGAAGTTGTAACCCTTTTTACTGAAGGCGCTGTTCAGGGAGGAGGTTACGATTGGTATGAAGTAAATAATGGAAATGAAGTTCTTATTGGGAGCGGGCAGAGCATCATAGTCACTCCAACGGTATTAACCACTTATCGAGTGTACACTACAAACGGAGGAATACGATCAAATTGTTATCAGGAAGTTGATGTAAACGTTATTGGATGTGCACCAAACTGCCACACAGAAATTGCCCCACTCCCGGGTGTACAAAGTGTCGATGGTGCATCACAAAACCTTATACCTGTAACCTTTAACACCTTGAACTCGGGATTTGCTAATAACAGTTTAATCACTGATGTCAATGTATCGGTTACTTGGACAAAAACGGATGGAAGTTGTGCTTCTCAGCAACCAGGCAGCGCATTTCACCAAGAGACTTTTATGGAGTTGCGAGGACCATCTACGGCTTGTTCCAACACCAGCTTGATCGATGGAAGTTTTTCAGGAGGTGCAGATATTGGTTTTGTAACCACAGTCTTTAATGAATCATCAACCAACATTATTACAGGTACACCCGCTGCAGGCACTTATAATCCTGCCGGCAACTTGGACAACTGCAATGGAGGTTCGCCTTTTGGACCTTGGTCATTATGGATTGGAGATAATACAGGTGGGGATCCTCTCTGTGTCAATAGCTACCAAGTCGAGGTCTGTGTATGTGATCCTCCAGAAAACCCGACAGCTGCCACGGCAACACCAAATCGAGTTTGTGCTAATGATTTCGGATCAATAACGCTGGTTGCCACAGGCGGAAGCGGTGAAGAGGTTCACTGGTTTAGTGGGGCTTGTGCCTCTTCGGGGCCTATCGCCATTGCGCTTAATGGCGACCCTATATTAATACCCTCGCCGAATACTACGACCACCTATTTTGCACGTTGGTACTCTGGAAGCACATGTGGCTATTCAAGTGCATGTATGCCGGTAACGGTAGTGGTTGATCCAGTATCTGTAACAGGAAGTATTTTTGGTAGTCAGACTACCCTGTGTCAGGGAGATGATCCACTGCCTTTAGCGCTTATTGGAAGTAATGGTAGCGTTGATTTCTGGGAAGTATCCACAGATGGCGGCGCTTCCTACGCGCCATTAGCCGGATCATCTGGAAGTGCAGCCTATGACCCCCCTGTAATTCTCAATGCAGGAGTTTACATGTATCGTGCACAGGTTTCTAATGGTGTTTGTTCCCCTCAAACTACTCTTCCGTACAGCATAACTGTGAATCCTCAACCTTCCTATGTGACCATAGAAGTGCAGGATCCTGTGATATGCTCTGGAGATTCGACGGCATTAGGCCTTGTTTCGCCAATAGGCAGCATACAATGGGAAATTTCAACAGACAACACCAACTTTACTCCAGTAGTCAATGGAAACAACTCGGTGCTTCTAACACCAAGACTCACCAACACAAGTGCTACTGACTCTGTATTTTATTTCCGCGCCGTACTTGGCAATGCACCATGTAACTCAATTACAACTACCTCAAAAACAGTTACCGTAACAGCTAGTCCTTTGGCAGGAACAATGTCATCCAATCAAACAATATGTGAAGGTGATGTACCAAGTGCCGTGAGTATCTCGGGAACATTAGGGGCTATAGAGTTTTGGGAAATTGATACCCAACTTTCTTTTGCGACACCCATAGCCTTCGGTAGTGGATTAAGCTCGGTATCTGGATCAACATTAGGCGCTATGTCCGCGACTTCCTATGTCCGGGTGATTACCTCTAATGGAGTGTGCACCAATGATACCTCCTCAATCATTGTCATCAATGTAGTGAATTCACCGACCAACAATATTGCAGCAGGAGATACGATTTGTGCCGGTGTAACAGCAGGTACACTTATCGGTGATCAACCGACCCTGGGGAATGGAAGCTATACTTATCTCTGGCAAGCTCGATCTAGCTCTTCTTCTGTCTTTACAGATATTCCAAACTCCGACAATAGGGATTTAGATATGTCTTCTTACATAACAAATACTGTCTTCCGACGAATTGTATCGAGTGGACCATGTGTTGTTATCAGTAATGAAGCCTATTTAGTCTTTAAGCCAATTCCTGGAATAAGTGCGGTGACTGCTATCGACGTTGACTGTAATGGCAATAGTACGGGAAGTATAAATATTGCTGCCATCAACGCTGTGCTCTACTCCATCGATAGTGGTGTGACTCTTTCTGCGAATCCAAATTTCACTGGGTTATCAGCTGGCAATTACAATGTTGTTGTGGGAAATATAGGTGGATGTCAAGCAAGTTATGCCTTGAATCCTGTAGTTATCAATGAACCAAGCCCTCTTTCTGGCTCGACGACTTCCACGAATCCAAGTTGTGCAACGTCTGTAAATGGCAGTATCACTGTATCGCCCACTGGAGGAACTGGACCTTACCAGTTCTCCTTAAATGGAAACGCCTATCAACCAAATGGTACGTTTAATGGCTTGGTGGCCGGAAACTATTCTATTGAAATTTTAGATAGCCGAGGATGCACTGCGATTGTACTTGACACCCTAACCGATGACTATGGCCTTCTTGTGAATGTTGATTCCGTGGGCAATGCATCTTGTGCAGGCCAAGCCAACGGACGCATCCAATTATCGGTTAATGGTGGTGTATCTCCCTACACCTTCTCGTTGGATGGCGGAGTGACGCTACAAACTGATTCAATCTTTACGGGACTCAATGCCGGAGTATACAACATTCTTGTCGAAGATATCAATGGATGTTCTGCGTCAACTGTAGCATCTATTGGTACAGGAAGCCCATTAGTGGTGATGATTGACTCTGTAAAATTCCCGTCATGTTTTGGTTTTACTGACGGAGAGGCCTACCCTATCATTATGAATGGGAGTGGTCCTTTCACGTATGATTGGTCAGACGGAAGTTCAAATGACACATTGTTAAATGCATCCTCTGGAGCGTATAATCTTATTGTGACCGATGCCAATGGATGTAGCGGAAATGCCTCAACAACCTTATCCCATCCTTCCCCATTAATCGTTTCTCTAAATAACAAACAAGATGTAGATTGTTTCAATGGGAATACTGGAAGTGCAGATGTCAATATTGCTGGAGGAAGCCCACTTTATACCTATGATTGGCAACTTGGAGGCAGCTCTGTAGGAAATACTGAAGACTTATCCAATCTCATAGCTGGCAGCTATACGTTTACTGCTGGGGATGCCAATGGTTGCCAAACCTCACTAGCCGTGACGATAAATCAACCCTCAAATCCCTTTATCATAAGTACCACCGTCATAGATGCCAGCTGTGCAATGGGATCAGATGGAAGTATTACTGCTGTCGGTGCAGGCGGAACTTCGCCATATCAGTTTGCCCTATTGCCTAATGCATATCAGGGTAACGGAATTTTTACAGGTCTTGATACAGGAACTTACACGCTTAATGCCCTCGACGCTAATGGATGTTTCACCACGCGTGATGAAACCATAACCCCATCCTACGCATTAACCGTTTCCTTAGATACGGCAGCAGGAATATCTTGTAGTGGATTTGCAGACGGTCAAGTTATCGCTACTGCAACCGGTGGATCAGGCCCATATACCTATTCAATTGATGGTGGAATCACCAATCAAAGCACTGGAGTATTCTCTGGATTGACCCCAGGAAACTATACTATATTGGTGCGAGATCCTGCGGCATGCTCTGCTTCAATTACGGCTTTTGTTAATGATGCAACACCTGTTCAGGTTTCTATCGACTCGTTACAAAATCCATTATGCCATAATGGGACAGATGGTACAATTCACGTTACAGCAAGTGGAGGGACAACACCATATTCCTTCTCTTGGTCTAATGGAAGCCTCGTGGAAGACCAAACAGCCCTTGGTTTTGGAACGTATACTGTTGTAGTCAGTGACTTCAGTGGTTGCCAAGCATCAAACTCTGCCACACTCTATAATCCACCTGAGCTCTCCGCCTACATTTCAAGTTCAGAGGATGTACTTTGTTTTGGTGACTCATCAGCTTCTATCGACTTATCCGTAAATGGAGGAACGGGGCCTTACTTGTTTGATTGGACGAGTGATCATGGTTTAGTTGCCACGACTGAAGATCTCATTAGTATACCTGTTGGAGCATACTATGTTACAATTGCTGATGGAAATGGTTGTTCTATTCAGGATTCTGCTCAAATCAATGGTCCATTAGCCCCACTCAGCGGCTCGATGTCAACAACCGATGTTGCATGTTATGGTGATCAAACAGGAAGTGCTCTAGCAACTGTTTCTGGAGGAACAACACCCTATAGCTATCAATGGTCTAATCAAAGTACAGGAACGAATCAAGCGATTAGTCTTGGAGCAGGAGTCCTCAATGTCTTAGTCATTGATCGTAATGGATGTCTTCTACCACTATCAGGACTTATTGATCAGCCAAGTGCTCCACTCACGGCAACGATTGTTAACGCAACCGATGTGGTGTGCTACGGGCAGGCAGATGGGAGTATTGATGCCCTCATCGAAGGCGGGACACAACCCTACCAAATCAACTGGTCTAATACGTCTAGCAATCAAAGTTCTTTGATTGATTTAGGACCTAATACATATACCCTTTATGTTCTCGATGCGAATAATTGTGCAGACAGTGCGTCAGCAGTTATCGACGAGCCGGATTCATTAGTGGTATCTATTTCAGCAACTTCACCAACTTGCTTCGGTAGTGATGATGGAATTGCCGTAGCACAAGTTGGTGGAGGAATATCCCCTTACAGCCTAATCTGGAATCATGGAGTCAACGGACTTATTGCAAACAATCTATCAGGAGACTCAACTTATGTAGCCATTGCATCTGATGCTAATGGTTGTATAGCCGAGGATTCGATTTATCTAAGTGAACCGGATTCCATAGAACTCATATTCACCACTGAGGGCGCAACTTGTCTCAATGGTAATGATGGTGTAGTCACAGTTTCGGCAATTGGAGGAACAGGACCTTTTGTCTACGAACTCAATGGATTTGCTCAAGATGATTCCGTCTTTACAGATTTGGGACCTGGAGTATACACGGTGTATGTCGAAGATGTTTTCCGCTGTACGGAATACGGAACATTCACCATTGATCCTCTCTCTACCCTTTCCATAGAAATGTACGGCACCAACTCCTCAGGAGAGACCCGCACTGACATAGTTACCGCGGTACGCGGAGAGCAAATCAACTTAGGCGTGAATCTCTTTACATCAAGTGGTGTTATTACCTCCTATGTTTGGGATCCAGCAGATGAAGGTCAAGAGGGAGCCATCGATACGGCTGCCTGTCTTGACGCCGCTTCTTGTTCGAATCCATTTATCATAGCCACAGAAGATGATATACTAAGCGTCGTAGTCTATGAAGATGGTTGCCCATTTTACGACACGTTGGAACTTGTAGTTAATGAAGAAGCCTTGGCCTATATACCCACTGCATTTAGCCCAGGAAACGCAGATGGCCGTTGTCTCAATGAATACTTTGAATACAATATTCAAGGTTGTTTGACAAGCCACGTAACTATATATGACCGATGGGGTAACAGAGTTTTTGAAAACAAAGCACAAGAAAATGGTCCATCTGATCCTGATGCCTTAGACTGCGATAATCCAAGAAATGCATGGAATGGAAGCTATCCCAATGGAACGGCGGCTTCCGTCGGGAGTTATGCTTACACCATTGAAGTAAATTACTTTGATGGGAGTAGTGAAACCCTCAAAGGAACCATTACCTTAGTACGCTAGAAAGCACACACTATGAATTTGGATTTCTTACATGAACTCGGACTAAGTAAACTTAACTCCGGAACAAGCACAGGAGCCACTTGGGGAAAACAAGACGAAGCTTCT
>DLYY01000015.1 GCA_003447535.1 Bacteroidota bacterium | reverse complement strand
TAATACCCCGCTTACTTCGAAGGTAGTCTTGTCAGTAGGCTTAAACTCAACGCCGAGACGAGCCGTGTGCCTTAGGCCTCCGCGAAAGTGTTCTCCTTGAGTGAGATAACTGTAGCTTGTGTCCATGGCATCTCTTGCTGTGTAGGTCTGTCTAAATTCTCTTTCTCCAGGCATTTTTCTGTACATGAAGCCATAGCTCGAAAAGAAGTTAAACTTGCCTGGATTCCAGTTCAATACTCCTGTAAAACCATGATTATTTGGATATCCTGTCTGCAGTTTAGCTGAGCCATTGAGTCCAAGGTCTTTTTCTTCTTTGAGCACGATATTGATAATACCTGCCTCGCCTTCTGCATCGTAACGGGCAGATGGGTTAGTTATAATTTCAACCTTTTCTAGAAGGTTTGCCGGAATCTGACGAAGTCCATCGGTTCCGCTGGCAAGTAAACTAGAGGGTTTGCCATCAATTAGAATGCGCACATTAGCACTTCCACGAAGTTCTACATTGCCATCTTGATCAATCGTTAGAGAAGGAACATTTTCGAGGACTTGTAAGGCATCCATTCCTGTATTTGCGAGATCATTACCCACGTTAAACACACGCATGTCGGCCCGCAACTCAAAGGTTGAGCGTTCTCCTTCTACTACAACTTCATCTAGCAGGTCGTTATTAGCTTTCATGGTGAGTCGTCCAAGATTAACAAAAGGACTATTCATATTTAAATCCTCAATGAGGAGGGGTGTAAAGCTGAGGTAGGTTGCCTTGACAAGAGAAGGTGCAACCTCTTCGGCGGGGAGAAAAAACTTGCCCTCATCATCGGTTGTAGTACTGGCTAAAACGGAACTATCACTAAGCTTGATTAGCTCGACATTAACATAGGGTAGTGATTCATTGGCCTCATCAACAATCTCTCCTATGATAACCCATGCAGGTCGTTCTCCACCGCCGCCGTACATTCCTGATGGAGGCTGTGCTATTAACGCACTGAAGGAGAGTATATGACAGAGAAGTATGAGGTGTTTCATTCCGTTGATTTTGAGGTAAATGTACTGTTCCATACAATGAACCACAGCAGTAGAGTTAATGTTCTCAGAAGCTACTTGATACATTCTTGAGTTGTGCAGTATTGTCCTAAGTAGATGAAAAAGTTTCTGCCTCAATAACAGTATAACCAAGAGTGTCTATTACAAACCTCCAATCACTTTAAATTCTGTTCTTCGGTTTTTGGAACGTCCTTCTTCTGTAGAGTTATCTGCCACCGGAACGGCCTCTCCATAACCTCGAGCAATAAGTCGGTCAGCTCGAATTCCACCTTCGACCATATAGCTGACACAGGATTCTGCTCTTTTTTGGGATAAGGTTAGATTCATTGCATCGCCTCCCACATCATCGGTATGTGAACCCATTTCTATGATAAGTGTAGGATTCTCTTGCATCGTTACAATTAACTCATCAAGAATTTCTTTTGATTGGGCATTTAACTCGGCTTTTCCCGTAGCAAACAAGACATCATCGATGGAATAGGCCTGATCTTTTTGAATGGCATTCATATCCGCATTGATCAAGAGTTTTCCTTGAGTAAGGCTATCGCTATCGACGTAGGTGGATATTTTATGCATAAAATATGATGCACGGGCAAATTCTAGTCGATATTCTTTTGCAGTATTTACATCAAAGCTGAAGGAACCATTGTCACTTGTTTGCCGCAAAGACAATGTCGCCCCGCTACTCGCATCAATCAGCTTTACTACGGTTTTAGACAAGGGTTCTTTTGTCCTAGCATCGCGGGCAATCCCAACAATTTCCGCATTCACGCGATTTAGCGCAAAGTTATGCTGAACAACAGCATTTTCGGTTAGCCCTGCAGTATTAATCTCTACTTCATCCTTGCTAAATCCTTCTTGGTTTACGGTTATCTTGTACTTGCGCCCTGCTCGTAAGGCAGTTTTAAACTCAATGCTTTCTTCCATGATGAGCGTATCATAGTTGATAATCTCGTCTAATGAATCGAGACTTGCTATAATCACTGTGCTCTGTTCCAATGGAAAGTTTCCATCCTTCCGATTCTCTGAAACAAAGCCTTCAAAATCAAAAGTGAGTACATCGAAAACGAATATATCATCATTGGATGTGCTGTGTTTGTAATATGTTGTCCCTTCTCTGTTGCTGATGAGATAGCCACGTTCCGATTCATCCGACAAACTTTCACTTTGCGCTTTTCTAAAAAAGACATCGTCCGCATGGCTGCTTAATGGCCTCATCATATTCTGTGGCATCCTCCACTGCGATAAGGAATCTTGGGATGTATAAAAGATGTCAAATCCTCCTAGACTGGGATATCCATTGGAGGAAAAGTAGAGTCTCTTGGTAAACTGATCATAAAAGGGAGAGATGTCATCCATTGCAGTATTCACTGAGTGTAAGGCATTAGGGCCTTTTACACCGCCGTTATCGGTAAGAATACACTCATACAAATCCAACCCTCCTTTACCAAGATCGTTGTTTGAGGCAAAGTATACTACATAGTAATTGTCTTCTTGCCGGATCGCTGGATGGGTGGAGGTAAAGTTTTCATGATTTACCGCTTCACTAAAGGCTGGCTTGGTTACCCAAGTAGAATCAATTTTTGTGGCTAGACGAAGATGGCATTGAGATGTGTTTTCTCGGACTTCACTTAAGCATTCGGAAAAAACCATTACTGATCCATCATCACTGATGGCCACACTACCTATTGACCGACTTGGGTCAGTGATTAATCCATCGACCAAAATGTTCTCACCCTCATTCTGAACATATAGTGAGTATTGTGCTTCATTAATTTCAAGAGGACTTTGAGTTGCTATGGAGGTGAAGTATAATTCATCCTCCCATGCAGCAAGCCCCATTTCATTATAGATACCATTAACTCCTGGAACAGGTTTAATGCTTAGACTGGCAGGTGCAATCTTTAGCAGGGCTAGGCCTATTCCCTCGAGTTTTATCTGAGCGGCCGATTTCATGGTTTCTGCATCCTTCCCATCATAGGATTCGATAAAAACATTAAAGGCATTGGTTGCCTCATCGTATTGCATCGCTTGCTTAGCTGCGATCCCATAGTGGTAGTTTATTAAAGGAAACAAGTTTGTTTGAAGCCTTGTCCATTGCTTCTTTTCTCTAGGCGTTACCGGTGTGTAGAGGGCAACTTCTTTCAGATAAGTGAATGCCTGGGAGTAGTTTCTTGACGCTAAGGAGGCCATACCCATTCCATAGCAAGCCTTCCTGTAACTCATAGACCCTTTTTCAAGGTTACTGAGAGCAAAGAGGAAATAATCTCCAGCATCGTAGTAATATCCTTGATTCAGGAGAGTGTTTCCCAATCGTAAATCACGCTTTGGATTTGATGAGCTTGATACATCGATATCGCTTTGAGCCTTTACGGAAAGACTACACATGATCAACAATATGATCCATGCAATCTGATTGAATTGAAATGGTTTCATGAAGCTGGATTTTAGAATCGACGCGCTGGCAAACTGCGATCAGCTTTGAATTTGCTGATTCCCTCACCAATGTATACTAGAGATACCTCAAATCCTCCGTTCCCTTGCGATACTGTGCTGAGACCTGAAAGATTGATGTCATAGGCTCCACCAATTCGAAAGTTTCTAAACTCTACTGCGAGCATCGCAATTAATGCATCTACTTGATCAAATTTGTTTAGTCGTGCTCTAAATCCACCATGAATTCCTGAGCGATTGCGAAATCCAGTACTGAAATAATGTCCGATAAATGCCCCGATCAATGTTTCTTGTGCCTCGCCTTGAAAGTTTACCAGGACATCAGGCTGGATGCTAAGATTCATCTTATCATTTAGGAATATTTCAGCTCCAAGGTCTGCTTGGTAGCGCGCAGGTAGAAAGGCATCTTGGTTTTCCGCGATAAAAAACTCTGTTGGTTTATGAATATGCCAAGCGCTAAACCCCGCTTGCATCAAAAGTCTATCATTCAATCGTGCCTTCCAATAGATACCGGCGCCAAAGTCAAAAAACATTGAGTTTCCCTGGACGATCGCCTCATCGGTTGGGCCGAAGGCTCCGTGGCTGTAGTTGTCAAATTGATCATAAAACAAAAGACTTGACTCATCGAGTCTGCGTTGTTGAAAGGCTGTTTGAGCTCCTATTGAAATACGGTGTTTACTAAAACGTCCGATGGCTTTGTGGTATGCCAAGGATAGACCTCCTTGGATTGAGGTTAGGCTTCCTTGGCCAAATCGGTCATGTTGCATAACTAACCCCAGCCCTAATTTGTCGGATCCTAATTGTCCATCGAGAATGCTTAGGTCTAATGCAGCACCTGTGGTCATAAATCCGCTGTTGTCAAGAAAGGATGCCCACTGATTTCTATGCATCAGCGCAACCCTGTAAGATCCTTCATAGTTTGCCGTGAGGGCGGGATTTAGGTTTTGAGCAAAGGTGTAGTATTGGGAAAAATGGGCGTCTTGTGCTAACAGGTTTAGTTGCATTAGCAGGGCCATAATGGACAATAGGAGATATCGTGCCATGGAATTTTACTTTGGTTCCTTCTAAAGATAACTGATTTTGTGAGAGAAGCTCTTGGCTTAGTCACAAATAACAAACATCGACCAAAAACAATTTACTTCGTCGAAGGGTTTCTATCTCAAATGCAATTATGGGCTGGTTTAAGAAAAAAACAGAGGAAGAAAAGTTGATTGAGCAATACGATAGATTAGTCAAAGATGCCCACAGACTCAGTCATACTGACCGCAAGGCTTCTGATGCTAAGCAGGGAGAAGCGGAAGAAGTGTGGAAAAAGGTAGAAGCTTTACGCCAACAGCAGCAGTCTTAAACTTATTCTGTATTGTTCGGGAATCGTCCCTTACGGAAAACATTTCGCAGGCCTGATTTTGCTTCGTCCTCTTTCCGCTTTTTTCGCCAAATGGATTGTTTTTCCTCCGGCCAGGTAATGACCTCCATACACGTATCTGAGCAACAGGCGTTGAAATCTTGCGCACAAGAAGGGCATTGGATAAAGAGTAAATTACACCCAACATTTGTACAATTCGTATGATCATCACAAGGTGAACCACACTGATGGCATGTGCTGAGGATATCTTCGCTGATGCGTTCGCCTAGGCGGTGATCGAAAACAAAATTCTTCCCCTTGAATTTATTGACAAGCCCTTGGGTCTTCGCTTCATGGGTGTAATGGATGATGCCTCCTTCTAATTGGTAGACATTATTGTATCCTTTATGCTTAAACCAAGCGCTAGCCTTTTCACAACGAATGCCTCCTGTGCAATACAACAGAACCTCTTTTTCCTGGTTGGATTGTAAAATAGTCTCTTCGATATACGGAAGTGAATCTCGGAAATTGTCAACGTCAGGTGTTACGGCGTTTTCAAAACGACCGACTTCATGCTCATAGTGGTTACGCATATCGATGATAATTGTATCCTTATCCTCAAGTTTTTCGTTGAATTCTTGAGCGTCTAGATGTCTCCCTTTATTGGTCACATCGAAGGTGTCATCTCGTAAACCGTCAGCTAAAATTTTGTTTCTGACCTTGATTGTGAGTTTATAGAAGGAAAGGTTTTTTTCTTCTACGGCATAATTATGTCGAATCTCTTTTAAAAAAGAGATGTTTTTCATTGTAGCCTCCCAAGCCTCTTTTGATTCAGTAGGGTAGGTAATTTGTGCATTGATTCCCTCCTGAGCAACATGCACTCTGCCAAGTACTCCAAGGGGCTCCCATACATTGTAGAGATGATCTCGAAAAACCTGAGGATTGCCAATATGCGCATAAGCGTAAAAAGAGAGTGTATACATAGGTTTCCCTTCGCGCAGACGTTCTTCGATTAACTCTTTTCGATTTATTAAATTATGCAGTGCCTTTGCCATTACGTCAGCAAAGATACATCACTTTCCTCGTATGTAAAGGCGATGAGCCCTCGCTCCGCTAAGGATAGAATCGGTCCATAGCGTGAATGATCCACTGGCTTACCTCGAGCATATCTATGTCTTGACCAAGTTGATCTTGCATTGAGGTAACCGAGGCATTGCGAATTCCGCAGGGCACAATGGCATTATAAAAGGATAAGTCTGTGTTTACGTTAAGCGCAAAGCCATGCATGGTGACATATCGACTTGCTCGAACACCGATGGCACAAATCTTTGCGTTACCAACCCAAATTCCAGCTCCCTTATCACTTCGATGGCTATTGATTCCATATTGCGAGAGCACAAACATGATAGCTTCTTCAAGACGCTCTATATGATATTTTAAGCCTATGCCATGTTGTTCTAAATCAAAAATTGGATAGCCGACCCATTGGCCATGTCCATGAAATGTAACTTCACCTCCACGATTGGTTTTATATACTGGGGCAGGAAGTGATTGGGTGTTGAGTAGAAAATTGTCTTCTACTGTACGTTTTCCAATGGTATAAATTGGATCATGTACGCAGAGGATACAATATTCATCCTTTGTTTGTGCTGATGCTTTATCAACTTGCTTAGCCTCTATCAGGCTATCAAAAAGCTCTTCTTGTTGACGGAGTACAACGTCATATTGTTGGGGCGTTTCGTTGACTAGATAGGACCGCATTAATCCGTTGGATTATAGTAAGTAGTAAGGCTTGCATTTAGACGTATTATTGCCTTAGAAATGGGGTGGCACTCATTGAGCTTTCCTTGGCGCATGCGTTCGATAGCTAAA
Source organism: Bacteroidota bacterium (assembly GCA_003447535.1). Taxonomy (GTDB): domain Bacteria; phylum Bacteroidota; class Bacteroidia; order Chitinophagales; family UBA8649; genus UBA8649. Next base: position 2,684 of record DLYY01000015.1, on the reverse strand, counting down.
TCAGCTTGTTCAATTTTATCAGGCCTAGCAAAAAGGAGATGATTTGATGGATATTGAAATATTAGAGAGTCTATCTTGTAGCCACCTTCCTCATAAAACAAAGACCAATCTTGTAGTCTCTTTTTACTGATACTTCGAATCGCCGCAAAGCAAGGCATTAGCCCATGAAGCTGATTTCCTTGAATATCTTTTAGGACAAAAGCTTCTTGTATCTGGGGTGTTTGGGTTGTTGTGCTGGTTTTACCATCATGGTATGGGTCAGCTAGCTGACTTTCATAAACCGGTCCAATTTCTGCTAAGAGTAGATATTTTTCTTGGCAGACTAAATCGTTTTGGGGCTGTAATGAAGCATCTAGAAAAAGGCCATTTCGAACATCCTTTTGCAGAAGATCAAGATCTTCTTGATGGATAAAATAGACGGGTAAGGCATCGAAGAAATCCGAAGTCAAGGTGTACACTGCGTGTTGTCGCTCAATGGCTCTCTCTGCTTCAATTTGTTGGGCCTTGCTTGGCAAGCCTGATTCAAAATAGGCTGCGCTTGCCCGGGCATTGCCTTGAATAATATAGACTAAGGCGGTAGAATCCTGAGGGTAGTTGATTGCCTGACCTTGAATTAACCATGCACTCATGCAGAGCACTAGAGCGATATACTTTACAAATCCCATACAGAGGGTTTCTTTTTTCGAAAGTAGCTGCGGATTTCAAACCAAAAACCAAGGACAAAGTAGAGTATAATGGGACTTCCCAGCGTAAAAAATGAAACGTAGACAAAATACATCCTAACCGTACGGCTAGGTATACCCAGCGGCCCTGCTAACGCATTGCACACGCCGAAAGTTGTTTGGTCAAACCATTCCCGAAATGGCTGCATAGAGAATCTTGTTTTGTTTAAGTCTTATTCTTTACCTTCTTCTGCAGCTTCTCCTTGCATAAGCTCTGTCACAGCAGCATAGTTCTGTTTTGGAAGGATAAACTCAGGATCTGCTTGGCTCGATGACTCAAAAAGTTTGATAGCATTCGCGTAGTCTTCTTGCCTTGCCAGCATCAGCCCAACCAAATTCAGGCTTGCAGCAAGAAGGGATGTGCGCTGTTGTTGATTTTCTCCGACAACTTGAGGCACGGCAATACCGCTTGACGCGCTATCGTTAATGATGGCCGTTAGGGTCTCCAAGCATTCAGAACTCCGCTGTAGTTGGTACTGTAAATTAGCAATTTGCCACTGGTAGCCAAGACTAGGGAACTCCGCATTAAGCATTTCCAACTCTTCAATAGCTTCTTTGGGTTGATTGCTTTGGTTATATACTTCCGCAAGTACCTCTTTAACCATTCTCGTATCTCGTCCATCCTCTCGTAACTGCATAGCTAGATTGTATGATTGAAGGAGGCTACCATTCGTGCTATAGAGCATTAACAGTGTATCGCGATACGGACTTTCCTTTCCGTCAATACTGACGACATAATTCAAGCATGAAATTGCCGTAACGAAGTCATTAAGCTCCAGGGCATGTTCATAGGCAGCAACGTGCATAGCAGAGCGTGATGGTAACTCCTCGCTTTGTCCACCGCGCTTATTTCGCTGACCAAGTGTTACATTGGCTGTTGCCACAACTAATAAAAAAAGGATTAATCTTTTCATAAGTATCTATTTAATTTGTTAAGGTAATATTTAGTGCACATTCCTTTTGCATTTTTTCCGCGGAAAGTCGCACACTTGTTTGAAAGTCAGCATCTAAATCACTGTAGATAATGCTTCGTGTTGAATTGATCAATAATCCTCCTCTTGCTGTTCCGGCAGATTGAATAACCTCAGAGACGCTTCCCCCTTGCGCACCAACACCTGGGACGAGAAATATAGCCTCAGGGGCTTTTTTTCGTAGCGCCTTTAGCTCCTCAGGCTTAGTAGCTCCTACGACGTACATAAGCTTTTCTGCATTTGGCCATTGTTGGGATGAAGTAAGTATATGGTGTCCTAGTGTTTGGCCTTGTACCAATTCTTGCTCTAAAAAGTCTTTACTTCCAGAATTACTTGTCATCGTTAAGAGTATAGACCATTTATCCTTGTAATTTAAAAAAGGGGCGATAGAGTCATGACCCATTAACGGACTTAAGGTGATGGCATCAAAATCCATGGTTTCAAAAAAAGCCTTGGCATATTGCTTACTTGAGTTGCCAATATCTCCGCGTTTAGCGTCAGCGATACTGAGTAAATTTTGGTTTTTGATTATCTCGGCTATTCTTGGCAATGCATCCCACCCTGAACTTCCAAAGGCTTCAAAATAGGCTATGTTTGGTTTGATGGCCACGGCAAAGGGAGCCACTGTTTCGATAATAGTTTTACTAAAGGCAATAAGGGAATCTGTGGAGCAGTCTTGGTAGCGCGCAGGCATGCGTTCTTGGACCGGATCAATACCCACACAAAGCAGGGATTTTTTTTCTAGTATTTGTTCTTCTAATGCCTTTCTATTCATTGTACTGCGATCACTGACTGGATTGATGGAAATGTATCTGTCAACGTTTTTTCGATACCTACTTTCATCGTCATGGTACTCTGTGGACAAGTCATGCATGCGCCAAGCATTTTGACCTCAACCGTCCCTTCTTCGGTTACTCGTACTACTTCAACATCACCTCCATCACGCTCAAGATAGGGCCTCAGTTTATCTAAGGCGGAATTGATCATTTCT
>DLYY01000144.1 GCA_003447535.1 Bacteroidota bacterium | reverse complement strand
GGTCCACAAGGTCCTGCTGGTGCTGATGGCGTTATAGGCCCTGCCGGTCCTGATGACCAAAACTTAACATCAGCTGTTTTAAGTGGCTCTTTGCTTACCATCAATATCGAGAATGGAAATTCCACGAGTGTCGATCTATCCGGCCTCACAGGATCTACAACGTCACCATGGACTGATGCGGGTGCTTGGGTTTATCCAACAAACTCAACTCAACAAGTAGTTACCGGAAATACAATTCCCTTAACAGATGCTGCGTTACATGCTTATAACCTAAGTCAAAACCATGCGAATGGTCTTTTCATTGACCACGACTATAATGGGAACAATAACAATTTTGGACTACATGTTATCGCAGATCCTGTAACATCCTCCGGGCTATCTTACGGAATTCGAAGCACACTAACCAAAGGGAATGCCGAATTGGTGGGGATATTCTCAGGCGTATCTAAACTTGGAACCAGTACAGTAACCGGTCCCACGAGAGGATTACAAATAGATGTAGTTAACAACTCACCCTTAAATGGCGAAGACACACGAGGCTTAGTTGCTCAAGTCACCAACTTTTCACCAAATGGAAATGTATATGGCGCCTACCTCAACGCAATAAACAATGGCATAGGTGGGAACATTTATGGCTTATACAGCCAAGTTAGCCCAGGACAGAATAGCGTAGCGGGTCAGTTTGAGGGACAAGTTATCATTCATGATAACAACACTTCACCTGCATCGGCTTTACTGACGGTAGAGGACTTCGGAGGTTTACCTGCTTTGTATGTCGAGGATAGTCGTTTTGTAGGAGTTTCAACCTCTACTTTATCTCCTGAAGCGAACTTGACCATTGGTGGGTTGGGCACCTTGGAAGGTGGTCATTTTGTGTTAAATGGAGGAAGTAGCTACACGAATAGTGCCTTTCATATCGATAATTTTGAGGGAAGAATGCGTGTACTACATGGTGTCAACAACGCGATTTCTACCAATGAAATCATCAACATCAAAGGACCTAATGCGAATTCTGTAGCTCAACTGGGCATTGGACCGATCGGCGGTAACGTTTGGCCGGTTGAATCAGGTTTAATCATTGGAGCGACTGACCAAAGTGCTCCAGGCGATGAGGGAGGGCAAATTCAACTGAATGCTGCGGCGAGTGCGCTCTATAACGTGGCATGGTTTATCGATAACTTCAAAAATGAATTCCGCATTATGCATGGAAATGACATTACGGGGTCTGTGGGAGGCGTTGCCGTGGCAGTGAATAACGGAGGCAATTTAACCATTGCTAATCAAGGATTTAAGCCTGCAGGAGGAGTGTGGGCAGCAACTTCAGACTTGCGGTTAAAGACCAATATCAATAACTATGAGGCAGGTCTCGACGAAGTGTTAAGAATCAGACCTGTGAGTTACCAATACAATGAAACATCTGGTTTTCAGCAAGAAGTTTTGGATAAAACATACCATGGGATCATAGCACAAGAAATGCAAGAAATTGCCCCCTATATGGTGGGAGAGTTTGAGATGAATGGGACAACATACCTCAACTACGACGGGAATGCATTGATCTATATGCTGGTTAATGCGATACAAGAACAGCAACAACAAATAGAAAAACTTGAAGAACGCTTAGAAAACCTAAAGTAAACGCCTCATATTTAACAACTTGAGCACTCTGAGGTCCTGCGATATTTTTAGTCCTCGCATAACGCAATCTGAATTGTTAATCTCACTTCTAAGCCTTAACTTAGAAAACTGAAATTTTCTTAACTATGCGTTCACTTTATCTAATTCTTGTAGTATTAGTTTGTTCAACAGTCACCTTGTTCGCACAGGACAATGTGGGTATTGGAACACTCACGCCCAATCCAAATGCTGCACTCGACATTGAGAGCAACGACAAAGGACTTTTGATTCCACGTCTAGATCCTGCGCAACGCGCAGCAATACAACTTGGCCTAGGAGCTGCCGAAACAGGACTTCTCGTTTTTGACCCTGTAGATGAGTTATTCTATTATTGGGATAATACACAAGCGGTTTGGGTTCCGTTTTCAGATGACCAAAACATTGATTCAGTAATTCTCAATGCGGACACGACACTCACGGTATACATTGAAAATGGCGCTTCAGCTACTGTAGATGTGCGACCATTAATCAATGACCCAGATTTCGATCCAACCAATGAGATTCAGGATTTAGCGATGAACGCAACGCTTGATAGCCTGTTAATTTCTTTGGGAGGGACTGGTGTTGCAATAACTGATCTTGATCGCCAGGATCTTATTTACGATGCTATTGCTGATAGTTTATTGATTACGAATGGAGCAGGAATAGCTCTTGATAGTGTTGACAATCAAGGTATTGACTCCTTTAGTATTAATGGAACTGTGCTTACAGTCCATATTGAAAATGGTAGCCCTGCATCTATTGACCTTGCCGGATTACCCACGATTCAAGACTTAGATTCAGCTATCTTAAATCCAGATTCAACCCTTACTATTTACATTGAGGCAGCCCTGCCAACAACCGTTGACTTATCCTCTCTATTTGATAATACAGATGCGCAAACATTAAGCCTTAATGCAATAGGCACCGAGTTATCCATTTCGAATGGAAACACAATCACCTTAGTAGATGCGGATTCAACCAATGAATTGCAAGATTTAAGTTTTAATACAGCTGGAGACTCTTTACTTATCTCAAATGGTCAAGGAATCCTTTTATCTGGAATTGATAATCAAAACATCGACTCATTTGTCTTAAATGCTGACTCTACACTCACGGTGTTTATTCAAGATGGTAGCGCAGCTACCGTGGACTTAACGGGTCTTTTTGACAATACCGACGATCAAGATATCAGCTCGGTTCTACTCAATGCAGACTCAACTATCACGGTGAACATCGAAAATGGTGCTTCGGCCACTGTTGACATCAGTTCGGCTTTCGACAATACCGATGACCAAGACATCACTTCAATTGTTCTCAATGCAGACTCAACCATCACCGTGAATATCGAAAATGGTGCTTCGGCCACTGTTGACATCAGTTCAGCTTTTGACAACACCGATGACCAGAACATCACCTCCGTTTTACTTAATGCCGACTCAACCATTACTGTCAATATCGAAAATGGAACGTCTGCTACCGTTGATATCAGCTCAGCATTCGACAATACGGACGATCAAAACATCACCTCTGTAGTACTCAATGCGGATTCAACGCTTACAGTAAACATCGAGAATGGAAGTTCTGCTACGGTTGATCTTACCTCAGCCTTTGATAATACAGATGATCAAAACATTGATTCTGTCGTACTAAATGGCACTGTAGCCACAATTTATATTGAAGGAGGAAGCGCTGCTTCTGTTGACCTTGCTTCGTTAATTGATGATGCCGATGCCGATCCTACAAACGAGTTAAACACAGGTATTGTGATCAACGGCACTGACCTTGAAGTAACCGATGCAGGTGGGACAATTACCACAGATCTATCCTCTCTTGTGGATGACGCCGATGCCGATCCTACAAATGAACTACAGGATTTGAGCATCAATGCAGCCAATGATTCTATTCTTATTTCTAACGGACAAGGTATTTCGTTAGGAAGTATTGACACGGACGATCAAAATTTAGATTCGGCTATTTTAAATGCCGACTCTACCTTATCAATTTTTATCCAAGATGGTGCCTCTACTTCAGTCGACCTTTCATCAGTCTTTGATAATACGGATGCTCAAGCACTTAGCCTGAACGCTACAGGTACTGAGTTATCGATTTCAAATGGCAATACAGTGACTTTAGTGGATGCTGACTCAACCAATGAGTTACAGTCGCTTCTTGTCGACCGTATCACAGACTCTCTGTATATCTCTGGATTAAATGGTGACACATTAATGGGAATTGATCTTAATGACGTAATTACTTGTGTCATTCCTCCGCAAAATCTCACCTATGCCATTATGGATGGCGACACCCTAGAAATCGATATTGAAGGCGGTGACAGTGTCCGAGTTGACTTATCTCAATTCTTAGACAATACAGACAATCAAGATATCACCTCGGTTGTGTTAAACGCTGATTCAACTATTACCGTAAGTATCCAAAATGGGGCTTCTGCCACCGTCGACGTTGCGGCAATCTTTGATAACACAGATGATCAAAATATTGACTCCATCAACCTGGTAGGCACTGTAGCCACCGTATTTATTGAAAACGGAGCTAATGCTTCTATTGACCTAGCCTCTCTTGTAGATGATGCAGATG
>DLYY01000166.1 GCA_003447535.1 Bacteroidota bacterium | reverse complement strand
ATTACAAGACACAGAATCAACTACAACAGAATCAATTACAAAACCATTGGGATCCGATAGTGGCACCAAGGTATCAATAACACATCCTGCCGCATTGGTGATTTGAATCGATAAACTTCCTGCTGTCAAATTGGTCACTGTATAAGTCGAGGCAGCGATTGAGCCAACATTGTTGCCATTCGCAATAATACTGTACGGACCTTGTCCCGAGGTATAGTTAACTGTGACTGATCCTGCTGTTGTACCAGCGCAGTCAAAGCCATCAACCGAAAAACTTGTCAAGTCAAATGAAGATGCCGCATTCACCGTAAATTCTTGGGCAGCACTACATCCTGTTTGTCCAACTTGGTCGCCTACCATGAGGTAGTAGGTGCCTGGACAGATACCAGTGAACGTATTGGATGATTGGAAGGTCAATCCTGAATCAATAGAATATGAATACGGCGGGGGTCCATTTAAACCATCCATAGTGATTGAACCATCGCAAGCTCCACCGCATTGTTCATCGACGACCACAACGTTTGTCGGCTCAGCAATCGTTCCCACAGTTAGGGTAACAGTATCTCGGTCTTCACAGCCTGGATTTTGATCATCTGAGATGGTAACCTGGAAGGACATCGTTTGATTGCCATTAGCAAGAATATTCTGGCTAAACGGACTACCTGGAAGAATCCCATTATATCCTCCAAGAGTAACATTATTCCAAGTAACTCGAGGAGTCCCGCCTGTTCCAAAGGTATAGTTTGCCGTTAGCGGATAGTTTTGAAACGGACCACAGAATGTAGTATCTGGTGTAATATCCGTAATCGCAATGCTTGTATCCATAAAGACGGTTACCGCAGCACTTCCTACACAGAAACCATCGGTTACATTAATCTGATAGGTCGTTGTTTCCGTTGGGCTAGCCAGAGCAATAGTATCTGGGGCATTGAATGTAGGTATGACAAATAATGTCGGATCAACCTGCCAGTTTATATCGTATTGACCAACAAAACAAGATGATCCACAGCAATATGTTGTTAGCTTCACATTATCGATAGCCCAGTTGTCTCCAGAACCCGTTTGTTGTTGGAACCATCGAAACTGAGTTGATGGCGTCTGTGCACCCGCTGGAATTGGAATATTAAACAGACCTCCACTACCGTAGTTTAAAGTATCAAAGCCTTGAATATCAACCCAAGAGGCGCCGCCATTTATTGAATACTGGAACAAGACCGTATCTCCATTCTCAAACATATCACAACTTGTGTTAGGACCATTAGGATTTGCGGGATTCTCATTTCCGATACGAATCCAGAACTCGATGAATCCTCCACCAGTAACATTGAGTGGATTTGTTACTGCTTGACGAATACCATTTCCGTTAAACCACAGACCATTGCCACTTGGCGGAGTACAGGCAGTGAGTTGAAAACCATTACTTATTATCGACCACAAAGCGGGATTAGGTACATTTCCTTCGAAATCATCGAAAACTGAGTCTTCTGTACAAATGAGTGCATCCAAGGATACTTGCTGTCCAGGACAGACATCGGTATCCGATGGATCGATACTGACTAAAGGGGCTCCTCCAATAACAAATACAAGCGTTGAATCCCTTACCACGCAGCCTGAATCAGACGTTACGTCCACATAGAACATTGTCGTTTCTTGAGGGCTTAAAACAGAAGTTTGACCATTAGCAGGCATCGCCTCAGTAGATGGACTCCAGGCATAAGAAACAATACCAACACTTGAAGGTGAGGTAGAAACATCTACTGTGGTACTTCCATTTCGACAAATCGTGTCAGGTAGCGTAATATCGACTTCAAACTTCGGCACGACATCTACAAAAACACTGTCAGTGTCACAAGCTGAAGAAACATAATACCATTGATCGTCAATTGGATCGACTCTAGGACTGAGTATGTCATTGGGGGTAAGAAAGTTCCCAGGTGGCCCCCAAACTACATTAGATGCCCCTGTGACATTTAAGATGGTTCCATTAGAATCACAAGCAAAAACTTGACTTCCAGCATCGAGAGGGTTTATAAATACATCCAATGTGTCACTACAACTATCTACCCCATCTGTGTAGAGCACCGTAACAAAGGTGTCCTGGGTTGGGGATATATTGAAAGAGAAATCACTTCCATTTAGCACTGGATTTCCGAGATTCGATGTAAGGTTGTACGCTGGACTTGTGGTATTGATTACTACTTCATCAATCCCCCAATGATCAAAATTTGCTGTTGATCCCGTCTGCTGGAACCATCGGATCTGAACGTTTGGACCCCATGCTGCCTGGGGAACATCGAAACAGTAATAGCCCCAATCAATATAGGGTGAAGGAACATTACCCCCTGCACCGTTGATATCCGGATTAAAATAAAATATATTATTCCAGGTAGTACCTCCATTATTGGACCACTGTAAATAAACTCCTTCGTCAGGTAAATCAGGACCTTCACATGGCGAATTATCGATTTGCTCAGCAAAATCGAGGTAAAAACAAATTTGCCCACCATTGGGAAGGTTATAGGGTATAGTAGAGACAAAACGAGGCTGAGTAACGCCAGGCCCCATCCATAGGTAGGTGGCGTTCGGCAAACCACTAGGGAGAGGCGGAGGGGGATCACATGGATTATCAAATTGAGCCCCATTTGGAGTAGCCTGCCACCCGACACATCCTCCAAATCCGTTAGCCTCAAAATCACAACCGAAAATGACCTCTGAAAAAGCTTGACCCGATACCTGAATACTACCGTCACAATCTATACGATTTGTGTCAATGGCGTAATTATCAATAACACAGTTCTGCCCTTGTACGGTTATCGATATCATTAAACCGAAAAGCCATAAAAAGATCCAGAAAGGGTTTCTTCGAAAATTCATAGGTGTGCCAACGTTTTCATGAAAATGTTAGAGCCTCAAACAAGGGTCTTTACATATCACATTTCTTCGTATACGTGAATGTCCTTTAAAAGTAACGAAAACGGCGCTAAAATGTTAAGAAAGGGTGTTTTTTATCAGATACAACATTTAATTTTTGACACGCGACGCTCATGTCTTCCACCCTCAAATGCAGTGCTTAAAAAAACTTTAAGGGAACGATAGGCCTCCACGTCAGTCATAAATCGCGCAGGCAAACACAGGATATTTGCATTATTATGTAATCGTCCTAATTCAGCAA
>DLYY01000019.1:1239-10365 GCA_003447535.1 Bacteroidota bacterium | reverse complement strand
ATTGCGATAAAGGAAAAGATTTCACTTACAGATTGTCGCAGCGCACAAGCCAGATTGAATTCTTCACTACTATGGTGTATGAGATGTCGATTCCACAAAACGTTAATTTCATGTTCCCAGCGGTGCACCCAATACCCGGCAAAATCTTTAATAATAAATACCACAACGTACATCCACCAGGTGGCTTGTAAGGGGTACGATGGTCCTAGATGCCTCAAGAGAAAATCGTAGCCAATTAGCATTATGACTATGCCTAGTATTGACTTGGTTATATTGGTTATACCCGAGCTAAGACTTGCCACAGTGTCCATCCACCGCATCGTTTGGTTCTTAACTACGTAGCCATAGATGAACTCTATACAAATCAGGATTGAAAAAAAAGGTATGCCATAGTTTAAGGCATCTGCAAAACTTCCCACGTGATTGAAGATATGGATTAAAGCCCATTAATTACGTGTAAAAATGTCACAGAACGAATCGAGTTAATCTGCTTTGACTAGACTGAGCGAGTTAACACAGTATCGCAAGCCAGTGGCCGTAGGTCCATCAGGGAATACATGTCCAAGGTGCGCTTCACAACGATGGCACTGAATCTCCACTCGAACCATGCCATGGGAAACATCTTTGATATATCTTATGCTAGTTGGCTCAATGGGTTTATCAAAACTCGGCCATCCACTTCCTGATTCGAATTTTGTCGTTGAGTCAAAAAGGGGGCTTTTACAGCACGAACAGTTATAAATTCCTGGCTCAAATCGACTGCAATGACTTCCTGAACCTGCGGCTTCGGTTCCTCCTTCCCTTGTTATCCTATAGGTTTGCTCGTCCAAAATACCTTTCCATTCTTCTTTTGTCTTCATTACGGGATCAGGATGGAGAGCTTGGCGGTATTCGATGAGATGAATAATGTCTTTCCAATGTTGCATAATCACATTTTTAATATGTAAATATCAGGGGCATCCAGATGCTTGGATACGTGTCGTAAATTAAAAGTTTTTGAAGGATTACAAGGTTGCATTGCAATTAAGTATCTTCACATTCCAAACTGATAACAAGTATTATGGCTGAAGGAAGATTATTTGTAAATACGAAGGATGAATCTCCAAGACTATTTGACAACAACTTTCTTGATGTATTCTCGCGAATTCCATTCTGGGTTCCGATTATAATTTATGTGCCTGCTGTGGTGTTTTTTTCTTGGTTATCCTTTGAGGCAGGAGTTCAGTGGCATATCTATTTGGGCTTAATCGTCAGTGGTGCTGTTTTATGGACACTTGCGGAGTATCTAATCCACCGTTTTCTGTTTCATTTTCATCCTAAGGGAAAACTATTGAAACGTATTCACTTCATTTTTCATGGAGTCCATCACGATTATCCGCAAGATAGTTTGCGTTTGGTCATGCCACCGATTGTTAGTATTCCCCTAGCTACCACATTCTATTATCTCTTTGTTTTATGCTTTAATGCGGCAGGATATGGTGCAATGGCGAATGCCTTTTTTGCTGGATTTATTGGCACCTACTTATTCTATGATTTGATGCATTATGCAACGCATCACTTGAATTGGAAGAACTCTTACTTTCAAGCGATCAAGGAGCATCATATGAAACACCACTACAAAAACCCAGATGTAGGATTTGGGTTTACTTCAAAAACGTGGGATATCATTTTTGGAACAGACTTCGAGAAAGAAGGATAGGCTTGTCTTTATTATAGACTTGAGAAAAGACCTGTATTTTTTGGTAGCTGCTTAAATCCTGATTCGCTTAGAGGTACAAAGATTGGAGTAGACTCAATATCGGCTTTTGTTGTATTCCACATAAACACCAATTGCTCATCAGTTATTGTATCTATTGCATTGATGCTTCGAGTAGAATACTCCCCATTCGTTTGTAGAGATAAGACTAGGTTTCGGACGAGTAACTTGATTTCAATTGCTTCTTCTATCGCTCGAATAGCGCTTATGTTTTGGTCTATTCCACATCCGCTTAAGGATTCACTAATGGGACTTGCTATGACTAAAGCGTGGCTTCCAATCCAACCAAATGTTCCATTGATTGTATCACCATGAGACGTCCAATTGCTGACAAAGGCTGATAAGATCATGTTAGCGCGGTCTACTTCGGCACTAGTTAGCGCTCTATGAGCAATATAGGTCCAGAGACGAACATGATTTTCTCTTGGTGCCGTATGCCATGACACGTGATGTTTCAGGCTTACCATGATTGTGGATTTTCCTTATTATGTGCGTTTATCGAATTATTCATGTCATCAGATAATTTAGCAAGGTGTGATTCCATTCTTTGGATATTTTATTTTCATGTCTCCTCCTTCTTCAGTATCTACATGAAGTCCTGGTTCATTAATATCCCGAATATCCAATTCATCTAGGTCGGTATGGATATGTTCTAAACCCTCTTTTAAAGCATGGATAAACTTATGAAAGTCCTCTTTGTAGATGAAGACTTTGTGATTCTCAAAACCTGAATCGTCGTGTTTTTTCTTTGACTCCGTTATCGTCATAAAGAAGTCCCCATTGCGGGTAGCACGAACATCGAAAAAGTAGGTTCTTTTTCCGGCTCGCACTTTTCTTGAATAATATCCGCGCTGATTCATTCAATTAAATTATGAAAAATTATTGAGGTCGTTGTTTGTCGTAAATCTCGCGATAGAAGCCTTCCTGCTTATATAACTCTTCATGATTCCCTTTTTGTATAACTCTTCCTTGATCGAGTACAATGATCTTGTCAAAGTCCAAAAGGCTGAAGATTCGATGGGTTATAATGATTGCTGTAGTCTCTTTGTCTAAACTGTCAAGGTATCCTAAAATTCTTGCTTCAGTCTCAGCATCAACGGCAGAAAGGCTATCGTCAAGTAACAATATAGAGGGTGAGTTAACAAGGGCTCGAGCTAGACTTATTCGTTGCTTTTGGCCTCCTGAAAGGGTAACACCGCGTTCACCAACCAAGGTTTCATATCCGTCACGGAAAGAAGTTATCTCTTCATGAATAGATGCATGTTGTGCGGCAATTTGCGGAGACAACTTGCGTACGTTTTTTTTATCCTCAGGACTAAACTGAATGTTGTCTTCAATAGTTTCGGAGAAAAGAAAGACATCTTGTGGAACGTAGCCTACTGTCTGCCGCCAAGCATGTAAATCAAGATCTTTAAGGTCGACCCCATTATAGGAGATCTGTCCTTCCTTAGGGTCATACATGCGCATTATTAATTCAGCTAGCGACGATTTACCTGAACCTGTTCTTCCAATAACTGCGATGCGTTCTCCAGGTTTTATGACCAGGTTTACCTTGATTAAGGCTTGAATGCCAGTTTCTGGGTAGACAAAGCTGACATCCTTAAACTCAATAAGGCCTGTAATTGAAGGGTTTTGTCCTTTTAAGGGGCTGCTAACTTGAGGCTCTGCACTAAGGAATTCATTAATTCTCTTTTGTGATGCTGCCGCTCGTTGGATAATGGAGGCAACCCATCCTATTGAGGTGACAGGCCACGTCAGAAGATTCACATAGATGATAAATTCCGCCATATTGCCCGGCGTGATGGCCCCATCGATAATCCGTAATCCCCCAATGTAGATTACTAGCAGGGTACTTAGCCCAATCATCAAAACCATTAAAGGCAAAAAAATCGATTCAATTTTTGCCAGATGTATAGAACGTTGCTTATACTCTTCGCTATCGTTGGCATATTGATCAATGGCCATTTCTTCCTGGGCGTAGGACTTGATAACCCGTATGCCGGAGAAGAATTCTTGAGCTGAGGTGGTTAAAAATGAAAGTTGTCGCTGGATTGCCTCACTTCCGCGGTTAATCTTGTCATTTACATAGTATATCGATAATGAAAGGAAGGGCAGAGGAATAAGAACCCACGCCGTTAGCACAGGGTCTATCTGTACCATGGAAAAGAGCACAAAGGTGATGAGAAAAAATAGGTTGACCCCATACATAAGGGCTGGCCCTAAATACATTCTTACTCGCGATACGTCCTCTGTTGCTCGGGACATTAAATCTCCTGTATTGTTTTTTTTGTAAAACGCTTGATCAAGACGCTGATATTGAGCGTAGATATCATTTTTTAAATCGTACTCAATCCGCCGTGAGGCCACAATAATGGTCTGCCGCATAATGAAGGTGAACACTCCAGAAATCAAAGCAAGTCCAATAAAGGTGCATGCGAGGATAATCAGGCCTGTCTTGGGTGCTACGTTAAGCTGGATTCCGAGAGGTCCTTCTACGGAGTTTATCCCCTCTGTATTGAAGGTAGCATAGACGATATCTACGGCCCATCCCACAATTTTAGGATTAAATACCTTAAGCATGTTCGCCATCGCAACAAAAATCGTCCCTGTAAGCAGCATGTGTCGATGGCGCCATAGGTATTGGTTTAGTTTGCGTAATTCTTTCACGGTATTGATCCCATCTTGGGGATAAAACTTGAAGGTACAAGTTCAAAATACATTTTGATATGTGTACCTTGCTAACTCTTTGATTCAAGTGAATAAGGAAAATATCTTTACAATAAGATTTGGTTATGGAATATCCCTTTGACCCCATGGTAAAAATGAAGGATTTAGATCATGAAAATGTCTACTTCTTCAATGATAAAGCGACCCACCTACAGGGTGTAATTGCTATCCATAATACTGTTCTAGGTCCTGCACTCGGTGGAACACGATTATGGACCTATGCTAACTCTTTTGAAGCCTTACAGGATGTCCTTCGGCTATCACGGGGCATGACCTATAAGTCATCTGCTGCGGGTATCAACTTAGGTGGAGGGAAGGCAGTCATCATGCGACATCCTGAGGCAAAATATGACAAAGCTTATTGGATGCGCTATGGTGAATTCGTTGAGCGACTAGGAGGTAACTACATCACAGCGGCGGACGTGGGAACAAAAACTGAATTCATGCGCCACATTGCATCGTCGACTTCATCTGTTGCGGGTAAGCCGGATGATTTAGGTGGTGGTGGTGATCCATCACCAGTAACAGCCTATGGAGTCTATCTAGGTATGAAGGCTACGGTAAAAAAGCTCTATGGTAATGATGCACTTGAGGGAAAACGAGTCGTCGTGCAAGGAGTGGGCCAAGTGGGTCGCTACCTTGTTGGACACTTGCTAAAAGAAGGCGCAGATGTGCTAATTGCTGATATCAATGAAGACAACATAAAGAAAACACTCGCTCTAGGGGCCTGTAAAGTAGTTGCCTCGGATACAGTCTATGATCAGCAAATGGATATCTATGCACCCTGTGCACTGGGCGCCACCCTTAATGTAGAAACGATTCCCAGATTGCAATGCTCAATCATTGCTGGAGGGGCGAATAATCAACTAAAGGATGAGGTAGAGGATGTTAAGCGACTTCAAGCACGTGATATTCTCTATGCTCCTGATTTTTTAATCAATTCAGGGGGAGTGATTAACTGCTACATCGAAGTGATTGGAGAATATAATCGAGATAAGGCATTTGAAGGATGTGAGCGAATCTACAGTCGAACTGAAGAGACGTTGCATTATGCTTCAATACATGGTGTGTCTACACATGATGCTGCCCTTGCTTTAGCTCAGGAGCGCATTGATAAGGCAGAGAAGTTAACTGAATAAGAGGATTAAGTATGATATCACGGCGATTAGTAAGGGTTAAAATCATGCAACTGATGTATGCACAGAATCGGGGAGTAGATTTTGATCCAAAGTCTATGCAAATTCAATTGGAAAGTAGCCTAAAAAAAACGATTCAGCTTCAGTGGGTCTTTTTGAATTATCTCGTGCGTATCAGCGAATATGATTTGATATATCATGCCAAGCAGGCGGGTAAAGAAACGGCCGAGAATACAGGACTTCTTGCCAACCATAAATTATTACTGATGCTTCAACAGCATCCGATGTACAAACGACGAATGGAAGATTACCAAGTGGAATCCTACAGCGATACTAAACTGGTGCGTAAGCTCTATTTGGAGTTAATTAGTCGAGAACGATATAATGACTTCGCTAAAGGTGGAGATTCGGCAGATCCAACGATTCTATCTTATATGCTCAAGAAACTTATAGCAGCCTCAGATCCCTTAGAAGATCAATTATCTAACCATTTCATTAATTACCTCGATGATCAGTTTAGCGTTATCCAGGGATTGGCTAAGTCTTTTAAGGGGGTTGATGTAAACGATGTCGCTTCCTATGACAGTTTTTTTGCAGAACACGAAGAAGAAAAGATATTTGGTCGCGAGTTAGTGTTGGCACTGCAAAGGAATTTGACGGATGTTCGTGAGATCATGCTCGCTCAAGTCAAGAATTGGGATGAAGATCGACTAGCTCCTGTAGATACCGTGCTTATCTTGATGGCTATTGCCGAATTTTTATATTGTCCTCATATTCCCGTTAAGGTGACCATCAATGAATACATCGATATCTCAAAGGATTACAGCAGTCCCAAGAGTAAGGATTTTATCAATGGTGTGATTGATAAGGCTATGTGGGCCTTAAAGGATGCAGGCCGCATTGAAAAATTGGGCCGCGGGCTGCAGAATAGTTAACTCAGAGTTTGTCAGAAGGATAAAAATAGGTTGCCTTGTTGCTAGATTAATGTTTATCGCCCTATGTAGTTTCCTTTTGGCCCAAAATGCTCAAGCATCGGCAGGAGTTGCTCCACTTTTTGATAGCCAGGCATCGGAGCAACCAAGGCGAGGTCCCCAAGAATAATCAAGTTTTGTCGCGCAACTTCTGTGGATACTCCGTTTTGCGTGGCAATGGCCCGTTCTACGCGATCCACGGCATCTAAAAAGACCACGGTAGGGTAGCTCAGTTGGCCGTTGAGTATAGTAGCTGCTAATTCATGATAGCCTCTACGACCCTCTCCGATATAGGAGTAAGTTTTGCTTCCTACTTTAATATCGTCGCGTTGTTCGGCGTCAAACTTTACGGAATAAAAGTCTCGGTTAAGCACCTCATACACCTCAGCTTTTGCAAAGGTTTCTCTATCCATCACTTTACACCATCCGCACCAGTCGGTGTAGACATCAATAAAGACTGGACGAGCTTCTTTCTTCTGAGCTTTAATCATCTCATCCCACGTCATCCACTGAACTTGACCTGTTGCATTGAACGCTATCAAGAAGATTAAAATTCCTAAGCAATGTTTGATAGATGATGTGATGTTCATATTCTTTTTAACAAGGTGATTTCAAATACTAGGCCAAAATAAAAAAAGCTTTCCTTAATTATGGCTTTTTAGTGCTAAGAGCAGTTCTCCTTTAGTAAGATAACCTGTGTGAAACCAAAGAAGCTCGCCTTCTGACGATAATATTACCGCTGTGGGATAGCCTCTAAACTGACTCTGCGTAGCAAAATAAATAAAAGTGTTTACCCCAAGTCCATCATCCAATTCAAAGGTTTCTCCAAATGCTTCGACTCCTTTCGTTTCCTCTGGGTTAAATTTTACTGCATGGTAATAGTTGCTTAAGTAGTCACCTATTTCTTGCTGGCTATATACTTCACGATCCATCACTTTACAAGGCCGACACCAATCGGTATAAAAATCTATGAAAATAGGTTTGCCATCACGTAGAGAAGCTTGCCAAGCTTGATGAAGGTCGGAGTTGGTTATATTACTTTTAGGGGATTCACATCCTGTAAAAATCAAACAAAGGATTATGAGATAATGGAAACGTCTCACTGAATTACGTTTGTAGCGCACCTGTAGAATATTGATCATCCATTCTTCCATTATTGGCCATGGCAATACCTAAGGACAGCGTTTCTCTGGTCTGGGCAGGATCTATGATCTCATCTACCCATAAGCGAGCAGCAGCATACCAAGGAGTGGTTTGCTTATCATATTTGGCCTGAATTTCATGTAAGAGTTTTTGCTCTTGAGCCTCTGATACGGTCTCGCCTTTCTTTTTCTTTGCCGATACTTGGATTTGCAAAAGCACTTTCGCTGCTTGTGCGCCTCCCATAACGGCCATTTTAGCACTTGGCCAAGCAACAATCAATCGAGGGTCGTAAGCCTTGCCACACATGGCATAGTTTCCTGCGCCAAAACTATTCCCAACAACAACAGTGAATTTGGGTACAATCGAGTTACTCATAGCATTGACAAGCTTCGCGCCATCTTTAATGATACCACCATGCTCTGAACGGGAGCCCACCATAAAGCCGGTAACATCCTGGACAAAAACAAGGGGAATTCGCTTTTGATTGCACACCATTACAAAACGAGCTGCCTTATCAGCAGAGTCTGAATAGATCACGCCTCCAAATTGCATTTCACCAGACTTATTTTTAATAAGTTCTCTGTTATTGGCAACAATGCCTACACTCCAGCCATCAATGCGAGCATACCCAGTACAGATGGTCCTTCCATAGCCCGCTTTGTACTCTGTGAACGAGTCTGCATCGATGAAGGTCTCTAAGAGATCAACCATTTTGTAGGGTTTAGCCCCGTTTTCTGTGTAGACTTCGTACGCCTTTTTAGGCGCGACCTTGGGTTTTAATGATTTTTCTCGATTAAATCCTAGGGTTGGACGAGGGCCTAGTTTTCCCACAAGATCTCTGATGGTTTTTAAGCATTCTTCATCATCTTTCATTTTATAGTCTGTCACTCCTGATATTTCGCTATGGGTAGCAGCTCCTCCTAATGTTTCATTGTCAATATCTTCTCCAATTGCTGCCTTTACGAGGTAGGATCCTGCGAGAAAGATTGATCCAGTTTTTTCTACGATGAGGGCTTCATCACTCATGATAGGTAGGTAAGCTCCACCGGCTACACAACTGCCCATAATTGCTGCAATTTGCGGAATGCCTTTTGCCGATAATACCGCGTTGTTTCTGAAAATTCTCCCAAAGTGCTCTTTGTCAGGAAAAATTTCATCTTGCATTGGTAAAAATACTCCTGCACTATCCACTAAGTAGATAATTGGTAGGCGGTTTTCCATAGAAATTTCTTGCAAACGCAAATTCTTTTTTGCTGTAATTGGAAACCAAGCGCCAGCTTTTACTGTGGCATCATTAGCAACAACTATACATTGTTTTCCTTCTACATAAGTGATACCTGCAACTACTCCGCCAGAAGGGCATCCTCCATATTCATGGTACATATCGTATCCT
>DLYY01000019.1:511-1154 GCA_003447535.1 Bacteroidota bacterium | reverse complement strand
AGGAAAAATTTCATCTTGCATTGGCAGAAAGACTCCTGCTGAATCAACGAGGTATATAATGGGGATATGATTTTCCATGGCAATCTCCTGTGCCCGTAGATTCTTTTTGCCTGTTATGGGGAACCAGGCGCCCGCCTTAACCGTAGCATCATTTGCTACGATAACACAGAGCGTATTTTGTACGTGGCCAATTTTGACAACGACACCGCCAGAGGGACAGCCGCCGTATTCGGGATACATGTCCTTTCCTGCGAGGGTTCCGATTTCAAGGGCTGTCTTGGAATCATCAAGCAGGGCGTCAATGCGCTCTCTTGCTGTCATTTTGCCCTTGGCTTTGTGACGTTGAAGGCGTTTTTCACCGCCGCCTAGTCGGGCTTCTTTTTGATGTGCATGAAGATCGCTGAGAAGCATCTTCATTGCATCTTTGTTTTTATCAGACTCGTTTATGGGCATAAATCCTTTGTTCACGGGTTAAGCGGATAGCAAAATACTAAGAACTCCCTAATTGCATGGAAGGTTTCAGTCATTGACTATGGACATTTACAAGGTATGTCGTAATATTGCAGTTGGGCAAGTCTTACACGATCAGCTCCTGATGAATCCCCCAGGTCTTGACGGAAGCAAGGGTAGTCGGTTGTAGCGG
>DLYY01000019.1:0-193 GCA_003447535.1 Bacteroidota bacterium | reverse complement strand
GGTTGTAGCGGTGCGATGTAAGTAACTTGCCCTTTTTTTTCCTTTTGCAAATAGTTTCTTTCTCAGTGTGTCTTTTAGGGTACTCATTGATGAGGTACGTGTGTCAGTTTATTCCATAAATCATTGGGTGAACGGGAGGGGGTGGATTCCACCGGCACTTATCTTTTAAGAACACCGTTTTAAGTAGTCAATT
>DLYY01000073.1 GCA_003447535.1 Bacteroidota bacterium | reverse complement strand
GGCTCTTGCGGAAGGGATGATTCCCCTAATAGGAAAATTATATCGTCAAAGAAATATTTCGACCTACATGTATGGCAGCAGCATGGTCAACAAATCCGTTACCGATATTATGCAGGACCATAGGTTTGTGCGACAGGTTGAGCATAATGAAATATCTGAATTCGATACATTTCCAATGTTACAAGCAATATCTAATTTACCTCTGGGGCAAGCTCATATTGATATAGGCAAGATGGTCGTCAAGTATCAAGATGAAAGGAAGCCCGGTCGATCAATAGATGACTTTCTTTCAAAAGAACTCAAAGACATAATCGGCTCTGAGACTAAACCTCTCCCGGAGCCTCAAGATATTGTACTTTATGGCTTCGGACGAATAGGCCGTTTGGTGGCAAGAATTCTCGTGGATAAAGCTGGTGGTGGAGACGTCCTGCGGCTGAGGGCAATTGTTGTTCGAAAAAGTAAAATTGACCATGATCTTGAGAAGCGGGCAGCTTTATTGCGCAGAGACTCTGTCCATGGTCCATTTAGGGGAACGATCCGTGTAATTGAGGATCAAAATACGTTGGTTGTGAACGGTAATCCGATAAAGATAATTTATGCGAATTCTCCATCAGAGATAGATTATTCAAAATACGGCATAAATAATGCAGTCGTGGTTGATAATACAGGTGTTTGGAAAGACAGCGAAGGACTCAGTTGTCATCTGATGCCTGGAATATCAAAAGTGCTGCTAACTGCGCCAGCTGGGGACGATATTCCCAATATTGTTTATGGGATAAATCATCAGGAAATCACCCCTGATAGAAAAATCATTTCGGCAGCATCCTGCACTACCAATGCGATTGTTCCGGTTCTGAAATGTCTGCTTGATGAATATGGGATTAAGAGTGGTCATGTTGAGACTGTCCATGCCTACACTAACGATCAAAACCTGATTGATAACTATCATAAGGGAGGGCGTCGTGGCCGTGGTGCAGCTCTCAACATGGTCCTTACATCTACTGGTGCGGCTAAAGCTGTATCAAAAGCAATACCTGAGCTCAGAGGGAAACTCACTGGAAATGCAATAAGAGTGCCTACGCCGAATGTTTCCATGGCAATTTTAAATTTGCAGTTAGAGCGAGACACTGACATAGAAGAGCTAAACGAATTTTTGAGGCAAAAAGCTTTGCATTCGAGCTTGCAGCAGCAAATAGGGTTTACCGCATCATCTGAGGCAGTTTCGACGGACTTTGTTGGCTCCCGCCAGGCGTGTGTTTTAGATGCACAGGCAACGATCGTAAATAAGAATAACTGCATCCTCTACTGCTGGTATGACAATGAATTTGGCTATAGTTGTCAGGTAGTAAGGTGCTTAGAAAAATTTTCTGGTGTAGTTTGGCCTAGCTACCCAAAAACTTTCCAATCCGATAGCGAATAGAAGTCGTAAAAAGAGTTGTCCTAGAAGGGGTCGGAGTATAAATCTGCTTTTGATGTTTTAACTCGGCTGTAGCTAAAAATTTTTTGTCATTTTCTCTACTTTTTGCGCCCGATTAGCTAGCATCATAACGGCGAGGCGTCTATAATCTCGCGCATAATCTTGTGCTCCAAACCTTCGTTGATACTGGCTTTAAAGAAATCGGGATGATCTGGCAATTTCATCATTGTTAGAATCTCGTCTTCCTTCTAATTCCGCAGCTTTCGTGTCACGAAAAATTGAGCTTCTACTTTGGTAGTCTAAATATGATTAAAGTTCGTCGCGGTTTGGATCTCCCTATCTCGGGATCCCCTGAACAAAAAATCTTTGATGGTCCAGCTATTGGGCAGGTGGCACTCATTGGATCAGATTACCATGGTCTAAAACCAACAATGGCTGTAAAAGAGGGCGATCGAGTAAAGCTAGGTCAGCTTCTTTTTACCGACAAAAAAAATGAGCTTGCTAAGTTTGTAGCCCCAGCGACAGGGATTATCACGGCTATAAATCGAGGAGAGCGAAGAGTTTTTCAGTCGCTCGTGATTGATGTTGAAGGAGCAGAGCAACATCAAGCCCTGCCCACATTCGATGCGTCTATGCTGCAAAATCTGGGACGCAATGCCGTCCGTGATCATTTAGTGAATACGGGTCATTGGATATCGCTGCGAACGCGACCCTACTCAAAAATCCCCTCGGTAGATAGTGTTGCGAACTCAATCTTTGTTACGGCGATGGATACTAATCCCCTATCAGCCGATCCTATGGTGGTGATTAAAAACCGTGAAGATGACTTCGCTAACGGACTAAAAGTTCTTACGAACTTAACCGAAGGGCCAATAAATGTTTGTGCTGCGCCAAATGTCAATATTCCAGCAGATGAAATTAACGGGGTTCGGGAAATTAACTTTAGTGGGCCTCATCCTGCTGGTCTAGCTGGTACCCATATTCATTTTGTAGATCCAGTTAGTGCTGATAAGACTGTTTGGGTTATAGGTTATCAGGATGTAATCGGAATAGGGTCGCTATTTACAAAGGGTGCAATTGATACCTCTCGAGTTATTGCTTTAGGTGGCCCTCAGGTTAATGAGCCGCGTTTGTTGACGACTCGTTTGGGTGCAAATATTAATCAACTAGTGATAGGAGAGTTGATTAATAATGAAAATAGGGTGATCTCCGGTTCAGTGCTATCTGGCAGGAAATCTTCAGGGGAGTTTGCCTTTCTGGGTAGGTACCATACTCAAGTATCGGTTATCCAGGAAGGGCGAGATCGTCAGCCACTCCACTACCTTAGGCTAGGCTTAGATAAGCATTCTGCTCTACCTGCTTTTGCTTCTTCCATAACAAAAAAACTTTTTAATATGACTAGTAGTACTAATGGTAGCGAAAGAGCAATGGTGCCTGTGGGGGGTTATGAAAAGGTAACCGCCCTTGATATTTTGCCTATCCAGTTATTGCGTTCTCTCATAGTCGGAGATACGGAAATGGCTCAAAATTTAGGATGCCTGGAATTGGATGAAGATGATGTTGGGCTCTACACATATGTCTGTGTCGGCAAACACGAGTATGGCGGTATATTGCGCGATAACTTGACCACGATAGAAAAGGAGGGTTGATAGGATGTTGCGTAAACTTCTTGATAAATACGAGCCACATTTCCATGAAGGAGGGAAGTGGGAAAAGATGTATGCACTCTATGAGGCTATCGATACTGCGTTATTTAAACCGTCCAATGTTACTAAAAATAGTTCACACGTTAGGGATAGCATAGATTTGAAGCGTGTAATGATTACGGTACTCATTGCTACTTTCCCTGCAATGTTTTTTGGAATGTGGAACGTTGGTTTTCAAGCCAATACGATTATGGCTGACATGGGCATAATTTCTCAGGAAGGATTACGAGGAATTTTTATCAGCTCTCTTGCAGGTTATGATCCTACGAGCAATTGGGATAACATTGTCCATGGTGCAGCGTACTTTTTACCTATCTATCTAACTACTTTTGTGGTTGGAATCTTCTGGGAGGTTCTGTTTGCCTCGATCCGCGGTCATGAGGTTAATGAA
>DLYY01000034.1:1194-8947 GCA_003447535.1 Bacteroidota bacterium | reverse complement strand
TAGGCTGGGCTGTAAGCGTGGTGGTGTCCTGGAAAGTATTCGTGAGCTAAGCGTGCTTCGTGTAAGGAAGATGCCGTGCAGCCATCTAATGCTTCTGCTAATAGGGGAAATACTTGATAGTGGGAAAATGCCTTTAGGGCCATCAGTACATTGCAATCTGTTGCACTTTTTACCTGTTGGATTCGTGCGAGATTCGCTTGAATTTTGCCCTCATTGAGTAAGTAAAATGGACGGTCGTTTGGGAGGGCTGTCATTAATAGCAATAATTACCCCAAAAAAGGTGTTTGAACAAGAACTTCTTCTTGCCATGAAAGACCGAGCTGTCCTATTGCTGCCATAAAGGGATCTGGATTGAGCTGTTCGCAATTCCAAACACCAGCTCGCATCCATGTTCCTTCAGCCATAAGGCTTGATCCTAGGGTAGCAGGAACCCCCGTGGTGTAGCTTACGCCTTGTCCCAAGGTATCGCGATAGGCATCTTGATGTTTGCAATTGTTCCAGATGTAATAGTGCTTGGCTTGCCCATCCTTAACGCCTGAAAGGTAGCATCCTATAGACGTTTCTCCTTCGTATTTTTCTCCAAGTGATGAAGGCTCAGGTAGTAATGTTTTAAGGAATTCTAAAGGAACGATGTCCTGTCCTTGGTGTTGAACGGGCTGTATCGACGTCATACCGACATTCTCCAATACCCTGAGGTGGGTTAGGTATTCTTGACCAAAGGTCATCCAAAACCGCGCTCTTCGTAAGGTCGGAAAGTGTTTTACAAGGCTTTCGAGCTCTTCATGATATAGTAGATATGACTCACGCTCTCCAATATTAGGATAAAAGATGGGCTGATGGATGGACATTGCAGGAATCTCTCGCCAATTACCCTCTTCAAAGTATCGACCGACTTGCGTGATTTCTCGGATGTTGATTTCTGGGTTAAAGTTTGTGGCGAATGCCTTGCCATGGTCACCTCCATTGCAATCAACAATATCTAAAAAGTGAATTTCATCAAAGTGATGCTTGGCGGCATGAGCAGTAAATATTTGGGTTTGTCCTGGGTCAAAACCACAACCCAATAAGGCCATAATATTCGCTTCTTTAAAGCGCTCGTGATAGTCCCACTGCCAGCTATATTCAAACTTGGCTACATCCTTGGGTTCATAGTTGGCAGTGTCTAAATAATGGGTGTGTGTGGCGAGACAGGCGTCCATTATGGCTAAATCCTGATAGGGAAGGGCGACATTGATAACTAGAAAGGGTCTGAATGATTCAATAAGGGCAATCGTATCTTCTACAATATCAGCATCAAGAGAGGCTGTAGATATATCAGTGCTTGGATATTTTGCGAGAACTTTCTCCTGGATTTGATCGCATTTAGACTTTGTTCGGCTCGCTAACAAAATCTCTGAAAAATGGTTGATTTGCTGGGCACATTTCATGGCAACCACTTGCCCAACACCCCCTGCACCAATAATCATTACTTTTTTCATCAAAAACCTTTTGGCAAAGGTAGTCGATTTACCACTCGGTAAACCCTAAACAAACTGAATTTTTTTCGTGCCTTGCCCTTGAACAAATGCGGCAGCGGACATTCTCTTTTTTCCCTCGAGTTGAAGTTCAGTAATTTCTACACATCCACTACTACATCCTATGATTAAGAGATTGTCTATGGAGATAAAGCCCTCACCGGGCGAGAGGTTGGTAGACTCTTTATCGGTTGGGCGCGCGCAGTGAATTTTAACTCTTTTATCATTGAGTGTAGTCCATGCACATGGGAATGGATGCATTCCTCGAATGTGATTATGCACGACTGTGTTAATTTGATCCCACTGGATGTGGGCATCCTCCTTTTGAATCTTGGGGGCTGGTAACTCTTTGCCGGTTAAACTCTGTGCTATTTGTTTGGCTCCACTACCAATCATAGCGAGTGAATCAAGAACCATCTTGCCTCCCATATGGCGCATGGCATTGTACAGCTCGCCAGTGGTCATATTCTCTCCAATATCAACGGTTTCTTGTCTCAGAATAGGTCCTGTGTCGATAGCATGCTGCAATTGAAAGGTGGTAATTCCTGTTTTTTTGTACCCATTGATTATAGCCCAGTGAATAGGAGCTGCACCGCGTAAATCGGGTAGGAGTGAGGCATGCAAGTTAATCGATCCGTAAGCAGGCATATTCCACACGGATTCTGGTAGCATCCGAAAGGCAATCACCACTTGAATATCAGCTTTGAGGTTCCGCAATTCCTCTTGAAAGCCGGGATCTTTTAGGTTTTTTGGTTGCAAAACAGGGATCCCTAGTCTTTTGGCCTCAAGCTTTACGGCAGTTGATTGTATTTTTTGACCTCGACCACGGGGTTTGTCCGGAGCTGTGATGACACCAACTACATCATAGGTCGAATTATGTAAATCTTGTAGCGCAGGAACAGCAAAGTCTGGACTGCCCATAAAAACAATACGACGTATTGGATTCATGTTAGCTTAGATAAGGTCCTTTCCAATGATCTACATTTTTCAAGAGCGTATGCTTGACGCGCTCGACATCTTCGATAAATGTCCCGTAAAGCTTATGGCTAAACTCTTCAGAAATCGAAGGAATGTTTTTTTCTTTTATCCAGACCCCGTCAAAAAGAGGCTTAGGCCGGTTGCCAAAGAAACTGGTAAAAGGATTGGGTTTAACTTCAGTTGCCATACTTTGACTAATTCGTTTACGTAGCTGGATTGCTTCTGAGTCCAATCGAAGGAATTGGCATAGTGAACGAAAGACGCGCTCTTCATCTTCGATCATTTCATCATACCAAAAGAAGTGGACGTTTTCAAACGTATTTCGATAGGCCGTAATGGCATCGGCATAAAAACTAAAACCAAGATAATCGAAGAAATCTGAGTCGTAATTGTTTAACCTCGTGATAATGGTATCGGGATAAAGTGCTTCAGATAACGGCAAATCTTCAATGCCTTGCTCAACCTGATCTTGGTAGTGGGCAAGAGCACGATGCACCGGGTTTCTTAGTGCAATTATGATTTTCACCATTCGGTAATTCGCACCGTAGGCTTGCTTAATATTCCGAATGGCTGACATCCAGTCATACATATAGATTGGTGCGTATTCGCCGCGTAAATGATTGGGTTGGGCGTGAGAGTAGGTGAACTTGTAATCTCCTAAATCACGTACGATTCCGTCCTCCTTCTGATTGGGATGGTAGCCATTGTCTCGTTCTGAATAGACAAAGTATCCTAAATTCCTAGAGGGTAGATAAACATCGGGATGCTCTTCGAGAAAATTCTTAATCCATTGCCCTCCAGCTTGTTCAGCTCCAACAACAAGGAAGTCAGGTAGTCCTTCCGCTATATGATTGTATCGCGACACGCAGTAAAGATAAGGTTATACGTAGTTAAACAAAAACGTTTATTCGAGGGCTTCTTGTATGCAAGCACGCAATAAAAATTCTGGGGGAAATTTTCTCCAATCCAATACTTGTCCATCGAGTCGAAGGTATTGGTGTATGCCTACATCTTTCATTTCGTTACGAACATGGTCCTGCAGGTTCACTAGGGTTACAAAGCCACCCGACTGAGACGCAAGATCTTGCCATTCTTCATAATAATCGGTGGTCTCTCCATGGAAGGTTAAGATGTTTTCACCAATAAGAATAAATCGGCAGACTCCTTGAGCAGCTAAAGGGTTGACGATGCTTCGAATCATCATTTCGATATCGTTGTGCAGAAAATCATTCCATTCGCCAATGAATTCAATAATGGTATAACCTAGCTCGTAGTCCGTGTAAAGGCATTTTAGGAGCAAGGTGTTCGATCCGAAGTTGTTCCATTGGGGATGCACATAGTAATTATATATTTTTTGATCATAGGCAAATTCGTTGTGTTGATGACCAAAGAAAGGGGAGCGTTCGTCTTCTTCAACAATGTATCGATCCCTCCAACCGTAAAAGGGTTCTATATTATGCATTATGTATGTTTTGCATGGTCTTCCGTACGCTGCCATGCTTTTTCAATGCATGGCGGGCTTCTTCCGCACTGAGGTTTGTCTGCTTCATAATGAAATCAATTCCTCGCTTCCAAAGCTTGTTATTAGCAAGTTGCATGTCAATCATAAATCGGCCTTGTACGTGACCGAGTCGAATATAGCTCGTCGTCGTAATCATGTTAAGAATCAGTTTCTGGGCGCTTCCTGCTTTTAAACGTGTACTTCCATGAATAAATTCTTCACCAGTATAGACAACGATAGGCTTGTCCGCATAAGCGAGTAGCTCGCCCTGAGCATTGCAGGTAATACATGCCGTAGCTATTCTTTGTTGTTGGGCATTACGAAGTCCTCCTACGACATAGGGTGTATTTCCTGAAGCCGCTATGCCTACGACAACATCTTCTTTTCGTATTCCTTGCGCTACGAGATCCTTGTAGGCTTGCTCCTCGTCATCCTCCGCAAACTCTACCGCATTTCGAATGGCTTGGTCTCCTCCTGCTATAAGGCCTACAACTTGTTCAGGATCTGATCCGAACGTTGGAGGACACTCAGAGGCATCAAGAATACCAAGACGGCCTGAGGTTCCAGCTCCTAAGTAAAAGAGCCGTCCTCCGCTTTCAAGAGCCTTGTAGACTAATTCACAAACTTCCTCGATTTGAGGCATTGCTTCATCAATTGCCTGGTATACCTCGAGTGTAGTTGCATGCATACCTTCAAGTAATTGCGGCAGCGATTGTCCTTCTAGTCCTTTATTAGATGCGTTTTCTTTCATACCTCCTAGATATAGTAAATTTATAACATGTCGGAAAAGAAAAGGTTACCAGAAATTTGGCTAACAGAATGTCCAAGGGATGCAATACAGGGCATGCAAGGCTTGGTGTCGACGGAAACAAAGATTGCTTACTACAACAAGTTGCTTGAAGTAGGCTTTAACGCCATTGATATTGGGAGCTTTGTTTCGCACAAGGCCATTCCACAAATGGCCGATACTAGAGAGGTATTGAAAGGATTGGATTTATCAAAAAAGCAATCAGAGTTTATTGTTATTGTGGCAAATCTCCGCGGGGCACAGGAAGCTTGTGCCATACCAATGGTAGACTCGGTCGGCTTTCCGTTTAGTGTGTCAGAGACCTTTCAGCACCGTAATGCTAATGCATCTATAGAAGATTCATTAGATGTTGTGCGATCTATTGTGGAGGTAACCGAAAAGCACGGTAAGCATCTTATTATTTATCTCTCCATGGCATTTGGCAATCCCTATGATGAAGCCTATGACGTCGATATGGTGATGCATTGGATGGAAAAGCTCGCCCAAGTGGGTGTGCGGCATTTTATGCCATCAGATACGGTGGGCTTAGCCGACGAACGTGCAATAGAGGGGCTCTATACTCCGGTCATGAAAGAATTTGATCAATATGAGGTAGGCGCGCACTTGCATACTGCGCCATATAATTGGAGACTCAAGTTGGATATGGCCTATGATCTCGGCGTTCGTCGTTTTGATTGTGCTATTCTTGGTTATGGCGGTTGCCCTATGGCTAAAGATGAACTGATTGGAAACATGCCTACCGAACAGTTTATCAATTACTTTGGAACGCGGGTGCTATCCAAAGATTTCAATATCGAGAAATTCGCATCTGCCATGCGAAGTGCAAAATCCATTTTTGGTTAAAACAGAATGGAATTCCTATCCAATATGCCGTTCAGCGTGGTAGGATGAGCGCACGAGAGGTCCACTCTCAACAAACTTAAATCCCTTGTCTAGGCCGATTTCCTTATATCTCTCAAAGATTTCAGGCGTTATAAAGTCAGCTACAGGAAGATGCTTTTTTGTGGGTTGAAGATATTGCCCGAGGGTCAAGACATCACAATCCACAGCGCGTAAATCATCCATGGTTTGCAGGATTTCGGCTTCTGTTTCTCCGAGTCCAAGCATAAGACCGCTTTTCGTTCGTCGAATGCCTGATTTTTTAAGATAATCCAATACCTCTAGGCTTCGGTCATAGCGCGCTTGGACTCGCACTTCACGGCTCAATCGTTCAACGGTCTCAAGGTTATGGCTCACTACTTCTGGATTAGCTTGTACAATTTTATCCAGTTGATCAGTCTTTCCTTGGAAGTCTGGAATCAACGTTTCCATGGTAATCTCTGGATTCAATCGTCGAATCATCTTTACGGTAGCCATCCAGATACTTGAACCCCCGTCGATAAGGTCATCGCGATCGACCGACGTGATGACCACATGCTTAAGTCCCATCTGCTTGACCGACTCTGCTACACGTCGTGGTTCTAGAATATCGACATCTTCGGGCTTCCCGGTCACTACATTACAAAATCGGCAAGATCGAGTACAGACATTTCCTAGAATCATCAAGGTGGCTGTTCCTTCTCCCCAGCATTCCGCTTGATTTGGGCAGTTACCGCTTTGGCAAATTGTATGCAGCGCGTTTTCCTTTACATTTTTGAATACTTCGCCAGATTGCTGTCCTGACGGTAAGCGAACTTTTAGCCAATCGGGCTTTCTCCCAGGACGTTGTTTTGCCTTGGCACTCGAAGACATGTTTGATGATGTCGAAGTGGATGAAGTAGAAATTCCGTTTGCCATAGTTCAAAAGTACAAAGAGATAAACATCACTTCACAGCATTCCGTTGCAAGCTTATTGTCATATGTTGATTATAGTCAATTATGATAGAAGCAACATGAACTTTTAGGCAAAGATTTGCACCTTTGTACTATGATTGCGGGCTTAAAACTTCCGACCGATCCACGTTGGATCAATTTGGCGACGATGGATGTTGGAGCGATTCTGACAGACCACGCCTATTGTGAGCAAAAGGCAGCATCTTCCTGTATTTCCATTATTCAGCAGTTTCCTGACTATCAACAAGTGGTAAAGGCCCTAGCACCTATCGTAACGGAAGAGTGGGGACACTTCAGAATGGTCTTAGATGAGCTTGATAAACGTAATATTCCTCTTGGCCCTCAACGAAAGGATGAGTACGTAAAAGCCTTGATAGCCTTTCTTCCTAAGGGAGGGAGCCGCGATGCGGGCCTCATAGAGAAGTTATTAATGGCAGGGTTGATTGAGGCTCGAAGTGCTGAGCGGTTTCGACTCTTATCAAAAGACATATCGGATGAGGCATTGCGCAGTTTTTATAAGGCGCTTATGATTTCAGAAACAGGGCATTTTCGACTTTTTTTGGACTTGGCGTTAACTATAGAAAGCCGTGAATATATCATGAATCGCTGGCAAGCTTGGCTTGATCACGAAGCCGAGGTTCTACAACATCTTAGTCCTCGAGGCGATCGAATGCACTAGCGGCATCACCAAGATAGTTTTGGGGACTTAGTTTTCTTAACTCATCTTTTACCGAATTGGATACGTCGAGCTCTTCAATAAAGTTTTTAATTGTTTGCTGATTTATTCCTTCACCGGTTCTTGTGAGTGCCTTAAGCATCTCATAAGGATTTTCAACGCCTTCTCTTCGTAAGATGGTTTGGATAGCCTCAGCCAATACAGCCCAGTTCTTTTCCAAGGTAGCATGGATGGCTTCCGTATTGACTTTAAGCTTACTAAGACCTTTTTGCAGTGAATGCAAAGCAATCAGAATATGACCGAAGGGAAGACCTAAGTTGCGCGTTACTGTAGAATCTGTTAAGTCGCGTTGCAGTCTTGAAATCGGTAATTTTTGTCCGAAGAAGGTACAATGGCTCATGGCAAAGAGTAAGTTACCTTCCGCGTTTTCAAAATCGATCGGATTGACTTTGTGTGGCATTGCC
>DLYY01000034.1:602-885 GCA_003447535.1 Bacteroidota bacterium | reverse complement strand
GGATTGACTTTGTGTGGCATTGCCGAAGAGCCTACTTCACCTTTAACTACTTTTTGGGTAAACACATTCATTGAGATATACGACCATATATCTCGACAGAGATCGACGAGAATAACTGCGCAGCGTTTCCATGCATCAAGTCTTGCCGCTAGTCCGTCATAATGCTCTATTTGGGTAGTGACCTGTTGACGTTGTAATCCAAGGTTGCCGTAAAAGGCGTTAGCTTCTTCTGCCCAATGAATAGAAGGGTAGGCCACAGTATGTGCATTAAAGTTTCCTGTAG
>DLYY01000034.1:0-291 GCA_003447535.1 Bacteroidota bacterium | reverse complement strand
ATTAAAGTTTCCTGTAGCGCCTCCAAACTTTCCAGAATGTCCGAGTTGTTTTACATGATCAATGCAATGAGAAAGCCGATCTACGAAGACCAAGACTTCTTTACCCAATGTGGTTGGGCTAGCCGGCTGACCATGGGTAAGCGCAAGCATGGCCTGATCCATGGTGGATTGTGCGATGTCCTTAAGAGCTGCTACTGTAGCTTCTAACGCAGGGAGCATAACCTGTTGCTCAGCATCGCGCACCATAAGAGGCATGGCGGTATTATTGATGTCTTGGGAGGTAAGGCCAAA
>DLYY01000114.1 GCA_003447535.1 Bacteroidota bacterium | reverse complement strand
CTGAATCTCAAAGTTGGTGGCACGTCATATTTGCGATTGAAAAAGAATGGAACACTGCTGTTCGAGAAAAACGGTGGGTCGGCAGCAATTGTTCAGAACGCAGGCGGCATTTCAATACTTGGCGACAATGGTTCGACAGTGCAATCATTTGATCAATATTTCAACTACACATACAAAACTTTTCGAGGGGTAAGCGACAACCAACACCTTGGCTACACAACAGTCCGATTTTTAGTCAAAGCTAACGACGTTTACAGTAAGGGTAAAATCAGGTCTTACAATCTTGGCGATGAAACTGAGGTAAATTCTGAATTTCTAAATATGTATTGGGATGCTGACAAAGCATATCTTACAGTTCAAAAAGATGGCACAGGATCAGAGCGAGAATTTATTGTCGGTCATCACACAAACGGTTGTACGCGATACAACAACACCTCAAACATTATTCGTTGGTCAATTAGCGGAACGACCGGAACGAAAATGTACATCAACTCAAATGGCCTGACAGTTTATGGTCGCGTCGATCCGCAAGGACAGAAAACTCGTGACTTGGGGACTACAGCAGCACGATGGCGAGAGTTGTTTGTCGGAGACATTGATGCAGATGGAACAGTTACCGCAAATGCTTTTGTAGGCGATGGAAGTGGATTGACTGGCTTGCCTAGTGGATCATCAACATTGTCTGGATTGACTGACACTAATGTGAGCAGTCCAGCAAACGGCCAGGTGCTAATCTACGATGCAGTTAGCAGTAAATGGGACAATGCTGCTTTGACATCAACTGGTGGTACAATTTCATTTACAGCAGGTGCAGGGACTCTTAATTTAGAAGCAGGTGGAATGGGTCCGTCTGATTCTCGATTAAAGACAAATGTCAAAGCAATAGAAAATTCACTTAGCAAAGTTGTGGAAATGCTGCCTGTTGAATTTGATTGGAAAGAAGGATTTGAAGATGTTCATTCGAATAAAGGCAAGGACATTGGTTTTATTGCCCAGGATATAGAGGAAATACAACCTGAATTGGTTGGAAGTCACAAAGATTACAAAACTTTGCAATATGAGAAGTTTGCGCCATTAATAATTGGTGCTATAAAAGAATTACATACTCAGTTGCAAGAAATTAAAAGCAAGCTGAGTTAGTTTTCACTATTTTCAAAACTTTACTAGGATTTTTAGATGAGCGACAAAGAAATTCAAGAAGCAAAACAAGCAATTCAAATCATTGGCATTCAAATGGAGACTTTAGCGCAATTGCCTTCAGTCAAACAGTTCATTGAATTGTCAGACAAGCGAGCGTTATTACTAAAGACCTTACCTAAAGAAGATAAAGAAGGAGGTGACGAGTGAGTCACGCAATATTTACAGTAACTGTAATTGATCTTGATGAGGGAACTCATGGCGCACTTGCGGCAAAGTTTATCGTTGATAAAGAAAACGAAAAACGAGCATCGCAAGACCCTCCTATTGATCCTCTGCCTGTTACACCTTGGGCTGATTTAAAAGCAAGTTATTTGACTGTGCTTACAGCAACGATTCAATCTGCTCACGAAAGTTACATTAAGCAACAAGCTGATCAGCAGGCTTCTGATGATGATTTAAATGTAAGATGGCTTGAAGGTGGTGAAGCGGAGCGTTCAGCAGCACTTGCTCAACTTCCAGCGGCCCCAGAAGAAATTGTTCCTCATGACGGTGATCCTGAAGAACATCATCAC
Source organism: Bacteroidota bacterium (assembly GCA_003447535.1). Lineage (GTDB taxonomy): Bacteria > Bacteroidota > Bacteroidia > Chitinophagales > UBA8649 > UBA8649. The sequence continues at coordinate 2,876 of DLYY01000114.1, read as the reverse complement.
GAATAAAGGTTAAGTAATGTCAACTCAATATTTGCAATTTTCGGCAGCACCTTCCCAGACATGCACTCCAAAGCTGTTTGGTTTAGGTGGCGATGCAGTTTTATTTACAGGATCGGCAGTTGCAGATAGCCCATCAGGAAGTGGACTTTACAAGTCAACATTTTCTGAAGTTTCGGCTTTAAATGGCACATATCGTTGTGTGGTATTTGTGGGCAGCGTTGGCGTTGCGGGTTACGAAGTTAAGTTCACTGGAACTGATACTGAAGTAGCTCAAGGTTCTGAATTTATAAACGCAAGTGGTGGTGATACTGCTGCTCAAATTTACACATACTTTACCGATGCGAATCGAGAAGATGTCTTTAAAGCAGACTCTACGCTTGCAAAGCAAAATGAAATTCTTGCTAAACTTTCAACAACAACTCAAGTCTTTACCGATCCTGATATGGCAAATCCAAGAAAAATATACATCATTCGTGGCGATGCTTACGACAGCGTTTCTTGGCCTGCAAAGTCTTGGGACGTTGGTAGAGACATTAATGGATTGACGTTTAGGTTTACCATTAAAGACCAGATAGATGGAAATGTAATTTTCCAATCGACAGGAACAGGTGCAGGTCAAATGGCAGCACCTGTAATCACAAGTGCGCAAAGTCTTCTTCTGCAAAAAACAGAAATTGGAGATGAATATTATTGGGATGTTGAAATTGAATACACTGCGACTTCTTTTGGAACTCCGTTGTATGGAACTGTTGAAGTTGTCGATGATGTTACGACACCAGGAGATCGAAGCTAATGGCTAAATTTACATCTCGAACTTTACAATATGTCGATCAGAAAAAAGGCACTATTCGATCCGGTCCGCTAACAGTTTTTATGAAAAAGAAACTAGCTACGGCAACTTTGACTTTATCGTATTCTCATTCATGGGCATCGTTAAGCATATCTTCTTCGGTTAATGTAAGTGCAACAATGTCTGGTCAAACAGCACCTTTGACATTTGTTGTGGAAACTGGGGCATTGCCAACGGGTCTTAGCCTAAACGCCAGTACCGGAGTTATTAGCGGAACTCCGACTCAGGGTGGAACAACCGGAAGTTTTTCAATCAAGCTGACTGACTCAACAACAGCTACTGTTACGAGCGTTGTTTACAATTGGAACGTAGGACTCTAATGGCAGACATTACAGTATCAAGTGCAGTTGACACATTTTTGCAGTCTGCTGACCAAGCAGCAATGATGGGCAATCTTGCTGCTCGCGTTAACTTTACGGGTGAGTGGAATCCAGCAACCGCATACACTGCTCAACAAATGGTGACATCTGGATCGCTTATTGCAATCGCAAATGCTGCAAACAGTAACACGAACCCAGTTCCGTTGCCAATTTCAGATTCTGTTTTTGAACTTGCAGATTCTCCTTCATTTACTTCTTTGACTGCCCAACCTTACATTTACAGTGGCATTCGAGTCAGTTCATACACTGGAATTTTTCAACTATCTGAAATTAGAGTTTGGATTCCAGATGTTAGCTCAGATGCTTTGTACCGAGTTGTAATACTAAACAATTCAGATCAGACACTAGAAGTCCTTGAAGGTTTTACAGGCGATACTGTGGGGACAATTGGTTGGCATGTAATATCAAAATTCAAACGACTTCTTGAGGGCGGTAGTTACACTTTTTACTTAATCTCTAGTAAAAAAAGTGGAACAACAAGTTTTAATCACAACTGGAATCGACTTGCAATTTCAAATACAGATGTTGACCCAGCAAGCACGAATCTAACAAACAATGGCTTGCAAACTAAATTGAGGATTAACAACAGTGATTCAACTTCAACTGATAGAGCAAGTGACTTAGCTTTGATTGTTCCTGGAAGTACAGTTAAAGTTGAAACCAGCGCAACAAGATACTACGAATATGAAGTTGTTAAATCGACATCACAAACAGGTTGGTACGATTATGACGTTGTTTTAATTGCAACTGGTTCTGGAGGCGGTCCGGCAGCATCCTTAGTGACTGTGACTGCAACAAACAGAACCGCAATTCCGGCAGATTACGTCAAAATAACAAATCATTTTTCCGGCAGCAGTGTTTACGATGGCTATTTAAAAATTGGAACAGGTGGCGATTCGTTTGACAACAATGCCTACAACCTTGACCTTAAAATCCAAAAATACGAAACCTCTACTTCTTGGGATGTAATAGTCTACTAATGAATGAAGCTGATTTAAAAATTCGATTTGCCGATGCGTTGTTGCGTGATCCTAACAATGCGTTTGCTGCTGCTCAATCAATTGGTATTGAGCAAAGTCGAATTATGGAAATCGCTACAACTTGGCCTAATGATGCAGATGTTTTAAAAGCACAAAAACAATTAGTTGAAAAGCATGGGGCAAGAGAGTTCTTGCCATCTCGCGAAGAAGCAGCACGACTACTTTGGGAAAAAGCACAAAACGCACAAAAGGCTGAAGACGTTGCAAAGTTAATGAAAATTTACGGAGACTACATGGGCTTTATTGAAAAGCCTGGATTGACCGTAAACAACAATACTCAAAACGTATTGCATGTAATGCGAGTTCCGATGCCTGAATCTGCCGAAGACTGGGAGTCAAAAGCAATTGAGCATCAAAGTAATATCACATCAAAAATATTAGAATCGGATGGTGGCGAAAATGTCGAATCCGAAGATTGATGTTGTTTGGGAACCAATACCAAATTCAAGTCAAGAATTGGCACTTTGCGCTCCTGCGGACATTGTGTTTTTTGATGGGGCTAGAGGTCCAGGTAAAACAATTACCCAGTGCATGAGATTTCGAGCCAGAGTTGGAATAGGTTATGGCAAGTTTTGGAGAGGAGTAATCTTCGACCGTGAACATGAC
>DLYY01000078.1:1512-5886 GCA_003447535.1 Bacteroidota bacterium | reverse complement strand
GATTCGAAGCGATTTTTCGGCGCTATGCCTGGTCAATCCACCAAATATCCGTAGACCAGCAGCCTGATGAATCACCTCACCTTCGCCAGGAACAAGGTAGTTTACTTGGACATCACGCTCCCATTTCTGGGTGTAGTTGGCATTGGCATAATACACAGATACAGCAGTTTTTGTCGTATCTCGATACGCTCTATGACCGGGCACATAAATACCTTTAACTGAGTCAAATAAATTGGCAGGGGCCGTACCAAGGGAAAGTACTGGTATGGTAGACTCAAAGTCGACTAAGTACAAACAGGTTTTCTCCAGGATAATCTTACTTTCATGCTTTACGCCAAATCGTATGAGCGTAGTCGAGTTTACTTTCATTGAGCCCCGCCATCTAGGGCTTCTGCGCGTAGGGGTTGTCCCATTAATCTCATAGACAATTTCTCCAACTATAGATGAAGCCTCTAGCAAAAAGCTCGCTTCATACCAGCCACTTTCATGGGAAAGTAATAAGGAGTCCGTGCCAGCAGAAAGATTCGAAAAAACCGATAGCGCGCAGACAATTAAGAAATACTTAGCGTTCTTCATCACCTAGTTAAGAATTATTTCAATTCGGCGATTTTTTGAACGACCGAGTTCAGTGTCATTAGAATAACGGGGTTGATCCGCTCCCATGCCTTTGTAGAACAATTGATCGGTAGAAGCCCCTGTGCGTTGAAGGTATTCATAAACGGCATAAGCCCTTTCGCGCGAAAGCCGTTGATTAATATCCGCATCTCCCGATATATCCGTATGACCAACAATCGTTATTGCATAGGTAGGATTGGCAGCAAGCATCTCGCGAACAAAAAGTAATTGAGATTCTGCACTCTGAGGTAAACGCGAACTATTCTTTGCAAACTGAACCTCAAGGTTCAGTCCAATCACATTAAATTCTATGCGTCGATTTTTATCGTGCGCTTCTTGAGTGTTTCGAATATCGAGGAGTTGACTTTCTCCATACCCTCTGTAGGTCAGTCGTTCAGACTCAATTCCCTCGGCAATGAGGTATTCATAGACCAATTTTGCTCGCTTCTCAGACAAGACCTGATTCGCATAAAAATCTCCAGGCGCAGAACTGTGACCGCCGATCTCTACATCAAAAAATTTGTTTTCTTTTAAGAGGACAATGTATTCATCAATAACGGTGAGTGAGCCCGGAGTAATCGCCGAAGAATTGCTTTCAAAAGGAACCTTCACCATGAGCGTATTTTGCAATTTCTTTTGCACTGCATCATCAATTTCAACGCTCACTTCCATAGAATTCATACAGGGGCAGATTTCCTTTTGAACTTGACCAGAAACCTTCAAATCTTGATAAGGCTGAAAGTCCTGAATAGCATTTTTTATTCGTGTATATCCGTTATTATACGTATCGGTGTTATTATTCCAGTACTGCAAACCTTCCTCAGCACTTAGTCCACAGAACTGTCTAAGCAAGACTGCTGATACATAACCGCTCTGATGCCATCCATTCCAACAATGGAGATACAAGGGGCCTTGGTCGGGATTCATTATCGACTCATGTGTCATCTCAAGGAGGGATCTCATATCATCTTTTGAGTTTCCTGAAATCTGATAATAGTCCATAACATGCCCGCTTGACCCTCGCATGGTGGAGGGTGCTGTTTCAAAATTTGTACTGTACAAATAGACGGCAGCCTCAAACTTTAGATCGGCTAAATTTTTCAATCCATCATTGGGAAGCGGATTTTTATTATCTCTCTTGTTTTCGTTATGATAATAATTGTTGCCTCCTCCTCGATAAGCTACTCCGTGGAGAATGGTTCTAAAATTTCGCGTCCCGTATAAATCACTGAAACCATTCCCATAGTTATCCGTTGCCTTTTCCTCTACACAATCCAAACTAAAGAACGATCGATAATATTGAATCTGGTCCTTGCACGCCTGCCCATCTCCTCCAAAATCATCTTGTGCTTTCATTCCAGAATACACCATAAAAAAGGATATAAGAAAACAAGAAACGTATTTAATAATTGGATTAATTCTAATTAATAAAGGCATAAAAGAAAATTTAGGTGCTGAAAAATTATAATTCCTCATTAATGGATAACGTTAGAATACTCTATAAAGAAAATAAAACTTAATCATTTCCAATAGACTCTGAATACGGCATTAAGGCCACCTTGCTCGCTCCTCCAAAACGGGTATTGATAGATAATGGCGAGGGGTGAATGGGATGACCTGCCTGAGTTACTCCTAAGCAATGCCATTTGAAATCGTAAAGAGCTAACATGGCACGAATCGCATCTCTTGCCTCTTTGAGATAGGGATAACGAGCTATGTGATTTCCCCAGCCTAAACATACTGCTTCAACCGATTGATGGTTCTTTACTAAATACTCTTCGATAAATAAAAGATTCTGAGTATATACATCGACTTTACGCCTCTTTGGGAGATGGGAAGGTTTAGCACAACGCAAGGGGTAAAGGTTAATAATATGCCATCCATCATAGCCATGATTAAGGGCAATTTTTTCGATAATTCGTGTAGTTGGATCAAGCTTTTTCTCATTGGCAGAGCTCGGATTTAGCCCAATGACAAGCAAGGACTTATTGCCTCGCTTACCTAGGACAAAACGCATTCTATCGTCATCAGAGGAAACTGAGATATAAGAGTTGTTATGATTAGTAATCATACAAGCATCTGAATTATGGTATAGTTATGCTGATCCCCGGGTCGCGCAAAAATACAGCATGCTGTTATAACGGATTTTCTACACTCGAATACTACTCATACCTCCATCTACATGGAGGACCTGCCCTGTAACCCAAGAGGACTCTTCTCCAAGTAAGTATTGGGCCGCATGCGCGATGTCTTCGCGCTGACCTATGCGCTTCAAAGGGTGTCTCTCGGCAGATGCTTCGCGCCGTTTATCATCTCGAAGCAAATCACCAGCTAACTCCGTATCCGTTAACGACGGGGCAATACAATTCACGCGAATCTTAGGTGCAAATTCAGCAGCAAGTGACTTGGTAAACCCTTCGACCGCTCCCTTCGCAGAAGCTACCACGGAATGGAAAGGCATACCTTGCGAAACAGCTACCGTACTAAATAGAACAACCGATGCATTCGGCGTCTTCCGCATAACAGGATATGCCCATTGAATAGCCTTGAGCGCTCCATATAAGTTGATACCCATCGCCTCTTCCATATCCTCAACCTTAACCCTTCGAAGCGGTTTTAAATCGATACTACCTGGACAATATGCCAGTCCGTGTATCTCCGTTAAGTCAGGAAGGCTATTCCAATCTTTGTCTAAAACATCCAAAGAAAAGTTGGATAGATTAGCATGATTTTCATCTGATTCCTTCCTAGAGATATTTACTACGTTATGACCATCGCGGAGTAAAACAGACACCAAGGACGATCCAATCCCACGGCTACCTCCAAATACAACATAAGTCTTCATAGAATCTTGAGTTTGACACTATTGATAGAACAAGCTTTTACACCCATTGGTTTAAAACTTATTAAATGGCCTAAAAACCAAGCTGTGGAAATAATCAATATTGTATGGTTTAAACGCGATTTGCGCATATCGGATCACAAACCACTCCAATCTGCCATTGAAGAAGGCTGTCCCCTACTCTTACTCTACATTCAAGAACCTGATCTTTGGGAAGATGACCACATGGATCATAGGCACAATCGATGCGTTTACCAATCCTTACAATCCGTGAACGGTCAGCTCGCCGAGTTTAACCAACGAATCGTGGTCATAGAAGGGAACCCACTAGATGTGTTTCAGCATATCCATCAACACTGCACGATACATCATGTTTTTTCTCATCAGGAAACGGGTTTAAAACAGACCTACCGACGCGATATACAGCTCAAGGATTTCTTTTTGGAATCTTCTATAATATGGAAAGAATTCCAACGCAACGGAGTAGTACGAGGGTTAAAAAATAGAGACACATGGAGAAAGGCTTGGTATCATTATATGAATAGTCCTATCGATGCGGTAGATCAATCTCAACTGCCCCATCCCCCAGTATTCGATAGTCTTCCAGAGTTTGATTGGCCAGCAATATTAACAACGGGTAGTAAGCAAGTTCAAAGCATCGGATTAGAGAAGGCTCAAAATACAATGACAAGCTTTCTGACGGAGCGTGGCCGGCATTACATGCAAAATATCTCCAAGCCAGAGACTAGTGCAACACATTGCAGTCGTTTGTCGCCATTTCTCGTTTATGGGAACCTCTCGATTCGGCAGGTTTTTCAAGCCGCGCTTAAGCAAAAAGAGTTTGGATGGAAAAGGAATATGGCCTCCTTTAGAAGTCGTCTGAGATGGCATGATCATTTCATTCAAAAATTTGAAAT
>DLYY01000078.1:1016-1212 GCA_003447535.1 Bacteroidota bacterium | reverse complement strand
TTCATTCAAAAATTTGAAATGGAAGACCGCATGGAGTTCGAACATGTAAACAGAGGCTATGACCTTCTAAATAAAACACGAAATGATGATTACCTTGAAGCATGGGCTAAGGGTACAACTGGATTTCCTTTAGTTGATGCATGCATGCGATGTCTGCAAGCTACAGGCTATGTGAATTTTAGAATGCGTGCCATGG
>DLYY01000078.1:0-709 GCA_003447535.1 Bacteroidota bacterium | reverse complement strand
GAATTTTAGAATGCGTGCCATGGTCGTCTCATTTTTAACACACCTCTTGTGGCAGGATTGGCGCTGGGGAAGTCCAATATTATCCAAGTACTTTCTCGATTTTGAACCCGGCATCCATTTTTCGCAATTTCAAATGCAAGCGGGGGTAACCGGAATCAATACGGTACGGATGTACAATCCTGTGAAACAATCTATGGATAACGATGCCGAGGGAGCATTTATCAAACGATGGGTACCTGAACTAAGTAATGTACCTATTCAATTCATTCATGAACCATGGAAACTGACAGCGCTCGATCGTAAGTTCTTGAATCTCAACAACGCATACCCTGATCCAATAGTCAATCATATTGAGGCAGGTAGAGAGGCCAGAAAACGAATTTGGTCGATTCGAAATAACCCTACTGTCCAAGAGGAGTCTAGAAGAATCTTAAAAAGACATACCCTTCCTGGACGAAGAAATGCATAAAAAAAGCCCACCATAAAGGTGAGCTCTACACAATATTACAATGTGGTTTTACTCCGGGACATTCCAAGCTCCAATAGCCATAATCATATCCTGGTGTAATATAGTTCTCATATCCGCCACTCTCGTGCTAAATGCGGCAAACTCTTCATCCTTCTGAAGCATCATCATCCGTTGTATCATTGTTGGAATATCAGGTGCTCCAATAAAGACATAATGGGACATATCATTCTCTGCAACCCC
>DLYY01000076.1 GCA_003447535.1 Bacteroidota bacterium | reverse complement strand
CGAGAACCATCTTGAATGGCGTTCTTCTTGGAAGGGTATGGCTCTAGTAGTGGTTACCCTACAGGATGGTCGTGCAATCGTTAAGCCCATTATGCGTTCATGATTTTCCGACTTACAGCATTGATGATCCTCATTGCACAGTGTGGATGGTCTCAGATTAGTTATATGGACCCTGCTATTGTTTCCTGGGGGGATAGTGTCCAAGTAGTACGGGGATATCAAGATCTGAATGACACTTCTTTAGGAATAGCGGGTTATGGTGTGGTTGCGGATGCGCTCGGTGAAGCAGATGGCAATGTCGTTAGTCTTGGCGATGGGGGAGCGGCAACCTATTTTTTTGCTTCTGGTATACCTGATGGAATTGGACCCGAATTGGCCATTTTTGAAAATGCTATGGATATGGGAGACGGTCAGTTCTTCGCGGAGCTCGCTTTTGTAGAAGTATCCATTAACGGCATCGATTATTACAGATTTCCTTCACAATCCCTAACTCAAACCAATGGACAGGTGAATGGATTTGGGGGCTTAATGGCCTATGATATTCAGGGACTCGCGGGTATTTATCCAACTCAAATCGGGGCGCTTTTTGATCTAGATGAAATCGCTGAAATTAATCCATCGGATACGATTTATTTTGTCCGATGTGTTGATGTGATTGGAATTCTAGATCCTTCATTAGGGAGTTATGATACTGAGGGCAATCTTATCAATGATCCATACCCTACGCCTTATGCTTCTTCTGGTTTTGATTTAGATGCGGTGGCGCATGTTAAGGATTACAATGCGCCGACGTCGATAGAAACTATAGCCCATTTTAACCATTCAGCTATGCTTATCAATGCTGGACGAGGGTTAGCTGATTATGTTGATCAAGGATGCTGGGTTCTAGATACTAAAGGAATGAGGACTCAGATAACGTCTTTAACAGAAGTGTGTAAAGGCTATCAGTGGATTATGGAATATAACCGAATAAGTGATCAATGGAAAGTTGTCAAGGTTATATTAGGCGTGTAGTATTGCTATGTTGTTTGTGCGCATGTTTATCATGGAGCTACGCCCAATCTCCTGGTCGAGATACGATTTCGGTCAGTAAGGACTCCACAACGCTTTCTGAAGTGCTGCGTAATGTTGTCATAAGGCCTATTCCGCGCGCTATTTCCACCTCATTAGATGAAGCGCTTAATCCAGGCATAACATTAAGCCTAAATAGTTTTGCTTCGGAAAAGGGTATTCAAGTTAGGCACTATGGCACAGGCCAACTGTCCAGCTTAAGTTATCGCGGAATGTCTGCTGCTCATACTCAGGTCTCCTTTAATGGATTGCGTATTAATTCTCCTGACATCAGCCAAGTTAATGCAAGCATTTTGCCCTTGAATGGTGATCAGGATTTGTCGTTTGAAGCGAGTCATGTTACTGCGGGCGGTATGCTTCATATCGCATCACCTCAGATAAGTCAAGATGCCTTAAGGATAAGACAGGTTATAGGAACGTATCGCCACATAGCGCACGATGTCGGATGGGATAAAGTCTATGATAAAGGATATGTATCGTTTACCGGGGGGTACGACTTTACAAAAAATAATTTTCGCTACCGTTTGATGAGCCTACCAGGTCAACCATATCAACGATTGCAAGATGCGGATGCTAGAAAGGCATTTTATCAGGCACATTGGAAGAATATACTTTGGACTGGCGAACGATGCGATGGTTATCTTGAGCTTTCATCGTATGGGCAACACGCCGATGCAAGGATACCACCTACGGTCTTCGAATTGCGCAGTACAGAGTCCATTCGAGAGTTGAACACCGGCCATGTTGCGAAGCTTAACATCTATATCCTTAGTCGAAAGGCATTGGATATCTCTTATGAACCGCTTATAGGATTGCGTACTTATCAAAGTAAGTTTTCGCTGTTTGAGGGTAGTGAGATTAAAGAGAATCATTCCCAATCTGCTCAACTATCCAATCGGTTGGAGCTTAACTGGCAAAAAAGGTTCTTTTTATCCTATCAGGGTAATCTCTATTATGATAGGCTTACAACAAATAACTATAATGAAAGCCAATATAATCAGTGGGAAGTCAATGAATCCTATCGAATGCGTTGGTATGCTAAGCCTTGGTTAAAGACGAAGCTTGAAGCCAATTTGGTAGCATTGGAGAACTACATTCCTAGGTTGCTGCCCCAAGGAGAAGTATCAGGATCCATGTCTTTGGGTCGAGATGATACCAGTCAATATGCGAGTCCAACAAAGCCATTTACACTATCTTATTCCTTGGCCTATTGGCAGTCTCAGCGTTGGCCATCGCTGAATGACCGCTATTGGATAAACAGTGGGAATCCTGACCTTCGTCCTGAGTTTAGTCAAACAGGGGAGTTGTCGCTTGCTGTAGAACACAACAATCGATCCCTTCTTCAGCTCAAGACCTATTATTCGCATCTGACGAATTACATATTATGGTTGCCTCAGTCCACTCAGCAATGGATGCCCGAAAATATTGGGGAAGTTCGAAGTTATGGGGGAGAGCTTACCCTTGGATTGCAAAAGGATTTTAATGAAATGCATCTGGCGTGGTCTGGTACGTTAGCGCGGCGCAATATTGAAAAAATATCAGAACAAGGTGTTGTTGATAGAGTGCCTTACATTGCCAACTATCAGTGGGATAGCAAAGTAACATGGTCTTGGTATGATTGGATGGTGAGAACGATAATTCAGGGAGAATCTTCGCGCTATGTCGATCAATCGACAACCCTAATACCCTACACGACATGTACCTTACATGTCGCTAAAAATTGGCGATGGAAAAATCAACGCCTTGAAACATCTTTTGCTTGGAATAACGTTACGTTTACAGAATATCAAACCATTGTTGGATATGCGACACCACAAACTGCCCTTGATGTCACGTTGTCTTGGCACCTTACTCCTTAGTCTACTGCTGATTGCAGGGTGTAAGAAAGACGACTTCGTCTGCCTTGACGGTCTTGTAGTGTATGAGGCAGAATCATCAGTTGACGGTATTGACTTATCCGATTATGTCATTATTGCTTGTGAGGGTGGCTTTACACGTGGGAATGCATCTATTGATTTGTATAATCC
>DLYY01000130.1 GCA_003447535.1 Bacteroidota bacterium | reverse complement strand
GTAATCACAGGGTATATCGCAGGTAGTCTTACAGGACTACTTGTCCCCATTCTTCATCGATGAGGTATAACTTAGCAAGCTCGATTTGTACTTGTAAATGAATAACCCCATTCCCCCTAGAATCATTCCTATGGAGATCATCTGAGCTTGAGACATACCCAAAGCGCTTGCCGTAGATGTTACCCGAATACCTTCGATCAAAAAACGCTCAACGCCAGCAAAAAGCAAAAAACCAGCAAAAAGCAGTCCCGGTTTATGGGTGAGCTTTTTTCGAAGGAAAAATAATAGAAGAAATCCCCCTAAAAAAAGGAAAAACTCGAAGATACTTGTGGGATAGACGCCCGCTGAAAGTTCATAGCAGTATTGGCCCGTGCACCCTGGAATGGGCTCGCCCGCATTAATTACGTTGTGCGCGTATGTGTTTGACCACCAAGATTCAGGAATCCAACTAGGCCTTGGATTGAGATTAACAATTCCCCAATCGCCATCACCTGAAAAATGACATCCTAAACGACCTATTCCTTGAGCAAGTAGGAAACTCAATCCAAGCACATCAAATAAATGGGCAATATGAATTTTGCGACGGTATGCAAATACCAATATCGCAAGGCCACCAAAAATCACCCCGCCGTATATAGTAAGGCCACTGACAAACAAAGAAGGATTGCTTAATAGATTCCCCATATTCTGAAAGAAGTCTTGAACACGATCCGGTTGTAAAAAATCAAAAATCTTAGCGCCAAGAATGCCAAAAACTGCTGCAATAACTACCATCTCTCCTATTTGCTCATGAGGCATATAGTCTACCCATCGCCGTTCGGGCTTCAGCAATTGCTCCTTCTTTGCTTTTCGATAAGCAGGAAGAATAGATAATGCCATAGCGAGCAAACCGCCCAATAAACTTCCCTCGCTACTTTGTAAATAGGCCATCTGATCAATGGCGGCTTGGTCCATATTTGTGAAAGCACCGATAATCTTATAGCCAAAAAGGAAAGAGATAGCTCCATTAATCAACAGTTGCGTCCAATTGGGACCTGTACCCACCACAATTTCCCGAGAATGACCAATGAGTAGCTTCATTTCCTCGCGACGCTTTAGTTCTTGCCGAAGAACAAGGGCAGCCAAAAGGAAAGCCATCGCGACAAAAAAACCGTAAGTGTTGGGGAACATACTTGGGAAGGGCTCACCATCTCGAAGCATTGCAGATAGAAAGGGGAATTTATCGTTGATAAAGTCAAAAATGGTGGGGTAAGCACGTAAAATCATAACTATAAACACAAAAATTAGATTGGCTTGTTAACTGAATATACGCCTTCTTCCTCGAGATATTGGTTGAGAGCGACAGATGTTATCCCACCGAAATCAATCTGTTCACGTCTCGCACGAACACGAATATAATTTGATGTATAACCATACATCCAATCATCCTTGACATCCCCTTCTTCCCACAGAACGGGAGAAGTATGGTTCTTCTGTTCACGATAGAATTGTTTAGTCAGACGCTCCGAGATATTCCTTAAGATATAGTTTCTTTCACGCCGTGTATGAACAGGAACTGGATCCGCTAGCTGAGGTGCTCTTGTATTTTGTCGCTCACTGTAGGTAAACACGTGGAGATAGCTAACCTCTAAGTCTTGTAAAAAGGAGGCAGTACATTGAATGTCTTCATCTGTCTCCCCAGGGAAACCAACGATAACATCAGCACCGATACAAGCATTCGGCATTACGGCCTTTATATGCTCGACTCTACTACGATACAACGCAGTATTGTACTTCCGTCGCATGGCACGCAATAGCCGGTCGACACCTGTTTGTAAGGGAATATGAAAGTGGGGCATGAATTTTTTTGACGACGCAACAAACTCAATGATATCATCTGTTAAGAGATTGGGTTCAATGCTAGAAATTCGAAACCTCTCGGCACCCTCCAAATCATCCAATGCGACGATTAAATCATGGAATCTCTCACTGCCTCGCTGGCGTCCATCTTCCGAACGACCAAAATCACCAATATTTACACCGGTCAAAACAATTTCTTTAGCTCCTGATTCAATGGCTTTGTAGGCAGTCTGTAGAACCTTATCTATCGAAGTGCTTCTTGAACGGCCTCTTGCAAGAGGAATAGTACAAAACGTACAGTGGTAATCACAGCCATCTTGGACTTTTAAAAAGGTACGTGTTCGATCATTTTGTGAAAAAGCTGGATCAAAGCGATTTACTTCTTTGATTGATCCAACGTGTACAGAATTTGTTTCAGCATCAGTTTCCATGATAGCATCGATATCAAACTTAGCATTAGCACCTAGTACAAGATTTACTCCAGGAATTGAGGCTATGGCCGCTGGCTTCAACTGAGCATAACAGCCTATGACCACTACCTTTGCTTCGGCATTGTTTCGTTTAGCCTGACGCACCAGGTTTCTACACTTTTTGTCTGCTTGCGCAGTAACAGAGCAAGTGTTGATTATATAGCAATCCGAAGGTTGTGTAAAGTCCACCCTCATCCAACCCTGCTGCTCCAACTGTTGACTAATTGAAGATCCTTCAGCAAAGTTTAGTTTGCAGCCTAGTGTGTGTAGAGCAAAGGTTTGCGAGCGTCCCATAAATCCAAAAATACAGGAAGTGGAAGAACCTTTAGGGACTGAATTCACAACGAAATCAACCATCTTAACAAAATGTTAGTGACTTCGCTTTGAATTACTCAAATACCCGGTTATATTTAAATCATTCTTAAACTATAAAATTCTATCATGAAAAAGTTTTTACCAATTTTGCTAGCAGGTTTTGTAGCAATCACTGTTGTTGCTTGTGGTGGCGAAGAAGAAGCTGCTGAAGGTGATGAGGCTGCTACAGAAGAAGCTACTGGAGAAGGTACTGAGGAAGCTGCTGAGTAAGCAGTTATCATAACTTCAAAATAAGGCCGAGGATTATCCTCGGCTTTTTTTATGCCCATATATCCCAGATAGAGCCATGTTTGGCATAGATGTTGGAACTAATACTCAGATAACCTTGTTTAGTTAGTTCAAAGTATAACAACATTCATCATGAAAAAATATCTCGTTTTAATCCTTGCAGTAATTTTATCCTCAAACATTTTACAAGCTCAACAGGTTTTTGAGGTTGATCTAGGAAAAAGCAAAGTTGAATGGCTTGCCAAAAAAGTAGGAGGACAGCACAATGGGTTAGTCAGCATTCAAAAGGCCAACATTACATTAAATAGCCAAGGTGAGGTTAGCCAGGCGAGTATTGTGATGGACATGTCTAGCATTACCGTTGAAGATTTAACCGGTGGAGCGAAAAACTCCCTAACCAACCATCTTAAAAATCCTGACTTCTTTAATACCGAAGACTATCAAGAAGCTTCCTTTACAGTTAAAAATGGCAACGGCGAACTAGGAGAGGTTTTAGGCCTGCTAACGATAAAAGACATATCCAAAGAATACACTCTCCAATACGAGTTAAAGGAAGGTGAGATCAAAGGAAAGTTGGTTATTGACCGCACGGACTTCGATATTATGTACAAATCCAAATCAATCCTAGATCCAAAAGCAGTGGCTGATGGTTTCATCTACGATGATTTTACGATTACATTTACCCTATCGGAGAGATAGAGTTTTGGCGCTTTTATTGACGACTTAATCTTCTAATCGATAACCGAGAGAACGAATAGAATGAAGTGTAATGGAATCATCTTTTTTTAAGTGATTTCGCAGCCTATTGATGTATACATCCATACTTCGTCCAGCAAAGTAGTCCGTTTTGGACCAAACCTTTTGCAGTACTTCATCCCTTGTTACGATATCATTTTTTTGTTCCAGCAAGCACTCGAACAAAGCGGCTTCCCTTGGAGTCAGCTTAATCTCTTCTTTATCCCTGATAAATAAAGTTCGCTGCTCACTTACGTATGTCGACTTACCTATTTGGAGAGACATGAAAAAGCCATTTGAGGTAAATGCTTAGAATAGGTTGAATAG
>DLYY01000101.1 GCA_003447535.1 Bacteroidota bacterium | reverse complement strand
ATTACAGGAACAGAATTAAAAGAAAATTCAAGCATCGCTAATCTACCTTACGATCCTTCAGAATTTCCTAGGGAAACATCGAGGCACTACATAAGTGCATCTAGTGAGGATATAAAGAGTATGCTGTCTACAATTGGATTGGGCGATATGTCTCAATTGTTTTCTCATATTCAGCCAAACTTGCTCTTTCCGCAACCACTTGAATTACCAAACGAGTTATCCTATTTTGAAGTTGCAGACGAAATTGCACAGATCTCTAATCTTTCTAATCTTAGGCTTTCTTTTATAGGTGATCAACTTCCCCAATGGAATACCCCGAAAATCATCGAATTCGTATCAAACCTTAGAAATCTATCCACCTCCTACACCCCATACCAACCAGAAAGAAGTCAAGGAACTCTCATCTCTCATTGGATCTATCAATGTGCCATGTCAGCCGTTACTGGATTTGAGGCTATCAACACTTCTTTGTATGACCGATCTTTTGCCATCTTTGAAGCGATAACCTGCTCAATTCGCACAAGTCGCAAACCTGCCAGGATACTTTTGGCGTCAACATTATTTCCTAAAGAGATCGAAGTTTTGAAAACTCTTTCAAAGGAAACAGGAATAAAATTTGATTTTTTGGCTCTAGACTCGACCCGTGGTCATTGTGATTATTCTGTATTAGCTACCATTGGAATAGATACACTTAGCCAATATTCTGCCTTTGTTTTTCCTCAAGTTAATTCACTTGGAGTCCTCGAGGATGTTGATTTGTTAACGAATTTTTGTGAAGAAAATAAGATTCGATCTGTCGCTTGTATCGATCCATTCTTACTAGGAGAAGGCGGTTTAAAACCACCTGTTGAATTTGGAATTTCAGGGGCTGATTTTATTGCGGGTGATGCACAACATCTTGCCATTCCTCCAAACTTTGGGGGACCTGGTTTGGGCATTTTCGGATGTCGTCACAACAAGGAAAAAAAGTCTGACTTAAGAAATACGCCTGGGCGATACATCGGTAAAGCCAATGATTTAAAAGGTCGAGATTGCCATGTAATGGTCTTATCAACCCGCGAGCAGCACATTCGCAAAGAGAAGGCCACATCTAATGTATGCTCTAATCAAGCATTCTTAGCTACACTAGCAGGAGCAAGCTTACTTTCACAAGGAACGAAAGGTCTAGGTCTTGCAGTTGAAATTGCCAACCGTCATCAACAAAAGTTCATCGATGCAATTCAAATGCTTAATGGAATTGCACCCGCTTTCCATAAAAATAACTCCCCTACTGAACTTACAATCCGCGTAAACAAATCAGCATCCACCCTCATTTATAACGCAAGATCCCACGACATAAACCTTGGTATTGAAGTTACGGACCGCTGTAACCTCATGGAATCAGAAGGAGAATTAATAAAATTGTCTTTTTCTAATCTACACACAGCTGAATGTGTTGATCGATTGATTGCGTTTGTGCAAACAGAGTTTCACAAAAAATCTGCAGAGCTCAAAAATTTCAATTCACAGATTGACAATAAATATCTACGGCAAAAAACCGTCCGCATTCCATCATACTCGGACGAAGAACTTTTCGAATATTACAACAAACTAGCAGAACTCAATGTATCTCCAGACGACGGGTGCTATCCTTTGGGATCTTGTACGATGAAGTATAACCCATTACTCAATGATTGGGCCGCTGGTTTGGAAGGTTTTGCTAAAGTTCATCCTCAATGTCCCAAGGAAGATGCTCAAGGGCCGCTAAAGGTTCTTCATGAGATTCAAGAATGGTTCAAGGGAATCACCGGTCTTGCCGGAGTGACCACACAGCCAGTTGCAGGTGCACAAGGTGAACTAGTGGGTATTAAGCTTTTCCAGGCGTATCATCGCCACAATGGAGAAAATGACCGTAAATATATATTGATACCTCGTTCTGCACACGGAACAAATTTTGCAACTGCAGCGATGGCTGGCTATCCGGACGGAATCATTTACTTGGAGGCCGACGCTGCAGGCAAAATTGATATTTCTGATTTTGATTCCAAATTAAAAAAGTATGGGAATCAACTCTGCGGAGTTATGATTACAAATCCTAACACTTCAGGTATCTTTGAAACAGATTTTAAAAAGATAGCTGATAGTGTACACGAGGCTGGTGGCTTAGTTTACATGGATGGCGCCAATATGAATGCCATTGCAGGTCTCGTAAATTTAGGCGAACTGGGAGTTGATGCCGTACATAACAACTTACATAAAACTTGGACCATTCCGCACGGTGGTGGTGGACCTGGAGACGCAATTGTAGCAGTTTCTGATAAACTTGTCGATTTTCTGCCCGGTAAACAAATTTTCAAATTGAAGGATGGAACTTATGATTACGAATCACCTCGATATTCTATAGGTTCATTTCATCGAAATTGGGGAAATTTTGGTCATAAAGTTCGAGCGTACTCCTATCTTTTACGATTGGGTCGTGAAGGCATCCCGAATATGTCATCCGTTGCGGTTCTTTCTGCCAGATATCTCTTTGAAAAACTTAACGGGCGTTATAAAACATTACCCGAAAATGCTCTTGATTCTCCAAGGATGCACGAATTCATTTTGACCCTAAGTGAAGAAGACTTTGCGAATTTAGAAAACCATGGTATTCCCAAAAACCAGGCAATTCCTCAAATTGGTAAGTTATTTTTGGATTTTGGTTTTCATGCTCCAACAGTAGCATTTCCTGAGATTTTTGGGTTAATGATTGAGCCAACCGAAAGCTACACTAAAGATGAATTAGATCGGTTTGTTGAAGCAGTTTTAGCTATAAAAGACCTGATAGACCTTGCTCCATTTGTATTAAAAAGTGCTCCTCATTTTACACCTAT
>DLYY01000005.1:10367-10555 GCA_003447535.1 Bacteroidota bacterium | reverse complement strand
GCCCATCATAGCATCAGTGTTTGAGTCCAAGCCAAGGTTATCGGTGATAAATACAGACAGTTCAATGGCATTGTTTGAAATTAATTCTGAGGTTGCCCCTTTGAGAATATTGAGTTGTGCTTGGGCCCACTCAAATTCCCCCTCATAATAGCTTAGTTGTGCTTTTTTAAATCTAGCTTCTTCACCAA
>DLYY01000005.1:0-10053 GCA_003447535.1 Bacteroidota bacterium | reverse complement strand
TTTTAAATCTAGCTTCTTCACCAAGAACTCCATCTCTATCATTATGGTCCACTTGCGTGTAGATAATTAATGCCTTCCATGGCTTTCCCTGCATAGTTAATGCTTCTCCATAGAGTAGTTTAATCCGGTTAAGGTTTTGCCGTGTAAAGGTATTGTACTGAATAAGGCTATCTAAAAAGTTCACTGCATACGGAATGTCGTGGCGATATTTTATTTGTATGCTGCAGTATTCAAGAATAGCTTCTGTTTGAATGGATGGGTCTGCTTCACGATTATTGGCAAGTTCAAGTAGGGCACTTTCAAGATAATTCAGATCTACTGCATTATCGTCTCCATGGTCGAGTAGGCGTTTTTGTGTGGTTAGTTTGAGTTGGGCGGCCTTGCCTCCAAAAGAGTTAACATATTCTGAGGTCAAGACAAAGTTGCACAGTTCAAGGCATTGAACAAGGGCATTGTTATTAAATGCATCTTGGGCCAAGGCCAGCAGGTTAGGAATAAAATCTGCTGATCGACGTGCAAGCATTAAGCCAAATCGCGCGGCCTCTCCAAAATTTCCATGAATTTGTTCAAGCCATATGAGCAGCTGAAGAGTAAAAGATACCTCAGGGTGTTGACTTGTATAGGTAAAAAGCTTTTGTTTACACAAATTGTAGAAGCCTTCTTTGGATTTTTGTCGATCAAAGAATCTAGCAAAACCTTCAACTTGCAACGGCCTTTCCTTTAAGTATTCCAATGACAGGGTCAGGGCTTTATCCATCGAGTCCTCAAGGAAATAGAGTTCTAAATATTGTTCCACAAGGTTTTGAGGGGCTGAGTGTATGGCTGGGGCAAACTGCGTGAAGATGATTTTTGCTTGATTAAATGCACCATATCGAATCAAACGTTGCATTAAACGACTACAGTTAACCTCTGTTGAAGACGTGGAGTACGTCATAATATCTTTCCATAGGTTGTCTGCTTTTTTAGCCTTTCCCCGGTTCAAAAACGCCCAATATTGATCAATGTATCCCAAGGGGTCCTTGCTGTCAATGCGATATTTTTCGGCGACTAGACCTAGGCGATCAAAGTCCTTTACTTCATTCAATGATCGACTTAGGGCAAGATAGGTAGAGGGATTTTTCGGTGACTCTGTGGTAAAGAGGTCGAGGTATAGTTGGGCGGCAGAATCAAATTTAGCTTCATTAAAGAGCCGTTCAGCACGCACATACTCATCTTGGGCCAAGAGCGAGGTGCTACATGCCATACAGAGTAGAGATAGAATTACGTTTATGAAGTGGCGCTGCGCCCTATTGGTCATTGTATCAATGCGTAACGCTGCTTAGCGTAATTTAAAAGTAAAGGGGGCCACAAAGCGCGAGCGCACACTCTCACCGTTATTTTGGCCAGGCACCCACTTACCTCCAGAGTTTTTTATGTGACGAATGGCTGCAGCAGCAAGCATGTCATCTCCTCGCACTTTTTCGATTTGAGATATACTTCCATCTTTTTCGACGACAAAGCGAAGAAGCACTTTACCCTCTACACCTAAGTCCTTTGCCTGAGTAGGGTATTCAACTTTAGCCAAGTAGGTCAAAATGGCTTTTTGGCAGCATTCGTCCTGTTCCGAACCCGACAGACTTCGACAATTGGCATCAGCATCTTTAAAGCATGCCTTTTGTTGAGGAACATCGACAATGACATCATCCGCAATTTTTGGCTCATCAATGACAATGTCAGGCTCAATGATTACCGCGGTGGTATCAATCGCAATAACGGTATCTATTTTTTCTTCACTGATAACCACATTGTCTACTGTCGGTGGTGGTGGCGGTGGTGGTGGTGGTTCAGAAGGCGGTGGGTCTAGGATTTCTTCCTCTTCAACCGTTACAAAAAATTCAGAGGGCTTGGCTTCAATTTCCCATACGGCAGAAAACATTTGATTGAGGCTGTCGGTGGCCGATTTGCTGGAAAAAACAAAAATCGTTGTAGTCGATACACTGAGGAATCCTCCTAGAACAAGGATCGCCGCCCATGGGCGTAAATCCTTCCCTTTGGCTTTCTTTTGCAGGGGGTTGGCCTTGTTTTGGGCAATTAAATTGGCATCGCTTTCTTCTCCGCCAAGTGTCATTAAGTACCACACCAAGCCAAACAAAAGGGCAACGGATCCTACAAATCCAACGAGTGTAATAATTATTCCTAAACCCATAATTTTTTCTTTGTGAACATTAAATACACTATAGATGCAGAAAAGACTCCCATTCCATTAGCAACTATGTCCAATATCTCAAAAAAACGACTTTTTGTGGCAAATCTCTGCATAAATTCTAAAAAAATGCCGTATAAAAAACATGTTAAGGCAAGATATACAAGCTGTTTTCCATTGGGCCTTGTGCTATGTGACCTGAAAGCTAGCATGCACAACACACTATAAAACAATAGATGAAAGACCTTGTCGGCGTGAGGGAAGAGAGGTGGAGATGTTGAACTTGGCCTTAGAGAGAGGTAGGCAAGGAGCACAACCCAAAGTCCTAGGCTAATTCTGTAGATCACAATCAAAACAATATTGGCTATCCTTCGACCATGGACTTATAAGACGCACTGTCCATAAGTTCTTCGGTGTCTGATGCGTTGAGCTTGATTTTTACGATCCAACCTTCTCCATAGGGATCGCTATTTACCAGTTCAGGACTGTCTTCAAGGGCCTCGTTCACTTCAACAACTTCCCCGGCAACGGGCATAAACATGTCTGATACGGTTTTTACCGCTTCAATGGTTCCAAAAACAGCGTCCTTCTCAAGGGATTCTTCAACGGTGTCAACATCAACGAAGACTATATCGCCCAATTCGCTTTGGGCAAAGTTAGTAATGCCAACTATGGCGATTTCGCCTTCGACCTTGACCCATTCATGGTCTTTGGAATACAATAGATTATCAGGAAAACTCATTGCGTTGTTTATTCATTAAAGATAACACGCACAAGCAATCTAAAGTTGACATTTTAATCAAAAAGTCCTTTGTCTCGCTGAAGCAACAAAATAGAGGTCTGGGGGACTATCATGAGCGTATGTCCTTTAAATACTAGCTCATAGGCATACTTCTTGAGAAAAAAGGCAAAATCGCCTTCTTTTGCTTGCACCGGAATATATTTGACCGGATTATCGTTTGACTTCCAAGGCTCGCTATCTTCATCAAATGCGATGGGGTGTCCTGGACCAACTTTTAACACGTAGCCACTTTGAATCTCTTCTTTTTCTTTCACGTTGGGAGGTAGGTATAATCCGCTATCTGTTCGGTCACTGCTCTCGGAGAGCTCAATAATCAAACGGTCCCCAACAACAATTAACTGGTCTAGATAATCTTGAATCATAAGGACTTGATCTCTTTAGCAATGTCTAATAATTGCTCTTCTTCAAACATTCTTCCGACCAATTGAAATCCAGTGGGTAGGTTATCTCTACCTAGTCCGTTGGGAATGCTTAATGCAGGGTGGCCTGTTAAATTGGCCATAACAGTAAAAATATCTGCATTGTATTGTTCCAATCCATCAGCATCTTTTGTGATTTGTGCAAAGGCGGTAGTAGGGGAAGTGGGCAGGGCAATAGCATCGAAATCTTCTAGGATCGCATCAAAAAAGGAACGAACCTTCTGACGTGCACGCATCGCTTTTTCATAGTAGGCGTCATAATACCCGGAGCTTAGCACAAAGGTCCCAAGCATAATCCGGTTTTTCACTTCTTTTCCGAAGCCCTCCGACCGTGAGAGGGTGTATACTTCTTCAAGGCTTTCCGCTTTATCTGAACGATGCCCATAGCGCATACCATCAAATCGCGATAGATTACTTGAAGCCTCAGCAGTAGTTAAAATGTAATAGGCTGACAGCATATAATCAATAAGCGTAAAATCCCGTGTTTCCACTGTCATGCCACAGGCCTTCATTTTCTCAACAGTAGTATGATAATTTTTCTGAACGTCTTCACTACAGTAATCCGGTGAGGCAAGGTGGGTAAAACTTGCAATACGAAGGTTTGTGTTGGGTTTCGTTGTGTTCCACGCCTTGTGTATTGACGTGGAATCATAGGCACATGGCTTGCTCGACATAACTTGAGTCGCGCGGTTAATGTCCTCAATTGAATGAGAAAAGGGGCCAATCTGATCAAAGGAAGAAGCAAAGGCAATCAGACCATGTCGAGAAATTCTACCATAGGTAGGTTTTAAACCATAGGTTCCGCAAAAGCTTGCTGGCTGACGTATGGACCCTCCTGTATCAGAACCAAGCGCCACGTGACATGTGTTAGCGGCGACGGCAGCGGCAGACCCTCCTGAAGACCCTCCAGGGGTGCGGCTTGCATCAAGGGGATTGAGAGTTGGCCCGTAAACGGAAAATCCAGTAGCTGAACCCATGGCGAACTCGTCACAATTTACCCGTCCAATGATAATGGCATCCTCATCGAGAAGATGCTGAACGGCCGTTGCCGTATAGGGGGTTACAAAGTCTTTAAGAATGGCGGATGCCGCGGTTACCGTGTGACCTGCATAACAGAGGTTGTCTTTTAGGGCTACAACCCCACCCAACATAGCACCTAGAGCTTCTCCATTCGATACTTTTTCATCAAGTTTTTTCGCTTTTGCTAGGGCCTCCTCTCGATAAACTTCAATGTAGATGTTGTAATGCTTGCTCTCTTCAATGCGCTCAAGGCAAGAAGTAACTACTTGGGTAAAGGTTAGCAGGCCTTGCTGGGCATCCTGCCATGTTGCCTCGATGGACTTCATGCTTCTGGGCGGTCGTTCGCAGAATCTTTTGAGTTATCATTCATTTTTTTGGGCTCAGAAGCTTTTTGTTCTTCTGCTCTAAGTCCTTCTTCTACTTCATTTCTAACATTAGCCTTAGCTGCATTAAACTCGCGAACACCTTTACCAATTCCCCGCATAAGCTCAGGAAGTTTTCGTCCTCCGAAAAGAAGTAAAATGATAATGGCGATGATTAACAATTCTGTTGGTCCTGGGGCCCAAAGAATTATTGAGATGATAGAGGTGTACATATTCTAACGTAGTTATTTAAATCTAAGGTAAGCCGAGATTCTTCAAAATCCCATTCTTCCCCTAACTTTCGCTGTCTTTATTGCTGAACGTGACATCCCAGCTGTGATCAGCGAGCAATCGCACCTCTGCAACATGAGTCTCAAATGGCAGGTTTTTTCCCCAATCCCTGGGCGCCACCATGGAAAGGACATGGCTCTCATTACTTCGTTGGTATAGGTGATAATGTTGCCCAATTACAGGCTCAAAACGAATTTCAGCTTCATAAATAAGCTCAGATATTCGGACGCGCTCCTTAAGTTTTTCTGCCTGTTCAAATAGGGTCCTTACTTGCTTTTGAATTTGCGACATCTGTGCACCTGTTTGCTCATACATGGCCGAAAGAGCCATTCCCTTAATGGCCCCCTCTTGGGTGGGCTCAATTTTTAAGCTTGCCACGGAGTGGGCATAGGGTAGGTTGTGCGGATTTTCAGTGATTTTATCCTTGTCAATGGGGTTAGAATCCGGTCCAGAACCTTGCTTTGGCTGAAAGGGGTCGAGCTTAGGCATGTTGTGCAGATAGTTTGTAAAAAGGCATTTTGCTTCTTTCGGCTGCGATGTACTTTCCTCGAATATCAATCAAGACATCATCGATTGATTTTACAAGATCAGCGTTTACATAGCCAATGGCTATGGATTTCTCCGTGCTAAAAGATGGACAACCTGAAGTAATTACTCCAATGGCCTCTAATGAATTGGGATGTAATATCGCCTGGCCGGGTCTTGCTATTCTGTTGCTATCCAAGACAAAGCCAAGCCGCTTTTTCCCTGCAGTGTGCTTGTCTAGAGCTGCTTTTCCAAGGAAATCACCTTGAGCGTGAACTGCCCACATCAGTCCTGCTTCTTTCGGGCTTTTGGTTTCATCTATATCTTGACCATGTAGACAAAAGCCCATTTCTGTGCGCAGCGTATCTCTTGCTCCTAAGCCAATTAGTTTTAGATTATGCTTCCCTTGTTCAAGGATTTCCCACAAACCATTCGAGGCTTCATGCGGTACAATTATCTCATACCCAACTTCTCCTGTATATCCCGTTCGGGCAACAAATCCCGTTGCTCCATTGGAAAAGGTAACAGGGCAACAGTCATTGAGGCTCGTAAGGCTTGAGGTTGATTCATTAAGTATATGGTGCATGACTTCTTGGGAGCGTGGCCCCTGTAGTGCCAATATGCTCCAGTCGTCGGAAAGGTTTTCCCATAAAGCTTCTGTCTTTATATTAGCCATTATGTGGCCCCAGTCTTTGGTAACATTGGCAGCATTGACTACAGCAAGATATTCGTTGGCAGTTATTCGATAGAGCAAGAGATCATCTACGATTCCTCCTTTCGCACTTAACAAAAGGGTATATTGGGCTTTACCAATCGATAACTTATTGACATCATTAGAAAAGATTTCTTGAAGCGATTGGCCGGCTTGTTCTCCTGAAATTTTAAAGAGCCCCATATGAGAAACGTCAAACAAGCCAACTTCTTTGCGCACCCATAGATGTTCTTCTTTTACACTAGAATATACCATGGGCATATGGTATCCTGCAAAGTCGACCATTTTTGCGCCTTGTGCGACGTGAATAGGATGAAGTGCAGTTGTTTTCATTTTGTAACTATACAACCCAAAGGTATTGTCAATAGTTCAGTTTTTGAGTCGAAATGACCTTCGATGATAGGATGTAATGCCATGTGTTATAATGGCTTCTCGGTGCACTTTGGTAGGATAGCCCTTGTTTTTATCCCACCCGTAGTTGGGAAATTGCTTCGCCGCGCCTCTCATTAACTGATCTCTGTATTGCTTGGCCAAAATGGAAGCAGCTGCAATGGAGGTGCAACGACTGTCGCCTTGAATGATGCATCGATGACGTAGATTGCCAAAAGGTTTAAAGCGGTTCCCATCCACCCATAACTCCAATGACTTGGTGGCGCCGACACCTGCAAGGGCTCGATGCATTGCTAAAAAGCTAGCCTGCAAGATATTTATCGCATCAATTTCTTTAGGGTAGGCAATGCCTACACCTCGATACAGGGCCTCTTTTCGTAGAATACTTTCTAGATGGCTGCGTTGCTTTTCGCTGAGTTTCTTGGAATCGTCAAGCCCTTCTGCCATGAAGTCATTTGGCAAGATAACGGCCGCGGCAACTACTGGGCCTGCCAAGCAACCTCGTCCGGCTTCGTCTAAACCCACGACACTTGACAGCGGAATGTTAGCATCAAAATCGGCGATTTCCTCATTAAGGAAGAGTGAGCCTTGTACATTTAACATATTCTTAGGCCATGGCTTCATTGCGAAAATTATTAGGGCAGACTGCAATTTACGGGTTTACGCACGTTTTGGGAAGGGTCCTGAATTTCGCACTAACCCCGCTTTATACATACACCTTTACGGATGCCGAATCGCTAGCTCCTGTATGGCTTTTTTATGCTTATATAGGATTTATCACTATTGTGTTACAGCATGCCATGGCCATTGCTTTTTTTCGGTTTGCGGGAAAGAATAACCATGACAAAGATGTTGTTTTTGGCACCGCGTTATGCTCAGTCGTGGCGATATCCTTGTTGGCGGGAATAGGCTTGAGCCTCTTTTCTCAAGAGGTTGCTGCCTTTGCTGGCCAGCCGGGTAAGGGGTCTTGGGTGCGGATCTTGGGCTGGGTTCTTGCCCTTGATGCTATAGCCTACCTTCCCCTTGCAAGATTGCGTTTTGATGAACGACCTAAAAGCTTTGCAGGAATTCAAATCACTGAGATTTTAACGAACCTAAGCTTGAATGTATTTTTCCTTGGTTTTTGCAAGCCTGCTTATGAAAGTGGTGGAAGCGAATTCTTGGCAAACCTTTACAATCCATCCATAGGAGTAGGCTATATTTTTATATCAAACCTTGTGGCAAGTTCGGTAAAGATGGTTCTCGTCCTGCCTGTAATCCGTCGAATTCGACTGGCCTTTTCAAAAGATTTATGGAAGCAAATGTTTGCCTATGCTTTTCCGCTTGTTATAGTTGGCTTTGCTGGAATGATCAATGAGTTACTGGATCGTGTGGTTTTGACTCGTTTGCTACCCTTTGACTTGGCAACCAATAATTATTATCTGGGTCTTTATGGTGCCAACTACAAGCTAGCCATGTTTATGGCTTTATTAATACAGGCTTTTCGATATGCCGCAGACCCCTATTTTTTATCCAAACCAGGCGACAAATCAACCCACCCTCTTATTGCACAGTCCTTAACCATATTTATGGCATTAGGCGGTTTTGTTTTTTTGGGCATAACCCTTTTTATGCCAGTAGTACGCCATTTTATAGCACCAGAGTATTGGCCCGGATTATATATAGTCCCCATTTTACTCTATGCTAACCTCTTTTTAGGAGTTGTAGTTAACCTTGGAATTTGGTATAAGGTTTCTGATAAGACCTGGCTGGGGGCTTACATCACACTTTTTGGTGCAGCCATAACAATAGGAGCTAATCTATTTTTAGTCCCTCGTATTGGTATGGTGGGAGCAGCATGGTCTACGGTACTTTCCTACGGATGCATTGCTGTGTTATCAGCTAGCATAGGTCGAAGGCATCTTCCTATTCCATATCAGTGGGGGAGACTTACTATTTATCTGTTGCTTCCAGTAGTAATTTATGGACTCGTCACCTACGTTGTTTGTGGTCATGCAGGAGATATAACTCGTTATACAGCATCGCCTTCTTTTTGGCCATTTGCTGTGGTTGGAGTCGTTTTGTATGGTGCGTTAACTGTATTTTTAGAGCGTTCAACCCTTGCCAGGTTATTTAAAACATCACCAACGAAATCATAATCTCAAACGTTACGTAGACGCAGACTTAAAAACTCAAGAAGAACTATGAACATAATTATTCCTATGGCTGGCTGGGGATCAAGGCTACGTCCTCATTCCCTAACCGTACCTAAGCCCATGATGTCGGTTGCCGGCGATCCTATAGTAGCCGGTCTCTGCAAGTCGCTCATTCAGTTGGCGGGTAATGCAGATTGTTTGCACTTTGTTATCCGAGAAGATTTCGGAAAAGGGGTAGAAGACAAGCTTCAAGAAATTGCGCGAGACTTAGACGCTGAGTGTCGCATTGATTACCAAACCGAGCCCTTGGGTACGGCACATGCTATCTTATGTGCATCATCGTCCTTAGAGGGAGAGGTAATCATTGGATTTGCAGACACCTTGTTTGAGGCAACCTTTGACTTAGATCCTACAGCGGATGCCACAATATGGGTCAAGCAAGTAGATGATCCTCGCGCGTTTGGTGTAGTAAACCTTAATGAGTCTAATCGCATTACTTCCTTCGAGGAAAAGCCCGATAACCCCATCTCTGACTTGGCCATAATTGGAGTATACCATTTTAAAGACGCCGCAGCTATTCGCCACGAAATGCAACACCTTATTAATCATGATATTCGGAGCAAGGGAGAATACCAACTTACCGATGCCCTTGAACAGTTGCGTCAAAAAGGCACGGTCTTTGTCCCTGGTGTAGTAAACCAATGGATGGATTGCGGAAACAAATCAATAACGGTTAAAAGCAACGCACAAATGCTCGATATTAAAGCAGCCAAGGGCACATTAGTTATGCAGGGTAGCGTAAAGAATTCAGTGCTTATTGAGCCAGTTTATATCGAGAAAGGGTGTGTTATTGAAAATAGCGTGGTAGGCCCACATGTCACCTTGGGGCCTAATACGGTGATTAAAAACTCTCTTGTTACCAACAGCTTGATACAGCATGATACAGAGATTGTTAATGCAAGCATTGAAGATTCTATGATTGGATCAAAGTGTTCTGTCCATGGTAAGGCGGTTGATCTCAGTATTGGAGATTATACAACCATTCAACTCTAAAGCGCGCCATGCCAAGAATTTTATTCATCGCATTATTGGTCCTTTATGTAGCATCGAACCCTTTATATGCTCAAAAGAAGAATAGGGGAAAGAAAAAGCAATCTAACAAGGAGGAGCAAGTTTCGGAAATGGATAGGGTGTCTGGTGAGCGAGCATTTTTCG
>DLYY01000209.1 GCA_003447535.1 Bacteroidota bacterium | reverse complement strand
GGTGCTATTGAGCAGGATGCTGATATGGTCATCTTCCTCTATAGGCCAGAATACTATGGCATTACAGAAAATGAGGATGGATCAGATGCCCGAGGGACTGCAGAAGTAATCATTGCCAAAAATAGGCATGGTGCTATCCAAACTGTGCGCTTGAAATTCCTTGACAAGTTTGCCAAATTCACCAATAATGACGGGAAAGTTCTGCCTCTAGAGTCAGATCAGGAGACGCGTACGTTCTCTTCAAAAATTAATGATGACGATGATATACTAGGTGGCCTCAGTCCAAAGACTAACGACGCTCCTTTCTAGTCTTAGAGATAGGGTAAGAGCACTGGGCTCTGAGTCTAGCTAGACTATTTTTGAGCACGCCATATCATAAGTATGGCCGCAAAAGCAAAAAACATATTGGGCAACCATGCCCCAACCATTGGATTTAAAAAATAACCCAAGGTCCACGTCTCTGAGAACTTGTTAAAAAAGACGTAAGCAACAGCAACTACCAATGCCCCTGCTAAATGAAGTCCAATGCCTCCTCGAACTTTTCTTGAAGCGATCGAAAAACCAATCAAAGTCATGATAATCATGGAGAATGCACTAGCACTCCTTCTATGAATTTCATATGCCCAATAGGATTCACCACCAGAACCTGAAGACTTCACAACCTTTAAATAATCCCTTAATTGTTTTGTAGTCATTGTCTCTCTAGTAGAGGGCAAGGCCATAAATGTTTTCTCCGTAATGGGAAGAATCGTATCAAGATATGGTTCCTTAAACGTGGCACGTCTCATCGACATTACTCCCTCTCCTCCCACTGACCGAATCAGATAGTTTTGTATTCGCCACAGGCTTTCCTTTTCATTAATATCCTCTATCAAGGTCGCCTTAGTTGAACTAAGCTTCCAGACCAGTCGATGGCCTTGAAACCGCTCAATGGAAAAGGAGACTGCAGTTCGATCGTAAGCGTTCCATTGTTGGAAGTACATCGCTGTATTGGGATTGAGAAAACGATGCAAATCATGCTGAAGATCAACTTCTTTATTCCTCAGCCGCCTTTCTTCAAAATCGACACGAGATTTGTTGGATTCTGGCAAAACCTTATGATTAATCACATAAAGGCCTGCAGCAAAAAAACATGCACCATATAAATACGGAAGAAGTATCCTGTAAAAAGAAATACCACCACTAACCGAGGTCACAAACTCGTTTCGATACGCCAACTTGGAGGTAAAGTAGACAATGGAAATTAATAAGAACAGGGGCGCAAGAAGTGCAGCGATATGCGGAATGAAATGAATATAGTAATCCATGATCACCTCATCAACCGGAATAGACTTCTCAATAAAGTTATCAAGCTTCTCAGAAAAATCAACCGCTGTAGCGACCAGAGTAAATAGGAATATCGTAAACAAAAAGCTCTTGACAAACTTTGCTATAATATATTGATCGATAATGCGCATACTACCCTATTCTGTAATCTCTTAGAGTCGCCTCATACAACGAGCTAGGGTTTCGTCCTTCCAAGACGAAAATATCCCATCTTGAATAGCCTTTCGTGCACCGGCCATAAGACTTAGATAAAAAGCTAAGTTCTGTAAAGAGGCAATTTGGGGCCCTAGGCGCTCACCGGCCACAAATAAATGACGTAAGTAGGCTTTACTGTGCCGCCGAGAGGTTACAGCCTCCGAAGCAGCACTAATCGATGAGAAGTCTGTAGCCCACTTTCTGTTCTTAATATTTATAATTCCCTCATGGGTAAACAACATACCATTGCGCCCATTACGCGTAGGCATAACACAATCAAACATGTCAATTCCCAAGGCAATGCATTCTAATAGATTCTCGGGAGTGCCAACCCCCATCAGATAACGGGGTTTTTCTTGGGGCAGCTCCGCAGTGCATACTTCCGTCATCGCATACAATTCCTCCTTGGGCTCTCCTACTGATAATCCACCAATAGCATAAGCAAAAGAATCATACTGCATCACAGCTTGACATGATTGCTTGCGCAGATCCGCGAAAGTGCCACCTTGAACAATGGGCAGCATAGCTTGCTCATGACCATATGGACAATCCGTCGATTGGTAGGCATCCCAGCATCGCCCTAACCAACGATGGGTGAGTTCCATAGACTTTCTTGTATCCTCATAGCTGGCTGGCCATGCGGGACATTCATCAAAAGCCATAAAAAAATCAGCACCAAGTGTTCGTTGAATTTCTACAGCTCTTTCTGGGGTGAATTGGTGCTTAGACCCATCGATGTGCGAATGAAATAGCGCACCTTCTTCTGTAATCTTGATTCGATCAGCTAGAGAGAAAATCTGATATCCCCCACTGTCCGTTAACATGGGCCGATCCCATGAAGTAAAACCATGAAGACCACCTGCTTCTCTAATAATATCCAAGCCCGGACGTAAGAATAAATGATAGGTATTACCTAAGATAATTTGAGCTTTTATCGAATCCTCTAATTCCGCAAAATGAATACCTTTCACACTGGCTTGCGTGCCAACAGGCATGAAGATGGGTGTTTCAATAAGGCCATGATCTGTTGTTATCGTACCACTTCGAGCTTGGCTATTCGTATCTTTTGCGTCAATGTTAAACTTCACCGTAATAGATTATATCGTCTTAGGCGTATTTATCCTTGAGCGAATATATTACATTCAGCGTCCATGGCTGAACAAGAAGTCCATCGAAAGAACTCAATCAGTGGAAACCAAAGCAGATACTGAGGGTATATCTCTCATTCTTTGTGTTTATAATGAAGCAAAGCACCTCAAGAAGTACCTAGACTTTTGGGTTAAACTTGACTATCCAAACCTAGAAATAGTCGTTGTCAATGATGGCTCAGAGGATAAAAGTCTCGACATCATACATCAAATAACAAAAGGCCTTGCAAATATTCAAGTGCATACCATTACTCACCAGGGAAAAAAGAAAGCACTCGAAACCGGAATACAACAGGCGACCTTCCCATGCATAGCGCTGACAGACATCGATTGCTTTCCGAATTCAAATAAGTGGTTGAGCAGCATGGCAAAGCATTTCAATAAACGCGGTTGTCTCATCGGGTTTGCACCTTATCATTATGAGAAGCATTCTCTGTTAAATGGATTGATGCAATTTGATATGAAACTACTCGGTGAAGACTACTTAAAGACGGCTATTAAAGGAAAGGCCTATATGGGTACAGGCCGGAATTTAATGCTCTGGAAACCTGATTTTATTGAATGGAAGGCCAAGTACTCCAATAAGTTAGCCACAGGAGATGATGACCTGTTCATACAATACTCCGCACAGAACAATCAATGTGATGTTATACTTGATAATAGATCATGGGTCTACTCTGCTCCTCCTACTTCTATAACTCACTACATTCAGCGTAAG
>DLYY01000228.1 GCA_003447535.1 Bacteroidota bacterium | reverse complement strand
TTTTGGCCAAGCGTTGGTAGAGTAGATAATAGTTTTGGTGATCGAAACTTAGTGTGCACCTGCCCTCCTATGGAGGATTATAAGATTGAGTCCTAGAAGGAATTTTTTATTGAATTTACGCTGTTAATTTCGCGCTGTTAATTTCTTAAGGCGTCTCGAGTCGCTTTCCCTGAAGGAATTCTTACCAATACTCCAATATAGCCTGAAGGAAGAACATAAGAACCTTTATCGAGTTGCATGACAGACAGACCAGGGTAATTCCCTACATAATCGGGATTATCTGACAAGAGATTATAATACTGAAACCCCATCCCAAACACACTTTCAACTACCGTCCACCGGTCTTTATCGGCTTTTCTAAAAAAACCAAACTCAAGATGAAACTGAGTTCTGCGCTGCGTTGAAGAAGTTTTAACGCGTTCTTGAAAAATAAAGTTAGGTCCCCAAATCCACTCCATCTGAGAATTACTATGCTGGGTATAAGCTATGGATGGACCAAAGAAAACATCAGGACCACTGCTTCTTCGCTTAAAGTAATAGCACAGTGAGAGTTTCCCTTTTCCTCCCCAATTTTTGTAGTTATCGGCATATTGCATATTGATATAGGCATAGAGAGGATTTGCTATATGGCTAACAAGACCCGCTTCCATGTGTAGGCCTAATTTAGGGTGTAACTGCACTTCAGAACCTACATTCAATGATGGTGCCGTCCAATCCATGATACTCAAAAGGCTCACCTTGGTCGTCCATTTTGGACGCGCTGTCCTCAATGCATAGGCATCTTCCGAATCATTAATGGTATTCTGCGCTTCGGCCTGAAGGAAGCAAAAAATCATTAGTGTGCCAAGCAAGTACAGGCTATAGTCTCGTAACATCATAAAGCAAGATTTGACAACTCGGTTAAACTCGTCGGATCGGTGTAATCAAACTGACGAATACCATCAGGACTTACCACTAAGGCAATATCATTTTGGGCAATGACATCATTGGCTTCAAAGCCCATTTCTCGAGTCAATACAATTGGGTTCGTTCGATCAGTAACATCAAATACTACCAGTCCCTGATCCCCATCACAAACAAAAAGAAGATCCCCATCAACAGAGAGGCCTCTTGGATTATTCATGGCAACTTGTGTAATCTGATTAGGATTTTCTAATGAGGCGATATCATAAATCTCTAAGATATTGGCATCCCCAAGGAAGTCACATGCTCTGCCAGATCGAATCGTGACATAGGCATAATTTCCATCACTCACTACTGGATCACAGGCCATTGCATGCTCAAAAAAACTCAGTTCAGAGGGTATTCCTTCGCCATCTATTCCATAGATATATGCCCCTGTATTCGACCCAATAAACAAAGTGTTTTCGAAAGGAAAAATCGTTTCAATGCCGAATCCTACATTTTGCTGATTCTCAAGAGTCATTTGCGTTGGATTGGTGATATCAATCGTGGTCAATGTTGTGTTGTCTACGGCGTACAAATTATTTTGCACAATCGTAAATCGAGCGAGTGAGCCCCCGGTGCCAATAACTCCGCCACTATCTACTCCTGGCAGAACACTACTATCAGTCCCTGAGCAAGCCATAAGGCTCAGAAAAAAGATTCCTAACACTGTATAATACCAATTCATTATCGACGACATTTAGGGTTTACTAATTCTTCGAATGCCCAATCGACGACAACGCCTCGTGATGTATCTACACATTCAAAATATCCAAACTGTCCTTCAGGATATAATGCATTAGAGCGATTATATATCCCGGATAAACGGCCAATTTCTTGAACATTCGCCCAATCTGACACATCGACAGCAACCACATCTCTGCCTATGTCGACAAACATCACATCATTTCGAATCGCCACATCTTCATTTAATGGAACATTAATAAAGGCAATTCCCGTTGGGTTTGATGGATCATTATTATCAAACACATGAATCCCCTGCCCTGTCTCACCAACTAAGATATATGGCCCGTACTTGTAGATTTTTCCAGCTGCTTCAATGGGTTGAGCGGGAGAAGAAGAAACGGTAAGATCAGCTTCTCCTTGATATATTGGATTCCAACCATCAATAACTAAATCCTCTTCCACTTGACATGACAAGAAGCCCAACGAGAGAGCCAAGAGACAACAGGCAATCCCGAATAGCATGGTATCAATATGCGATTTTATCATAATGTAAAATTAGAAATTCCTATTTATGCCTTATTCCATTCACTCAATTCCCATCGCGCTAATGGCGTCTTGTCAAGTTCTGTCTGATATCCCTTTGTGATAAGATGATATCCTAATAATCCTACCATCCCGGCATTGTCAGTGCACAAAGTAATCGGAGGAAGGGCTACCTGTACATTTTTTGATTGAGCAAAGTCTTGAATCGCTGCTCGTAAGGCCGAATTGGCGGATACCCCCCCAGCAAGCGCAATGCAAGGAACATCATGTTGATTTAGCGCAAAACGATACTTATCTAACAAAATGGCAACTAAAGTATGCTGTATGGAAGCACACAAATCGTGTAGATTATCTTCGACAAACGTTGGATTTTGTTTGGTCTCTTTTTTAAGAAAGTATCGTATTGCCGTTTTTACACCACTAAAACTAAAATTGAGCCCCTCTGTTTTCGGACGACTAAACGTATACTTGAGCGGATTTCCTTTTTGTGCCATCCTATCCATATGAGGTCCTCCTGGATAAGGTAATCCCAGCATTTTTGCCGCTTTATCAAAGGCCTCGCCAACTGCATCATCCAATGTGCCTCCAAGTACCTCGACATCATGCCAATCGCGAACCATAACAAACTGTGTATGTCCTCCTGAAACATTTAAACAGAGATAAGGAAAGGTTGCAGACCTGTCCGCGCCCATAGGTGATAGTGCATGGGCCATCATATGATGCACACCAAGCAGAGGAACGTCCAGCGCAATGGACAAGCCTTTGGCAAATTCCCAACCTACGAATAACGATCCAAGAAGACCTGGCCCACGAGTAGCCACAATAGCATCTAAGTCATTCATTTTCAAATCATTGATACGCAGCGTCTCCGCAACAAGTGGCACGATATGTGATGTATGAGCTCGTGAAGCTAATTCAGGCACTACCCCACCATACGATTTATGGACTTCTTGATTCGCAACCGCGTTGGCTTTAAGAAGTCCTTTATCCACAAGGGCTACGCTTGTATCATCACAACTTGACTCAATAGCAAGAATAGTGTTTACCTGCTTCATCCGTTCTTCGGTATTTTTATACAAATAAACAATATAAAAGAGGTAAAGCACATAGAATCAAAGAAGCTTCTCCGACGCATAGCGAAGGTTACGGGTTGGCTATGCCTAGGTGTAGTCACTCTAGCCCTATCCTTATGTATAATCCTGCAAGTTCCTACAGTTCAAACTTGGCTAGCCAATAAGCTTGTTCATCAACTTGAACATTCGCTAGATGCCACAATTGAATTGGACTATATACATTTTGAGTTTTGGCACACGGCAAGAATTGAAAACTTCTCCCTAACACAAAGTGATAAATCCATTCATCTCGAAAAGGTGGAGCTTGACTTTGATGTCTTTGACTTATTTGCCTCTACAATCTCCCTAAAGGAAATTAACGTTGATGGAGTGAGGGCGGTCCTAAATACCGACCCCTCGATAGATAAGCCTCAAGTAAAAAAGGGAGGACAGTGGAAAACCGTACTTCAAAAAATCAATCTCGAAAAGATTAATCTCACGGTGCTTTTGCCTCAAAGCGACCAGACTATTGAATTGGACGTACCCTTAGCAGCCATTGATTTAGGCAATCTAGTGTTAGGAGATTCTAGTATTCAAATCCCTTTAATAAATCTTCGTGCACCATTGATAACCCATAGGTTACCTGCGAGACCCACTACACTATCCCTCCCAAGGGATTCTGTAATTGATTTTACCATGTTGACTGCAATGGGTGTCTCTTTAGACAATTTATCCATGAACAACATGCGATATGTAACGATAAAGGATCAAGATTCAATCACGGTTATCAAAGAATTAAGTGGGCAATTCTCTCTGAACTCTAATAAGCACTCTTTACAACTAAATGCAAAAAACCTTATTGCAACAATTGATCAATATCCCGCAATTAAAGCAGATGCTCTTGATATAGCATCAGCAAGAGATTCATTCTTTATAGACATGGATAATCTTAGGTGGGGAGAAAGTGCATTTAACGGATGGCTGCATCTACCTCTAGCCAACCATCGATATAATCTGACCAACAGATTTAAAGCACCATTTAAGGTATTGCTTAATAAGTCTTATATCAGCACAACTGAAAAAGACTTTCTTATAGCAACACTCAATCTCAACCAAAATCCATGGGTTGATCTTCTGGGAAATGACACGTTACACTTAGATACATTTAATGCAGAAGGATCCTTGTCTGAACTAGATGTTAGGCGCCTCACATTTAATAGTCAATACCTGCTCATTGACGGCCGTGCATCAATTCATGGCCTTCCTATCCTAACCAATACCTTTGTCTCATTAGACTGCAAAAAGCTTACGGCAAAGACTTCGCCATGGCTAAGACTAGCCAAAAGAACTTCAATTTCCTTACCTGAATTTTGTGACCGAATTCCTACAATAGAGATCAAGGGGCATGTGGAGGGAAGTCTAAAGGACCTTGCCATGAATGCCTCGGTAAACACAGTGTTTGGCCGAGCAAACATAGCGGCTAGCATGGCTTGGGATGCAAAGAATCCACCGAAGTATAAAGGAAGCCTGTCCACCGCAAACTTTAACCTTGGTTCGCTGTTGAAAAATCAAGATTTTGGAAATGTTCAATGCAATCTTGTAGTGGATGGGTATGGCTTTGACAACAAGGATCGAGAAATAGATATCAATGGCAACATTAGTGCCTTTGGCTATAAAGACCAAACGATTGACAATATCAAGTTAAACGGACATGTTTCCCAAGAAAAATACCTAGGGCAAATTGAGATTTTTGATGACGCCGTGCAACTTCATGCACAAGCCACCATTGATCAAAGTGGAATTATTCCAACGGTGTTAGCCAAGGGTAACTTGGATTTTCTGCGTGTTGAGGGATTCTCTCAATATGATAAAGCCCTTGCGATTTCAGGAAGATTCGACCTCGATGGTCATAGTATTGATGATGAACGCGGCCTTATTGATTTAAGCCTTTCTGATTGGGCCTTGGATTTTGATGAACGCATAGTTGCCCTGCCACCAACGCGACTAGTATACAGCCAATTACCAGATGATCGAATAGCCATTGATATTAAATCCGAATTCCTATCTGGATTTATCTCCTCCGATTATACGATGGAAGATATTCCCATTTTAGTGGCAAGCCTAAAGGATAGCCTAAAAGTTCCAGACCTTGATGGACGGTCAGCTTCATGGAAGATTAACCTTAGCGACAACTACCACTTGCTCTCGATAATCGACCCAAGACTCAATGTGCCTGGGAAACTTAGGCTTGACGGAAGCATTGGAGGAATTCAGCGCAGTTTGTTCACCTCATGGTCAACAGATTACATTGATTTTGAAGACTATCTTGTTGAAGGCTTTAATGGGAACCTTACACTGAGTGGAGATCAATACCATATACAAAGTGCCTTAACTGGAATTACACTCTTCGATACTACCTTCTTTAAAAACATTGAGGTAAGCTTATCGCAAAATGGGGATGACGGACAATTCCTCATTCAATCTAAAAATGGAAATCAAGATTCACTGCTTCATATTGCAGGAGGTTATCTGAGGGATCAATACAACCATTTCAAAGGAAGCTTTTCTGCCTTTGACATACACCTCGATACTAATGTATATAGAATAAGCCAAGGCAACCAATGGGAAACGGATAGTTATGAATGGTTACGGCTTAAAGATTTTACGCTAGACGGACCTGGCCAAGGCAAAATACAATTGGAAGGATACCCATATACTTCAGAGGATGAATCAGCAGAAAAGCAGTACTTCAATTTTAGTGTCCAAGCTATTCGACTAAAAGCCTTTTCCGATCTACTTAATCATCCGATCTACAAATTTGATGGTGAGATGGACTTTCAGGTTTCGATAAAAAATGCCTTCCAAACACCTGAATTAGAAGGGTCAATTGACACTAGACATCTTTTACTTAACACCCAAGAACTTGGACGATTGATTTTAGTTTCAGAATACAATGCAAACAAAAATCGCATTGATATTAAGGCGGGCTCACTTATTCGAGAAGCAAAAAACTATATCGCCATACGAGGTTATCACGGACTGCCTGGGCACAGTGAAGATTACGATACTAAGATTTCGTTTATCATAGACAGTTTAGAAGTTCAAGCCGTAGAAGACTTAGTACCCTCATATATCCGAAATAATAAAGGCAACGTTCACGGTAATCTTGACCTTGTGGTAAAGGATAAAAAGCCAAATCTTTTGGGCTATCTAGAAACAGGAAAAGTATCTACGACAATCTCCTACCTCAATACAACCTATAATCTAAATAATCAGCGAGTAGATTTCTTAAAAGATCGCTTGGCTATTGATCATCTCGAGGCCTTTTATATGGACACCGTTCGCAATGAAGCCGTCAAACGGAGTCTCGTAGGAGGAGGGAACATATACCACCAAAACTTAAAAAACTGGTCACTTGATGTGAGCCTTTCAGGAGAGAATATTCAAGTGCTGAATACCACAGCAGCCATGAATCCAGATTACTATGGGCGAGCCTTTATGACTGGAAGTGCCCGATTCTATGGTGATGCGCAATCCGATATCAAGCTTGAAGTAAATGCTGAGAGTAGTCCTGGAACTGAGTTATTTTTCCCATATGAAGGGTCAACTTACGCCGAATCACATGGTTTCTTTTCCTTTAAGAATGACAATGCAAAGCGTTTGTTTAAGCCCAAGGAAAAGGTTCGCATAAACCCTTTAGATGTGGCCATGGATTTAATAATTGACCAAGATGCCGTGATTCATATTGTCCTTAGTGAGGAAGACGGAGATATTCTAACCGCTCGAGGGAATGGCGATATTCGACTAGAATATTTAAAGGAGAAAGAAGAAGCCAACCTCTACGGAACATATAAAATCGCCTCTGGGGACTACACCTTTCAGCTACGCGAGGTAATAGACAAACGCTTTTACATCGAAGACGGTGGTTCAATACAATTAGAGGGATCTATTGATGAAGCCGTGTTAGACGTATCCGCAAGTTATCGCATCAACACTACCCCTTTAAACCTTATTCGGGAATATATCGACATTAATGATGCGGCGGTGTATACCGAAGCGAATGAGCGTGTCCCTGTCAAGCTTTTGTTGAATGTTTCCAACACATTAGCAGAACCCGCTATTGATTTTGATATCGACATTGTAGACTATGACCCTATTTTGCGTAATCCTATTGAAACAAAGATTAACCTCTTACGCAATGATGCGAATAACATGAATCAACAAGTCTTTGGTCTTATTGTAGTCAATCAATTCATTCCAACTTTTGGTGATGCAGGCGCCTCCAATGCCGCTCTTGTGAGCACAGGAATCAATAACACCGTATCCGAACTTTTGAGCAATCAGTTAAGCGGTTATCTCAGCGGATGGTTCGATGAACTCAATCTAGACCTTGATCTCAATATAAACTATCGAGCCTATGACCCGTCGGTAAACAATGGCGATGACCTCAATCAGATTAGACGCCGAGAACTCCAAATCGCCCTAAGTAAGCGATTTATGAATGATCGAATGACCATCAATGTCGGAGGAAATGTGGACTTCGGTGATCAATTTTCCGATGATGTAAACTCAGGTACAAACTTTACGGGTGACTTTGAATTCAACTATGCCATTACCGAAGATCGTCGATTGAAATTCAAAGCCTTCTCCAATACAGATTATGACATTTTTGACCAAGGCTATCGAACCAATGCCGGGCTTGGTCTTTCGTTCAATCGAAATTTCAATAACATCAAAGAATTGTTTGGCAGCAACGGAAAGAGCAAAAACATGGATTTTCAACAGAACAATGAAGTCGAAGAGGACAATAACTCTCCTCAAGAACTTTCTCCAGAGGAAATATTGAATAGTCCATAAGCTGACATAGATTAAATTATCCTTCGTCCTATCTGTTGTATCTTAAATCTATGAAGCAACTAACCTTTATCTTCATTTTTGCTTTCTCTTGTCAGTACCTAGCAGCTCAGCGCTATTCAAGAGTCCATCTTGATGTATCGAAAATCGAAGACTTATCACGACTCAAAGAAATGCCTTTAGCATTGGATCATGCGCATTGGAAGCTAGAGGTTGGTGAAGTTGTTATTGAAGTCAGCGATTTTGAGTTAGGCCTCATTCAACAAGCAAGTATCCCCTACCATGTAGAAATCGATGATCTTGAAGATTTTTACAGCAAACGATTACGGCAACAACAAGACATTCTTTGGACAAAAAATGTCAATTGCGATTCTACTGTAGCTCCACTAGATCCTATAAATTTTGAGTTAGGTTCGATGGGAGGATATTACACCTACCAAGAAATGCTGGATGATTTGGATTCAATGCATTCGCTTTTTCCCAATCTAATCAGTGCCAAAGAGCCTATACATACCTTTACTACCGAAGAAGGTCGCCCGCTATACTGGGTGCGTGTATCCAATACACCGGACACGGATGATCCAAGTAAACCCGAAATTCTCTACACATCTAATCATCATGCTCGAGAGGCTGCTGCCCTTTCGATAAACATGTATACCATGTGGTATATCCTTGAAAACTATGCCACTGATGATGACCTTCGATATCTTGTCGATAATGTAGAATTGTATTTTGTCCCATTAGTTAATCCTGACGGATGGGTATACAATGAGACCATTCAACCCAATGGTGGTGGAATGTGGCGCAAAAACCGCCGAAATAATGGAAATAACACCTTCGGTGTTGACCTTAACCGAAATTACGGATATGAATGGGGAGGAGTAGGAAGTTCAGGGAATGGCAATAGTGATGTCTATCGTGGAACCACCCCGTTCTCTGAGGCAGAATCTCAGGCCCTTAAATGGTTTACCGAGCAACATGCCTTCCAGATTGCATTGAACTATCACACCGCGGCCAACATGCTACTTCACCCATGGGGATACACAGACAACATTGAATGTGATGATCATGATCGATTTATAGCCTTTAAATCTTGGATGACCGAAGTCAATGGATACCTGAATATCCAGTCCTCCTTATTATATGAAGCGGCTGGTGACAGCGATGACTGGATGTATGGAGATACGTCAACTAAGCCTAAGATTCTAGCGATGACCCCGGAATGCGGCACTAATTCCGATGGGTTTTGGCCTTCAACATCACGTATTCTTCCTTTATGTCGTGAAAACTTACCTCAAAACCTCCGAGGAGCATATATTTTACTTGACTACCTGCGCGTTGAAGACCTATCATCCGATGCACTCTCGGTACAAGGAGTTATTGACGTATCCATGCAACGCCTTGGTCTGCCAGAAAATAGTGGTTTTATCGTAGACCTTGAATCGCTTGATCCAGCGGTTACCGTAAACACTTCAGCAAAATTAGTGTCTGGTTTGAGCTATGGAGAAAGTATACTTGATTCTTTTAATTACACCATTGATACGCAATCATTATCCAACCCTGAAGTGGGTTTTGTGTTATCTGTCAATAATGGGAGTCATACTTTCCGTGATACTCTGTATAAGCGAGTATCTGTAGTCAACCCCGCCCTGTCAATTGATGGAATGACCCTCAGTCCCTTTGTAAATCAAGGAGCATCCTCTTGGAGCACAACAACAGAGGACTTTGTAAGCGCACCGACAAGTATAACAGATTCCCCTAACGATGATTACGAAAATCAAACTGAGCAAACCCTCCTGTTAACGCCAATCATCAACTTAAGCAATGCGCAAGACGCGCTTATTCGATTTGCCGCAAAATGGGATATCGAGGCCGACTTTGACTATGTTCAATTTGAAGCATTGCGTGTGAGTTCTACAGGAATGTCCAATGATTGGTTGCCGTTATGTGGTAACTACACAAACGCTGGAACAGCGGATCAAGATGAAAGTATGCCTCTGTATGACGGGGTCCAAAATACATGGATTGAGGAAGAAATTGATATGACTGATTTTCTTGGTGATTCTATACAGTTACGTTTTCAGTTAGTGTCCGATAATTTTGTCACCGGAGATGGTTTTTACTTCGATGACTTTAAAATTTATATCGGTGGCTCCATGGATTCGGTAATCAATAATATATCGGATCTTCATGGCCTTGTCCAATTTGCTACTATCGTACCAAATCCAGCTCAACATGCCATTCGAATTGACATCACCCAACCTTGGACTGGACATCTACTAATTATAAACACACTGGGTCAAGAGGTAATGAGCCATTCTCTTAATTCTGAATCTCAACAAACAT
Organism: Bacteroidota bacterium; assembly: GCA_003447535.1. Classification (GTDB taxonomy): domain Bacteria; phylum Bacteroidota; class Bacteroidia; order Chitinophagales; family UBA8649; genus UBA8649. The sequence goes on along the minus strand of DLYY01000228.1, from coordinate 132 downwards.
ATTTTGATGTTGGGCATTTACCTACGGGAAGCTATTATGTGCATCTTTTAAATGCCGACCATAAAACCATTGTTCTACCCCTATGGATTCAATAGGTGCCAATTTAGTACCTACAAAAGATGGGAGTAGCAC
>DLYY01000178.1 GCA_003447535.1 Bacteroidota bacterium | reverse complement strand
TCGACGTCGTAAAGGTTTTGCCAATCAGCATAGAAGTCTTCGGCAATGGTTTTAAGTTCTGTTTTACAGGGTGCACACCATGTAGCCCAAAAGCATAGCACCGTAATCTTACCATTACTAGCATAGGTTTTTAAATCGACCTCTTTATTGTCTCCGTCTTTAAGTTTTGTGGACGTTATCGTTTGAGCGGATAGTCCGCTTGTACAGAATAAAAGGGTTGAGCAGAGTAATACTTTAACGATTGTAGCCATAGTTTCTAAGTTTTAAAGGTAAGCGTCCATTAAGGTACAAAGTCAATGCCAAGTTTTATATGTGTTCATCTACTTCATAAACCATGTGAAAGGAGCGATAAACATTGTACTTTCATACCTTAATCTAATCTATGCGACGCTTTGAAGTTACATCTGCTTTGCTATTGGTTTCGATTTTGTCTACATCGCTAGTGTTTGGGCAGGGCACGATATATGGTGATTTAGAAATTCGAAATGATTACTATATCAGAGATTCCTTGATTGGTGCATCGAATACGGCTCAGTATGATAATTTAAAATCGAGCGTTGACGCTTGGCTAACCGTAAACTATGCTAATCCAGAGTGGGACTTTGATGCGAGTGTTCGACTCGATGGATTTTTGCATTCGAACTTGTTTAATCCAGGAAGAGAAGCCTACACGGGATTTGGTATTGGTCGGTTTCATTTGAGAAAGACCATTAACAACTTGGAAATCACAGGAGGTTACATCTACGATCAGCTTGGAAGTGGGCTTATTTTTCGCGCCTATGAAGATCGTGCATTAGGTATTGATGACGCCTTAGTGGGTGTTCGAACAGATTACAAGATCTCTGAAGCGTTCTCGATTAAGGGTATGGCTGGAATGCGCAAGCAGCGACTTGGAATGGACCGTTCAGTGATTGCTGCTACAGAGTTTAAGAGTTTTCAAAGTTTTGGAAAAGAAAAGGATTGGAATATGTCCTCTGGGATCGCTGCGGTAAATCGTACGCTCGATCAAGAATCTATGGATGTCATTGTAGCTATAATCAACAGTTATCCCCTCGACGAACGATTCTTACCTACCTACAATAGCTATGCCTTTTCTGCATACAACCAGCTCAATCATAAACGCTGGGGATGGTACCTTGAAGGCGCGTGGAAGTCAAAAGATCTACAGCTTGTTAGCCTGACCGAGCCTTTACAGCTCGATCCGGGAAGCGCTCTCTTTACAACAGTATCTTATGCTAAACCGGGACTGGGGGCTACCTTACTCTTTAAGCGCACCGACAACTTTCAATCTCGAAGCAATCCATTAGGCGGAGAGACCATTTTAAATTCGGCAATAAACTTTCTACCACCTGCAAACCGGCAATTATCGCTTCGTCTCCCCGCCCGTTACCAGCCAGCTTCTCAAGAAATACGTGAAATGGGTTTATCTCTCGATGTAAACTGGAAGATGAATAAATCGATGTCACTGCACGGAACCTACAGTCAGATTCATGATATAGGAGCTACTCCAGGCGACTTCATTAATGACTTGTTGTATGCTCGGGGAAGTATTTCGGGTTTAAATAGCGGTAAAGCAGAAGGAGCGCTCTTGTTTAAAGAGGTCTATCTCGACGTAGAATGGAAACATTCTAAGAAATGGAAGGGGCTGTACGGTATGTATTATACCATGTATAACAGATTATTCTACGAAGGCGAAGGCCTTGCCCAGACGTTTGTGTACTCACCTTTCTTTCGCTGGACTAACCGTATCTCGCGAAAAGTTTCTATGAAATACGAATTGCAATATCAGCATACGGTGGATGACTTCGGTCAATGGGTCTATGGAATGGTACAGTTGAACTTACCCCCTAAACTCTCCTTTGCCATTTCGGATATGTGGAATCTTCAAACCGGTCCTAATGTCTTAAGTGTTTCTCAGGAGGGATCTAAGTCGGGCATACATTACTATTCCGTATTTATGTCGTATACGGAAAAGCAACACCGCTTGTCCTTAAACTATGCCAAGCAAGTTGCAGGCATTGTATGTACCGGAGGGGTATGTCGTTATGAACCCGCCTTTAACGGATTTCGTGTTAACCTAGTAACCAGCTTCTAATGCATTTTTATCGTTTCACAACTTATTTATTTGCCTCTTTTCTATGTCTCATGATTTTCTCCTGTGAAGAGGAGGGTCCTGCTGTTGTTTTAGACGAAGCGGAAACTTTATCTGATACTACATACGTCACCTCAACCATTCCAGGTGCTCAGGATAAAGTGATACTTATGGAAGAGTTAACCGGTGTGCGTTGTCCGAATTGTCCAGATGGCCATCAAGAAGTGGAATCCATTCTAGCCAATAATCCCGGCCGAGTTTTAGCGGTTGCAGTACATACTCCATTTTTGGGTCAGCCATTTCCAGGCGAACCTAGTCTAATTACTCAAGCAGGTATTGATATGGAAAGTACTTTCGGTGGCTATGATGGTAAGCCAGCTTCTCTTATTGATCGCATTAGTTATCCCGGCGAGCAATATCGGTTTCTAGGACTGCCTCAGTGGGTAATTCGTGTCAATGAGCGCATGATGGAGACATCTCCTGTAAACATCGATGTTTCCTCGACCCTTTTATCGAATGGAAATTCTGGGGTAATAAGTGCCTCAATGATTTACACGGATGCGGCATCTGACCATAGATTTGGTATTCTGCTCACTGAAAACCAGGTGGCGACAACTCAGATTGTTGGAAGTGTTGAGGTAGAAGACTACGAGCAGGAGCATGTATTAAGACGATACATCACTCCGGTTACAGGTCAAGGATTAGGGGCTTCTCTTGAGCCAGGCCGAGTATTTGAAAAAGACTTCGCCTTCGATCTTGAAGAAGTTTGGAATAGTGATAATATGGAGGTGATTGTTTGGGTTTCAGATGCCAATGGTATTGTGCATGCGGCCAAAGCAAAACTCGGTGAATAAGGTTTAGATATGAAGATTTCGTACAACTGGTTACAACAATACATTTCTGCAGAGATTCATCCTGATGCTGCTGCGGACTGTCTGACGGCAACGGGTCTGGAAGTAGAGCATCTCACTAGTTCTGGGGGAGATCCAAAACTTCTTCAACAATTTAAGGTGGGAGAGGTATTGACTAAAAGCGCCCATCCAAACGCAGATCGTCTTGCGCTGGCTAAGGTGGATGTTGGAGAGGAGGTCCCACTTGACATAGTGTGTGGTGCTCCAAATCTAGAAGCGGGTCAAAAAGTAGTCGTGGCTTGCGTAGGGGTTGAAATTCCGGTAAAGGACGGTGAATCGTTCATCATTCGCAAAGCGAAAATACGCGGTGAGTATTCAGAAGGAATGCTATGTAGTGAGCGTGAGATTGGTCTGAGTGATGATAATGCGGGAATTATGGTTTTGCCCGATACGGCCAAAGTAGGTCAGGCATTATCAGACGCTATTGATTTGGAAAGTGATTACCAATTTGATATTGGCTTAACACCAAATCGAAGTGATGCTATGAGTCATTACGGCGTAGCCCGAGATCTCGTGGCTGCACTAAGAGCTCAGGGGAAGAGTGCTTCGTGTAAACCTGTTGAAAGTACTGCGCTTCCCAGTGATCTTCCTTTGGTGGGACTGACTGTCAAGGACGCTTCGGCTTGTCCTCGGTATTCGCTTTTGAAGATAACCGGAGTTGAAGTGAAAGATTCTCCGCAGTGGATTCAGCAATCGCTGAAATCCATTGGACTAAGGCCTATCAATAATGTTGTCGATGTCACCAATTTTGTCCTTTGGGAAATCGGTCAACCCTTGCACGCCTTTGACGCAGGACATGTAGATCAAGAGTCCATCATTGTGCGTAATGCGAGTGATCAAGAAAAGTTTGTGACCCTTGATGACAAGTCGATCAAACTTGATAAGGAAGATTTAGTCATTGCTGATGCTAAAGGTCCGCTTTGTTTAGCAGGCGTTTATGGAGGGAAGAGCTCAGGAGTTACGCAAAAGACTACCTCAATCATTTTAGAGAGCGCATACTTTGATGCGACAATCATTCGTAAGACCTCGGTGCGCCATGGCCTTCGTACTGATGCTGCTCAGCGGTATGAGAAAGGTGCGGATCCAGAGATTTTGGAACTTGGATTGCAAAGAGCGGTGGATATTCTTGGCGAAACCTGCCCTAATCTGGAGGTAGAAGGATACAACTTTTTCGATAGTGGTGCGCTGAAGCCTGCAGAGGTTAAGCTTTCCTTAGAATACTTAGATCAACTTACGGGCCTGTCGTTTTCCTATGCTACCGTAGTGCAGATTTTGGAAGATTTAGATATCAAAGTGCTCAAAGAAGAAGGCGGTTGGTTGACGCTTTCCATCCCGATGTATCGAAGTGATGTGATGCGCCCAGAAGATGTGGTTGAAGAAATTCTTCGAATCTATGGTTTTGATCGCGTAAGCATTCCTGACCGCGTTCATAGCTCGCTTACTTTTCATGATCGTTTCCAAGTCAAGCCATGGATTGATCGTTTAGCCGGCCTCCTCAATGGATTTGGCTATTCGGAGATTATGACGAATTCTATAAGCAAGTCCAGGCACTATCAAGGATTTAGTGAAGAGGATATGGCACGTATTGTTCACTTGGAAAACAGCATGACAAGTGAGTTGGATATTATGCGGCCTAACCTGATTCCTGAAGGGCTTGAAGTGATTGCTTACAATATCAATAGGAAGGCGGATAATCTACGCCTCTTTGAATTTGGACATACATATTCGAAAAGCGGAGAGGCATATGGCCAACGTAGGGAGCTTGCAATATATTTTTCTAGTCCGGGTTCAACTCGTCATTGGTCGGGTGATGTAGCGAATCAAGATTTTAATGCATTTAAAGGATTAGTTGATGCTTTGAATAATGATTTAAAACTCAATGCTCAGTCGATGAAGGTATGGAACGGGTCTTTCGCACAGGGACAGGAGTTTATGATGGAAAAGAAAGTCTTTCTTCGATTGGGCGAAGTGCTGCATGATGCAAGAGAGCAATTTGGCATCGATCAGCCTGTTTTTGTAGCAATTTTTGATATCGAGAATGTCTTGTCTTTGATTGAAAAAGATGTATCAAATATGGCGTCCATTCCAACGACACTTAATGTACATCGTGACCTTACCATACACTTGGAGGGAAATATGCCCTATCATCAAGTGAATAGAACCTTAGAAGATTTGAATATTAAAGAGCTCATCCATTGGAACCTAGTGGATGATTTTAGAGACGAGAAAAAGATTGGGAAGAATCTGAAAGCTTGGACCATTCACTTCGTGTTAAACTTTGGAGATATAACGCCGTCTGATGCCTCAATTGACCAGATAATGCAAGATGTAATCCAGTCCTTTCAACAGAAGCTAGGAGCAAATCTTGCTCAGTAGAAGAAGGTGAACTATTTTGAAAACACCTTTCTTCAATTCAACAATTTTAGCTCAGTTTATTTCTCTTTTTTTTCCGACTTTTATGGAAAGGAGAAGTTTTTTTGAGAGAATTTGTAAAAAGTATAGACAAAGCAAGCTGTACTTTGAGCTATAACTTTAAACAATGAGGTTTTGGCGTGTTGCAATGCAGGTGTGCTGCGTCAAAAGTGCTAAGCAACAAAGCGAGTATCTACCATGCTGCAGAAGTCTAGACTTGGCATTAAATCAAGTGCTCATTGCACAAATTAATCGGCTCAATTCGGTTTAAAGATGAAACGCTTTGTGTTATAAATGGAACGTGTGATGGAATCAATTATTTTTATTGTGTTGGCAACGATTGGGGGAACGGCCCTTGGTTATGTTGCAGCTCGCTACATGGTTAGTGGACAGCTAAAAGCTAAAGAGAAAAAGGCGGATCAACATGTAAAACGAATGCTTAAGGATGCTAAAGAAAAGGCGGAACAGCTAAAAAAGGAGCGATTATTAGAGGTTAAAGAAGAGCTTGTAAAAAAGCGCGGTGAATTAGAAGAGGAGTTGTCTCAGCGTAAAGATAAAGTCGTAGAGCGCGAGGCCAATGTCAAGGAGCGCAACAAAGAATTACAGATTCGCTCAGAGGAGGTTTCCAAAGTGCGAAAAGCTAATGAGCAGTTTAAAACCGACATTCAAACCTGGCGCGAACAGCTTGACAACAAAGAGAAAGGTTTGGAAGAACAACGCGAAGAACTGGCGAAAAAGCTCGAAAACATTGCTGAGTATTCTGCAGCTGAGGCCAAGGAAGAGTTAGTTAGTCAGCTTGTAAAAGAAGCTCGAACCGAGGCTATGGCTGAAATCCAGAATATTATGGATGAAGCTCGTTCAAATGCCAATCGTGATGCTAAAAAGATTGTTATTCAGACGATACAACGAACGGCGGCTGAGCATGCTATTGAAAATACGGTCAGTGTCTTTCAGTTAAAATCAGATGATCAGAAAGGCCAAATTATTGGTCGAGAAGGTCGAAACATTCGTGCAATTGAGGCGGCTACAGGTTGCGAAATTGTAGTAGATGATACACCGGAGGCCATTGTTATTAGTGGTTTTGATGCAGTGCGCAGAGAAGTAACGCGTTTGAGTTTGCAACGGCTTACGCAAGATGGAAGAATTCATCCTGCGCGAATTGAAGATGTGGTCAAGAAGGTGCGCAAGCAAATGGAGGATCACATCAAGGAAATAGGAGAGCGAACCGTAATTGATTTGGGCATCACAGGAATGCATTCAGAACTTATTCGATATGTAGGTAGAATGCGCTTTCGCTCGTCCTACGGGCAAAACTTGTTGCAGCACTCGCGTGAAACGGCCAATTTATGCGCTACGATGGCGGCTGAGTTAGGTCTCAACCCTAAACTTGCCAAGCGCGCAGGGTTGTTACATGATATTGGGAAAGTACCTGAGGAGGATACAGAACTATCTCACGCTTTATTGGGTATGAAGCTCTGCGAAAAGTATGGAGAAAGTAAGGCGGTTGCCAATGCTGTTGGTGCACACCACGATGAAGTCGAAATGAAATTTGCCATTTCTCCAATCATACAGGTTTGTGATGCGATTTCTGGAGCTCGTCCTGGAGCTCGACGGGAAGTCGTTGAAAGCTATATTGAGCGTTTAAAAGGATTGGAGGCCATTGCTAATTCGTTTGATGGAGTAGAGAAAGCCTATGCTATTCAAGCGGGTAGAGAATTACGCGTTATCGTAGAAGCTGAAAAGGTGAGCGATGCGAAAGCAGCAGAACTCTCTCATTCTATATCGCAGCGTATTCAGGATGAAATGACCTATCCTGGTCAGGTTAAAGTCACCGTGATTCGTGAGCACCGATCCGTGTCGGTTGCCCGATAGCTAAAGGTCACTATTGAGGAAGTAATGGGCCGTCTATTGGCTCTCACAACTCAATACGCCTTCCTTCGTTATCCATAATATGCAGGAATCGCCGGTATTCAAAGGATTGAATATTACCTGGGACAGTAATACCTTCCTGCTTAAAATGCTCTAGGAGTTTATCCAAGTCATCTACACGGTAGTTAATCATGACCTGTTGCGCCTGTTCTCCAATGTAATCTGAAGTTTCTTTAATGGGCCTCCATTGAGGAATGGCTTATTTCTTCGTTGATGAATCAATAAATGTAAAGGTTGATTCGTAGGTGTCGACGGCAAGGCTAAGATGTTTGGCGTACCAATATTTTGTGCCTTGGACATCTTTTGATCGAAACATAATACCTCCGATTCCCGTGACTTTTCCTTGCTTTTTTACTTAAGGTTCTAAGCGGTCTTCAGGGAAAGTCTTCATCTCAAACGGTTGATTGACAATCTTTGCCATGGCCATCCGGTCTAAGCGAAAAGCCCTAAAGTCTTCTCTCAGTCTGCAATAGGCGGCTAACTGTCGCTTGCTTTTATTAAAGATTAGGCGAATTGGTTCTACTAGTCGTTGGGTTACTTCGCGTTCGTTGGATTCGTATTCTATCTCAATACACAATCGCTCATTCATTGCTGTTTCAATGCAGTGCGTCAAATTGGGACTGTAATGCATGTGTCGCTTAACGTGATAATCTTCCATGCAATAAATTTAGGATTTATATTGAGAGAGGTTCTTTTTAAGGGCTTCAATCTTATCCAAGCCATCTTTAAGCTTCTGACGTTCTTTATCAACTACTGCAGCTGGAGCATTGTCTACAAAGCGTGCATTGCTCAGTTTTCCTTGCACTTGTTTTACAAACCCTTCGGTATACGAAAGTTCATCTTCAAGGTCTTGAATCAGTTGATCAACATCTATGGTTTTTCCGGTGTCAACATAGAAGGTAGCTCCCTTTTCTATAAAACTCTCTTGGCCATCGACTTCATGGTCAACCCAATCAATGGATTCAGCTTTAGTCATTTTTGCAATCAATTGCTCAAAGGCGGAGTAGGCCTCCGATGGCTTACCATACACTGTCAGCTTGATAGTGTCTTGGTTTTTGCAAGAAGCTTTTTGACGTATATCTCGTATTCCAGTTATAATGCGACGAGCGGATTCTCCATGATTAAGCCAACTCTTAGCCTTGGACTCACTTGCGGTAGGATAGGACTCAACGCAAATGCTTTCACCTTCTTTTCGATCCTCTAGATTTTGCCATAACTCTTCGGTGATGAAGGGCATAAAGGGATGCAAGAGCTGAAGAAGTTGATTGAAGAATTCTATACTCTTCTCTTTTACTTCATTAGGATAGGATTCTCCTTTTGGTCGTTTAACAAATTCTAAATACCATGAGCAGAAATCTGTCCAAGTAGCTTTATACAATTCCATCAATGCTTCGGATAACCGGAACTCTGAGATGGCCTTATCTACATCGCTTGTCAATTGCTCTAATCGTGCTTCAAACCATTGCGTAGCTGCTTTATCTTCTGGAGCCAAATCACTTGAATTAGTATTCCATGAATCAATCAGCATAAAGGCGTTGTATAGTTTATTGGTGAAGTTTCTTCCGTTTTCACACAGCTTTTCTTCGAATAACAAGTCATTTCCCGCGGCCGCGCAACTTAAAACCCCAAAGCGAACTCCGTCTGCCCCGTAGTGATCCATAAGTTTTAGTGCATCAGGCGAGTTTCCTAACGACTTGGACATTTTCCTGCGTTGCATATCCCGAACCATTCCAGTGAAATAGACTTTTTCAAAAGGCTTTTCATTTTTGAATGTATATCCAGCAAAAACCATTCGTGCTACCCAAAAGAAAATGATGTCCCATCCTGTAACCAGCACTTGAGTAGGGTAGTAGTAGTCGAATTCTCGTTGGTCTTTTTTGAAACCATCAAAGACGGATATAGGCCATAACCAACTGGAAAACCAGGTATCGAGTGCATCGGGATCTTGGACGAGGTCTTCCATTTGGATACTGTCATCTGAAAAATGGGATTGAGCCATGGTGAATGCTTCTTCCTTACTTTCTGCCACAAAAACTTCATCGCGTACGTAGTAGGCTGGAATTGAATGCCCCCACCACAATTGCCTTGAAATGGGCCAATCTCGTATATTATCGAGCCAATGTTTGTAGACGGATACATATTTTGCAGGAATAAAATCAATATCTCCATTGAGTACGGCATCAAGGGCAGGCTTTACAATGTCATCCATGCGCACAAACCACTGTAAGGAACGGCGGGGTTCCACCACAGTATCAGCATTGCGCTCGGAATAGCCCACGCTGTTTTGTATCGACTCATTTTTGATCAATAAGTCGTGTTCTTTGAGGTAACGAGCTGCAAGCTTACGTGCTTCAAATCGATCCTTTCCAACAGCAAATCCAGCGATATCTGCAATACTTCCATCGGGATTAAGCACATCGATGGATTCCAAATTATGTCGCTGGCCTATCTCATAATCGTTGGTATCGTGCGCTGGGGTTACCTTAAGTACTCCAGTTCCAAACTCCCTATCGATATAGGTATCTGCAATAATGGGAACTTCTCGATTGACTATAGGTACAATGGCACGCTGTCCAATGAGATGCTTGTAGCGCTCATCATCTGGATGGACGCAGATGGCGGTATCACCCATAATGGTTTCAGGCCGCGTTGTGGCCACGGTGAGGTAGTTGTTTTGGTCGACAAGTTTGTACTTGATATAATAGAGTTGGGAAGTAACTTCTTTTCGGATCACTTCCTCATTAGATAGTGTGGTTTGCGCTTTAGGATCCCAGTTGATAATTTTCCAGTCTCGGTATATCTTGCCATCTTTATAGAGTTCAACAAATACCTTGTTCACGGCTTCAGAAAGGTCTTCCTCTAATGTGAAGCGGGTTCTAGACCAGTCACACGATGCCCCTAAACGTTTCAATTGGTCGAGAATCACTCCACCAAATTCATCGGTCCAATCCCATGCATGCTTTAGAAATTCTTCTCGCGTGAGGTCTGATTTCTTGATGCCTTGTTCTCTAAGTCGGCCTACAACTTTAGCTTCAGTGGCTATTGATGCATGATCAGTTCCCGGAACCCAGCATGCGTTTTTCCCCTGCATTCTAGCATGCCGAATAAAGACATCTTGAATGGTATTGTTTAACATATGCCCCATATGCAACACCCCAGTGACATTGGGTGGTGGGATGACGACGGTGAAGGGTTCTCTATTATCTATTTTGCTGGTAAACAATTCATGTTTTAGCCAATAAGAATACCATTTCGATTCTACTTCTTTGGCGGTGTAGCCTTGACTCATAGCGTAGATTATAGGTTGTTTTTCCATTTGATGCTACATCCTGCGCTGGGCAACTGGTTTGCGTCAACGACTTTGTTTTCCAAGTGGGTATCAATGGCGGTTAGTAAATCTTGACCGTCAAGATGTTCATCGTTTTTGTGATTTGAGCCGTCGTATCTCCCTCGATAAACTAGCAGTCCATCTTTATCATACATAAAGAAATCGGGCGTACAGACGGCACCGAATGCCTGGGCTACTGCTTGATCTTCATCATAGAGATAAGGAAATTGGAAGCTTCGTTGGAGTGCTTGTTCTTTTAGACGATCAGGGTGGTCTTGAGGGTAATTGACCACATCGTTGGAAGATATAACGACAAATCCCATTCCACTCCCAATGCGTTGATTAAACGCTTTGGCCATATGCTCGTCTAGGTGCAATACATAGGGGCAATGGGCACATATAAATGCCACTACTAAACCATGGGAGGCCATCAAGTCGTCTTTACTGAGTACTTGTTGACTTACGACGTCCATCAAACGAAATGATGGAATAGAACTGCCCAGCGGGGCCATGGAGGACTGCAAAAGTGCCATTGAGTTACTTTAAGGCTGAAAGTTAGTCTTTACCTTCCTCATTTTCAAAATGTAGGGCATAGGAGTTGACGCAAAATCGAAGTCCAGTTGGTTGGGGTCCATCATTAAATATGTGGCCAAGAGGGCTATTACAGGATTTACAGGCGATTGCTGTTCGAATTTTACCTTCCGAATGATCCTCGGTTAGGGTCAATGTGTCTTCTGCGGCTTCCTTGTAAAATGTGGGCCAACCGCATCCAGCATCGTATTTGCTTTTTGAGGAGAAAAGGGGAGTCTTGCAATAACTGCACAAATATATGCCCTTATCAAAGTGCAGGTAATACTTATTCGTGTATGGAGATTCCGTTTTTGACATGGATTATTTTATTCTCGATTGAGTCTTTATCTCCTCGATTAAAATCTCTTTGCTATGCTCTGCATTATGGTCTAGGGAGATTTCTAAATAGTTGCCGTTGCCAGCAATAGTCAAACTTTCCATTCTTTCAAGTCCATTTGAATCGTTACCAAAGCCCAATACTGATAGTTTTATATCGTAGTCCTTGTTGTTACGACGAACTACACGGAGCAACTCTTGTTCGTCAAGCGTCAAGTGGTCATCGGTAAAAAGTCCGTCCGTAGCAAGTATGATTTGATTATTTCCTTCAGAAAGGAAGCTCCCTTGGATTAGTGCATACGCCGCTTCAATTCCTTTTACTCCATACGTTAATCCGGATGGTGTTAAACTGTTTACTTCATGTTTGACCGCTTCCTTGTCAGATAGTGCAATTGATGAAAAGATGGTGTCAGCCTTTGAGTTATAGGTGATCAATCCAATCTGGTCAAAATCTCTTAGGACGTCAATCAAGGTGGTTATAGATTTTTTAAGCTTGGCTATTTTCCCATGTTTTCGCATCGAAAAGGAAATGTCAATTAGAAAAATGATATTATTCTGTTTGTATAGCGCCTCATTAAGTTCTCCCCACTTATTGAAATCACGGAGGTCTTCTTCATTAAGTATAGTTTCTTCCTTGTAACTATTGTCTTTTGAATCATTGGAAGTGTTTATCAAGCTTTCCATCCGTTCTTCTGGGGACATTTCACTTATCTTAGATTCTTCACTCGTTGCTTGAGTGGTGGTTGAAAAATCCTCTTCAGAGCCTTCAGTCTTTTCTTCGCTGATTGAAGTTGATTCGGAAGGCTCAGTGGTGTCAATGTAGATTTCTAAAGATTTGTTTTCTAGGCTTGCATCTGTTTCTGATGCCGCATTTGTCTCGGTTGGTGGTGTCTCGGCTTGCGCTGTTTCTTGCATAGCTGGAGTTTCAAGCGAATTGCTGTTTTGAGAGCCAGGTGTCTCTAAGGTAACTCCTTCGTAAATGGGAGTCAGGTAAACCTCTTGTATTTCTGTAATCTTGGCATCTATGGCCACTGCCTTATTTTCATAACCATCCGCTTCAATTTCGGCTGTTGTGTTTTCTTTGGGCTGTCCAGTTCTCCAAACGCCCTCCATGTCACTTTTGCCTGATTCCAGAAGGTAGCCATCTGAATTACGCACAAAAACATCGGCTCGAAAAATTGGCTGTTCGGTGACAATGTTTAAAATTTGGAATCCATAATTCACAAAGCTTGGATCATCTAAGTTGATTGGATTCATCTCATAAGCTGCCAGAAGTGAATCGTAGTTGATGTCGTTCTCATCGAAGGTTCGATCCATGCTAATTTGAATAACATCTGATCGATAGGTGTGGTCAAAATGCATAGTTTGTAGCGCGTAGCCGTCACGCTCCAGGGTCAGATCAAAGCTTCCTTGCGGAAAGTTTTCGTTGAGTTGCCCTTCTTCATTGGTAGCCATGATAATCTCATTGGGATAATATTGAGACTTAAGTCGCACGCGTACATTTTCTAAAGGACGATTAGTGCGTTTGTCACGAACAAATAAGGAAAGGTTGCTTATCGAGGTGGATTTGCCCTTTCTGTAGGCAGGACACACACTAACGACATTGGGGGCAAAAGATAAAATGTTTCCTTTGATTATAACAGGAAAGGGAGAGGATGATTCCTCGAAGTATAGCGTTACAACTTCGTCAAACTTTCCTTTTTGTCCGGTGTAAAACTCGATATAAAATGAGGCTGAATCCCCAGGTTGGATGCCATAGGTTGGATAAAGAATATTGACAGAGGGAGTACTCGGTGTTCTTAAAAAGTGAAGCGTTTTATCGCTTCCGTTGTACACAGTAAAGGTTGCTTTCGGATTGGACCAATCGGTCAGCCTTCCAAAATCAAAAACTTCGGGGTGTATTGTAACGACATCATGAATGCTTTGGCTAATCGCACGCATTTGTATGCCCAAGAGAAATGGAAGTAGTAGGATAAGTAGATACTTCTTTGGCTGCATATTCATAGATTTACATTAAGAGTGAAGTTACTTTCAAAATACATGCCACAGATCAGTGGGTTTTTAGCATCGTGGCGTGGATGGGCTATTATAATAGTCATTGTTTTGCATACAGTGGGCGGAATATGTATGGCTCTAGGAGATCCGATAGGTTTAGTCTTACTCACTCCCGCACATTTATCTATAGTAACATTTATGTTGTTTTCTGTTCATCCTCCGCTCAATAGGGAATTCTACAAGGCAGCTTTTTTGACCTTCATGTTCGGTATGTTTATTGAGATTATTGGAGTAAAAACAGGTAACATATTCGGCGAATACCATTACACATCCTTGCTCGGTCCTAGAGTTTTAGGAGTCCCTATTGTAATAGGTACGAATTGGTTGCTATTATCTTATTGTTTTTCCACGCTTGTTTTATGGTGGCAGCCGTCTTTACGATTGGTCTATCAGGTAGTTATTGGCGCTTTGCTAATGGTGCTTTTAGACGTAATCATTGAACCATTTGCTGTGCATTATGGTTTATGGGTTTGGAAGGGTAGAATCTTGCCTTCAATTGCGAATTACATTGCATGGTTTTTTGGAGGATGTATTGTCACATTAATATGGCTAGGTTTTTGGCGAAAGCCGGCAAATCAGCAAAAATTGACTTCAAAATCGGCAATAAACGAAGGAAATGTTGTTCTAACTAAGAATAATGACATTCTTCTCGTAACTATTTTGTCTTTAGTGGTGTTCTTCCTATTAAGTTGGGTAGGGATTATGCTCGGCTAAAAACAAAATGGGGAAATATTCGATAAAAGATATTGAGATGCTAACAGGCGTCAAGGCGCATACTCTAAGGATATGGGAAAAGCGTTACGATATTGTTTCGGCCGAAAGAACGGATACGAATATCAGGTTTTACAGCGATGCTCAGCTCAAAATACTCCTCAATATTGCCTTGCTTAACCAAAATGGTATAAAAATTAGCAAGATAGCTTCCCTGTCACGGGAAGAGATCCGTCAAAAAGCTATGGAAGTGGGTCTTATGCAAACAAGCGATAACTACTTCCAAGGTAAACTCATTGAGTTTATGATTGCCATGAATGAGTCGAATTTCGAGGCAATCTACGAATCAAGTATCCGAAAGTTGGGATTTGTACATCAAATTGAGTCTGTTTTGTACCCTTTTATGAGAAAAGTGGGGATGCTGTGGTCTACTGGTTCGATAAATCCAGCACAAGAACATTTCGCTACAAATATTATTAAGCGGCGCATTATGCGTGAAATCGAGAAGACGAAGCGGCTAAACGAAAATCCCAAGCGCTTTATTCTTTTTCTTCCTGAAGGAGAGCTTCATGAAATAGGATTATTAATCGCTGAGTATATGCTCAGAATACATGGTGCAAGGACGCTTTACCTTGGTGCCTCCGTTCCCATAGAAGATCTGGAAAGAGTTCA
>DLYY01000177.1 GCA_003447535.1 Bacteroidota bacterium | reverse complement strand
GGATATATGGCTCAGGGGCAGTATGGGTTTAGTAATGCATGGACGCACGAGTATTCATGGGATGTTACGGACTTTGCGCCGCTGCTTACCGATTCTATTCCGATCAAAATCTTTTATCACGGGTATTCTTCAGGCTTTAGTGGCACATGTGATTTTGCCTTTATTGAAGGACGTCCTCAGCGCGAAGTTCTAGACATTCAAAATGTTTGGTCCGGAGGAAACTACTCCAATTTTACCCAGTTTGACGCGGCGTATACTCCTGAGCGAATTATAAACTTACCGTCAGGCACTCAAGAAGCCGAGCTTAAAGTGATTGTCACAGGACATGGCCAGTCGGGAGAGTTTACACCTATCGACTATGGAGTTTTTGCCCAAAATGGTATTCAAGTTGGTCGCGAAGAAATATGGGATACTACATGTAGTATTGCTTCCATCTATCCTCAAGGAGGGACGTGGATTTACCCTCGTGCCAACTGGTGTCCAGGTGAAGATGTTCCCGTACATACCTTTGATTTGACGCCCTACATAGAGCAAGGCCCCAATGGTCCTTTTGTGCGTGCAGATATTGATTTTCAGGATTATGCGCCTACCGATGCCGCAAGCTATAGCATAGCTAGCCAGTTAGTTGCCTTTAAAGCACCCCTTCGTCACTATGATCTCGTGGTAATGGATATAATTGCCCCCTCTCAGGCAGAGCGCAATACACGCTGGAATCCTACCTGTGGAAGCCCTGTGGTTGAAGTGAAAAATAACGGCTCAGAGACCCTGACCTATCTCATGGTGGAGTATGGCGCTAAAGCAGGGGAGAGCTGGTTTTATGAATGGGAAGGTAGTTTAGCTCCAGGGGTGACAGAAGAGATTATGTTGCCAAGCTTTGACTGGGAAGGTATTGTGGGTGACGGCAGCGATACTTTCTTTGTTGATTTTTCTCGCCCTAATCGATTGGTTGAGCAGTTCCCGTATGATAATTATAGGAGTACTCCTGTCGAGCTTACGGATAATTACAGTGACGGAAACATCAACATAAAGTTTCAACCCAATAATCAACCTCAGGAGAATAGCTATTTAGTGCGTGATGCAGCAGGGGATACCATATTGCACATGCCGTCGTTTGCATCGAGTACGGTCAATAATCAATACTTAACCATAAACCCTGGCTGTTATGAATTCATCTTTACCGATGAAGATCAAGCGCTGTTAGGTGGTGAAGGCGGGGACGGCTTGTCATGGTGGGTTAATCTTCAAAATAACTTAGAGACGTCTGGTTATGTGGAGTTTCGGGCAACAGCAGGTAATTCTCTTCTCAAGCGTTTTCAATCAGACTTTGGTGGCGGCTTTCGTTACTTCTTTACTGTAGGACAGGGTATGACATCCCTACCTAATGAGTGGCCACCCTTCCCGCCAAGTCTTCCTCCAGTGACTGAAGTAGAACATTTCGGGGAAACCTATTACAGAGTAAACGATTCTATCTATATAAGTGAGAATAGAGTGGTTGTAAGCCAAGATGGTCTTGTGGGTATCGAAGATATACAGGGTAATACGATTCAAGTCTACCCTAATCCCGCAAAAAATGTGCTCTATGTTGAATGCAGTCAAGAGGCGCAATCAATGCAATGGTCTTTGGTGAACAATCTTGGCCAAGTGGTACGCAAGGGGTTAACTAATGCAGGTAGCCAAGAGATTAATGTTAAATCCTTAACTAAAGGAATGTATGTTCTTCGTGTAGAAGGATCAGATAAAGCCACAGAAACTAAAGTACTTATTGAGTAAATCAATACCTTCAGGAGGTGTACCTACTCTATGCACTTTTCTATCGATGCTATACAGCATTTTTGCGCCTAGGTTGGTTAGTTAATGCCAAGGCAAGGGCTTTCTTCGCAATGCGAAAAGAGAGTGTAAGGAACTATATTATTGCCTCAACTTGGCAGAACGACAATCATAAAGTGTTATGGATGCACTGCGCTTCTGTAGGTGAGTTTGAGCAGGGAAGGCCTGTCCTTGAATCATTTCGTGCACGACACCCCGCGTGGAAAATTGTAGTGACTTTTTATTCTCCTAGCGGTTATATGCAATTCAAGAATTGGGATGGCGCTGATTTAATTCTGGCTCTTCCACTCGATTATCGAACGCAGTGTGCGGAGTTTTTAGATAGAGTAAAGCCAGACCATGTCCTTTGGGTTCGTTATGATTTTTGGCCTCAGATTTATCGGGTTCTTGCTGAACAGAGAATTCCTCTAACGCTGATCGGTGGGCGAATTCACAAGGACCACCGATTACTTTCAAGTCATAGTGTCGCTAAAACCATGCGTCAGGCGATCACAAAGTTTTTTACGGTAGATAAATCATCGGTAAGCTTGCTGCATAATGCAGGTATGTCCAATGCGGAATATGCCGGAGATACTCGTTTCGATAGGGTAGTCTCTATTGCTTCCGATTCTGCAGACAACGCGATTGATGCTCTTCGTAGCGGCGAGGAAAAGATCCTTGTTGCTGGAAGCACATGGCATAAAGACCAAGAGATTCTCGCTCTTAGTATGGAAAGCCTAATTGAAAAGGGATGGAAAATGGTTGTCGTGCCCCATGAAGTCAATGAGGTGTCGATCAATCACTGTTGTCAGCAGTTTCCAAGGGCTCGTCTATGGTCTGAGGTGGGTTGGTCTCTTGACGATTCTTCCCAGTTGATTGTTGACACGGTTGGTTACTTATCAACGGTTTACAAAGTTGCAAACCTCGCCTATGTAGGTGGAGGCTTTCAATCATCGGGTGTGCATAATGTCCTTGAGCCTATGGTTTATGATATTCCTGTGATAAGTGGTCCCAATCTATCCCGGTCGATGGAAGCCCTGGCGGCGAATAAAATGGGTTTTCTTCGGACCCTGGATCAAAAGGGTGATTTTTTTCCGGTCCTAGAAGCATCATTCAATGCTAAAAAAGAGGGTTCGATAGCATCTTGGGTGAAGGGTCAAACAGGAGCTACGGATAGAATTACTCATTATATAGATAATCATCCATCAATCCAAGAAAGACTGCAATAACATAGTACAAGTAATGGGAAAGAGGTGTATCTTTGCACTCCCTTGTAAGTAATAGCACAGGTCAAAACATTTGTTTTGAGGCATTAGCTCAGTTGGTTTAGAGCGCTACCTTGACAGGGTAGAGGTCACTGGTTCGAATCCAGTATGCCTCACTAAAATTGCCGCGGTAGCTCAGATGGTTAGAGCGTCGGATTCATAACCCGGAGG
>DLYY01000232.1 GCA_003447535.1 Bacteroidota bacterium | reverse complement strand
CTAAATCTGGCGTGTCTACCAATTTCACCACATCCGCAGAAAAGGAGAACAAAGATAGCAATGCCATGCAAGGAAACAACATCTTATTTAAGGAAAATTGAAATTTCACCATATCTTGGTCAAGATCGTAAAGAGAATATGCCAAACCGCGTCTGGAAAAAAGAAGAAGAATTCTTAATCAACTCATCGCTTAAGAAGCTGCAAAAAAAAGCAGGGAATAGATATGGCAAGGGTGATGAGGCTAGAGTTTTACAAGCCTTTGAACTCGCCAGCGAAGCGCATAGTGGCATACGCAGAAAGTCGGGCGAACCCTATATCCTTCATCCCATCGCCGTCGCACGAATCGTAAGTGAAGAAATTGGTTTAGGAACGAATTCCATAATCGCTGCACTTCTCCATGACACCATAGAGGATACCGATCTAAAACTCGAGGATATTGAAGATCGCTTCGATCGTCAAATTGCACGTATAATAGATGGATTAACGAAGATTGCGCCAATATTTGATGTGCAAACTTCGGATCAGGCAGAGAATTTCAGAAAACTCTTACTCACGCTTACCGATGACATTCGTGTTGTATTGATCAAGATTGCTGATCGCCTGCACAATATGCGCACCATGCAAGCCATGATTCCGGAAAAACAACGTAAAATCTCTTCGGAAACCCTTTTTCTCTACGCACCGTTGGCCCATAGAATGGGTCTGTACAACATCAAGTCCGAACTCGAAGACTTATCGATGAAGTATACGCGCAATGAGGAATTCAAAGAAATCGCACAAAAACTCAATGAGACTAAACGAGCACGAAGTCGTTACATCAATCAATTTATCAAACCCATTAAAGAGCTTTTAGATGAAAAAGGCTTTGACTGTGAGGTAATCGGAAGACCCAAAAGCATACACTCTATATGGAAGAAAATGGTAAAAAAAGGGGTGACCTTCGAAGAGGTTTATGATCTCTTTGCGATTCGAATCATATTGAATAGTCCTATAGAATCCGAACGCGACGATTGTTGGGCAGTTTTTTCGAGTATCACCAACCTCTACCAACACAATCCAACAAGACTTAGGGATTGGATTTCCAACCCTAAGTCTAATGGCTATGAATCCCTACACACTACCGTTATGGGTCCAAGAGGCAAATGGGTTGAAGTACAAATTCGCTCAAAACGAATGCATGATATAGCTGAACGAGGGGTGGCCGCTCATTGGGTGTACAAGGAAGGAGATGGAGATATTGAAAAATCATCAGAAGCCATTGATCCATGGTTAGAAAATGTTCGCAATCTGTTAGAAGACAATGAGCAAAATGCCTTAGAACTTGTCGACCAATTCAAAAGCAATCTATTTAGTCATGAAGTGTATTGCTTTACACCAAAGGGAGAGCTTCGAAGGCTGAAGCGAGGTGCAACTGCCTTGGACTTTGCCTATGAAATTCATAGCGACATCGGCAACAAATGTATCGCAACAAAAGCCAACCAAAAACTGGTACCATTAAGTTATGAGTTAAAAACAGGAGATCAAATTGAAATCCTAACGTCACGCAAACAAAAACCCAAAGAAGATTGGCTAAGTATTGCGCAAACTAGCAAAGCCATCTCTGCCATAAAAAGAGCGTTAAAACATGAGCGCAGAGCTCTCGCCAGTGAGGGAAAGGCCATCTTTGAGCGAAAGGCGAAACGACAAAACATCCCTAATACCAAGGAAAACCTCAATAAAATATTAGAAGTTCTAGATATTCCAGATAGTCAAGAATTTTTTATCCAAATTCAACAAGGCCTCAATCTATCGAAAGTTTGGACGAAGTTTACGTTACAAAACGGGCAACTTGTTCGAAAAGTAAGTAAAACAAAACCAAAACTATCTGTAGAAGAAACGGTTATCCAAAACCTTCAGCGCAAAGGGGAACTGCTCATTATGGGTGAGGAATCTGAAAGCATTGAACACTCTTTTGCCCAATGTTGCAACCCCCTGCCAGGTGATAACGTCTTTGGCTTTATCACGTTAAATGACGGAATTAAAATACATCGAGTCAATTGTCCCAATGCTGTTCAGCTTATGTCAAAGTATAGCTACCGAATCGTTCAAACGAGTTGGTCATCTAAGTTGAAAACGTCGTTTCTTGCCCATGTTCAGCTCAGGGGAATCGATGGAATGGGTGTAGTAAGTCGTGTTACTCAGCGCATCAGTCATGAACTGAACATAAATATTAAATCGCTTAGTTTTGAAAGCGATCAAGGAGTCTTTACTGGCCACATTTCCCTATATGTAAACAACCAAAGCGAATTGCAATACATCTTGGAGAACCTCAAAAAACAAGAAGGGATTGTTTCCGTTGAACGTATCGATGATCAAAACACTTTACATCACAATATTTAAGGACCTAATATGCAGGTATCTATTAAAGAAGTAGTTTCCATTTTCAAGAGAAACATTGAACGAGACAATTTAAGAAATACGTCGTCGCGAATAACTATTCTCAAAGCGGCCTATTCTCATAAAGGACATTTCAGCGCAGAAACTATTTTCAATGCAGTAAAAGTTGAGGCTCAATCGGTAAGCCTCGCAACCGTTTACAACACGCTTGAGCTTCTTCAACAATATGGTTTAGTGCGTACGCACAAATTTGGCAATCAGCATACAGAGTATGAAGCAACCCTAGGTTATGCACAACACGATCATATGATTTGCCTTGACTGTGATAAAGTCACTGAATTCTGCGACCCACGAATTCAAATGATACGAGAAACAATGGGAGAACTCCTAGAATTTCAGGTAGAAAAACACGCCTTAAACCTTTACGGTCACTGCCAGAAAGCATCGTGTGAAAAAGCCCTCTAAAAACGTCGTAGAAAGCCAATTCGAATGTGTATTTTGGCAGAATGAAGTTTACGCATTACGTTGAAAAAGACGTTTCTATAGTCGCTCTCGAAGGCAACTTACTAGGAGAGGCTGATAGTCAACCTACCTTGGAATTTATTCAAAACCAGATTGGAGAAGGACACAAACACTTTGTCCTTAATCTGTCCTTGTTAAAATATGTCAATAGTACGGGACTCTCTGTGCTGCTCACCACCCTTTCCAAGTCGAGAAATGCTGGAGGAGATTTGGTTCTTGTCAATATTCCAGAACAACTTCGTCAACTTCTGCAAATCACAAAACTCATTGATGTCTTTACCGAATACAGTTCCGATAAAGAAGGAATCGATAAATTCTCTTAGAATATAAAACTATGGCAGTAGACGTACTACTAGGCCTCCAGTGGGGAGATGAAGGAAAAGGTAAAAT
>DLYY01000160.1:4604-4962 GCA_003447535.1 Bacteroidota bacterium | reverse complement strand
ATTCTTGAACATCCCCCATTAACCGCAGGGCAAATTCCGTGGAAAAGATGCAGGTATTTTGGGCCTGATCCTCCTTTAAAATATCAGCTTGTACAGTACCTCTAACACTTTGCAGTGTTTTTGCCTTGATATCGGCATATACCTTAGCATCAAGAATTTCATCTCCTGTTACCCCTAAAAGGATCGTACCTAAGCCATTATGCCCGTGAGGAATCTCCCCTTCATAGACAGGTGCATTGTCTCCAAAACGCGCCTTTCTAAGCGCATCTACCTTATCTTCCAAACCATGCTCCTTGATGTAGAGCTCACACTGTTGGTCAATAGCAGCATTTAGGAAGAAGGCGAGGACCATAGGTGC
>DLYY01000160.1:0-4207 GCA_003447535.1 Bacteroidota bacterium | reverse complement strand
TTTGCGTCGTCCAAACAACAGACACTCACTCCTGCATTACCAATTTTACCATAGATGTCAGGACGTAAACCAGGATCTCTTCCGTACAAGGTAACCGAATCAAATGCCGTCGATAGTCGCTTAGCAGGCATATCCGCACTCAAGTAATGAAATCTGCGGTTTGTTCTTTCTGGTCCTCCTTCTCCAGCGAACATTCTTGTAGGGTCTTCTCCTTGGCGCTTAAAGGGATAAATCCCGGCTGTATATGGGAATTTACCTGGAACATTTTCGCGCATTAGCCAACGAAGGCGGTCACCCCAATCTGTGTATTTAGGCAAAGCAATCTTTGGAATCTCCTGATGAGAAAGAGAAGTAGTATGGGTCTTGATTGAAATCGTCTTATCCCGCACTTGAAAACTGTATTCAGAAGCTGAATACTCATTCATCATGGCATCCCAAGCATGAATGTCATCTAGAAGGTGATCATCTAAGTCTTTTTTCAACGCCTCAATGCGTGTATTAGCCTCTTCCAACATACCACTTTCTGCTAAGTCACTGCGCAAGGCTGTCCATTGACCAAGTTTGGAGGCAATTGTTACTTGATGATGGACACGTTCTTCGTAGCGTGAGTTGTTTTCCGATATCTCTGACAAGTATCGAACTCGTTTGGGTGGAATAATATGAATCTTTTCAGACAAATCAGTATTCCAAAGAGAAGAGGGCTTCAATGACTTACACCCCTCTAGTTGGGATACTCGATGCATTACCGCGAGATAGAACGCATTGGTACCTGGATCATTAAACTGCGAAGCGATAGTGCCATGAACAGGCATAGAATCCACATCATCATGCCATAAACCTCGATTGCGTTGAACCTGCTTTTTTACATCCCTAAGAGCATCTAGAGCTCCCCGCTTATCAAACTTGTTAAGTGCTACGACGTCCGCAAAGTCCAACATATCAATTTTCTCAAGCTGTGTTGCTGCACCATATTCCGGCGTCATCACATACATCGAGAGGTCACTGTGATCAGCGATTTCTGTATCACTTTGACCAATCCCTGAGGTTTCGAGTAAAATGAGGTCATACCCAGCAACCTTAAGCACTTGAACAATCTGATTGATGTGCTTTGATAGGGCAAGATTTGCCTGGCGAGTTGCCAGAGAGCGCATGAATACTCTCGGGTGATTGATAGCATTCATCCGAATTCGGTCACCAAGTAAAGCACCCCCTGTTTTGCGTTTGGAAGGATCCACAGAAACAATAGCAATATGTTTATCCTTCTGGTCAAGTAGAAAACGACGAACAAATTCATCGACGAGGGAGCTTTTACCTGCCCCTCCTGTACCCGTTATACCTAAAACAGGTGTATCTAACTTGACTGCATTTTGCTCTAGACCCTCTATTTCAGCAGCATACTTATCGTTAAAATTTTCAACTGCACTAAGTACCTGCGCTAAGGACGATGGATCATTCTTGCTCACCGACCACATACCGTCTGTAATGTTTTCTCCAGTAGAGAAATCCGCAGAAGACACTAAGTCATTAATCATGCCTTGTAATCCCATTGCCCGACCATCATCGGGAGAGTATATCCGAGTGATACCATAATCCATCAAATCTTTGATTTCCTCAGGAAGAATTACACCTCCACCTCCACCAAATATTTTGATGTGCTCGGCACCTTTTTCCTTTAATAAATCATACATGTAACGGAAGTACTCATTGTGTCCACCCTGATAGGAAGTCATAGCAATGGCTTGGGCATCTTCATTAATCGCCGCATTCACCACCTCCTCTACACTTCGATCGTGACCTAGATGAATAACTTCGCAACCTGTTGATTGAATTATGCGCCGCATAATGTTAATGGCTGCGTCATGCCCGTCAAAAAGGGATGCAGCTGTAACTACACGCACCTTGTTCTTTGGAGAATAAGGACTTTGATTCATCATGTTTTAAATATACTAAATGATGAATAGTTATCTGAAAATGAGGATGTTGAGAAATTTGATTCTAGCCGATTAGTACGATTAGCTGGATACTCATTTTCATAAGTAATGATAAAAGATAAATGTTAGCTTGATGGGAGGATGGGTGGGGGTGGATACCTCCCAAGTAAGGATAAATCAGGTCTCTCGCTCATGCTAATGAGCAAAAAATATCCACTCCCTTAGTAATCCCCCAAAGTCTCTTCAAGCTGACCTAAAGCCACTTCTAATTGGTCGTCATTTGGTGCCTTCCCATGCCATTCATGAGTACCCGACATAAAGTCAACGCCATGGCCCATATCAGTTGTCATTAAGATAACAATAGGTTTTCCTTGACCTGTGAGCATCTTCGCCTCTTCAAGGATTGATCGCATATCATCGAAATCATGGCCATTCATTTCGAGAACGAGCCATCCGAAAGACTTCCATTTCCCAGCCAGATCACCTAGACTCATAACATCTTCTAGACCTCCATCAATTTGTTGGCCATTAAAGTCTACGGTAGCAATAAGATTGTCCACCTTATAATGCGCAGCAAACATTACTGCCTCCCAAATCTGCCCTTCTTGTAATTCGCCATCACCGTGCAATGTGTAAACCAAATGCTTATCTCCATTGAGCTTTTTGGTCAACGCAGAACCGATGCCCACAGACAATCCTTGTCCTAGAGAACCTGATGCAACTCTAATCCCTGGCAGCCCCTCATGTGTTGTGGGATGCCCTTGCAGTCGTGTATCTAATTTTCGAAAAGTTTTAAGCTCTTCAAGAGGAAAGAATCCTCGGCGTGCAAGCACACTATACCAAACGGGACTGATATGTCCATTGGATAAAAAGAATACATCCTCATTTACTCCATCCATCGAAAAACCCTCTTTTAGCTGAAGAATTTCGTGGTAGAGGAGAACAAAAAAATCAGAACACCCCATAGATCCACCTGGGTGGCCTGAGTTAACGGCATGGACCATACGAAGTATATCTCGGCGTGTCTGAGTAGCTAATGATTGTAATTGATTGTTTTCCATTGGAGGTTTACTAAGCTTGAATACATTGTGAAGCTACTATATGAAAGGACACGAAATACAAAAGGAAATCAACAGATGTATACAAGCATACAATGTTTACCATTTACTAAATTTGATCAAAAGGATTTATAATGTTCAGAAGGCCATTTTCCTTCGAAGGAAGGATAAGAAGATTAGAGTTTGGGCTTAGTATATTAATCTATTATGCTTACCTCTCCATTAGTACGGGATTAGCTAACGAAGAACAGTATTTTTTCATACAGCTGTTATCAATGATTCCGGCATATTGGTTCATTCTTGCTCAAGGAAGTAAACGTTGCCACGATAGGGGGAATAGCGGATGGTATCAAATCATTCCATTTTACAGCCTTTGGATGCTTTTTGGCGATAGTAAACGAGGCATCAACAGATATGGGCTCAATCCGAAAGGAGAGGGAAATGAGGAAGCGGTGGAGGAGTCGGATTTGTAATCGATTATTATTCTTTTTTTAAAGTAACAATCTTCTTTGGCCATGGATCCTTAAAATCGTGGCCTTTATTCCAAAGATCAATCTCATCATTAGTTAAAAAACATGATTTTAACTTATCCGCGAATATATCTACATGACTTAGGTCTCCTATTACGGTTAAATCGCAATGCCTATCACCAAATCTGCCTTTCTCTTTTTGATTCATATGAGTAGTGATTAAATTATGCCATACATTTTGGTCTATGAAGATGTTGTAGCTTAGCGAACTCTCATAAATATCAAGCATATATGAATTCTTTTTTGAAAACAATCGTTTTTATCCTTTTAATACCATGTACTCTCCAAGCCCAAAACATTGGTATTGGGACCACATCGCCAGATAGCTCAGCAAAACTTGATATATCAGGCACAGATGGAGGTATACTTATTCCTCGGATGTCTGGCGTACAACGTGATTCAATTGAATCACCGGCAACTGGACTTTTGATTTTTCAAATTGATGGTGCATCGGGCTTTTATTTCTATGATGGAACAGCTTGGACATTACTG
Organism: Bacteroidota bacterium; assembly: GCA_003447535.1. Taxonomy (GTDB): domain Bacteria; phylum Bacteroidota; class Bacteroidia; order Chitinophagales; family UBA8649; genus UBA8649. The sequence continues at coordinate 196 of DLYY01000160.1, read as the reverse complement.
TCCGGAGGCTCTTCATCAATTTCAGGGCTCGAAGAAATTACTGAAGCAGGAAATACAGGATATAGAATTAGTGGTAGAGATCCTGCATACTTCGGTAATATTGGTTCAGAAGCCATTGATTTAAGTTACTCATCCTCACCTTCGACCTCCGCTGGTGCCTCTGGCATTCACAGCTTTGCTTCAGGAATGGACGCAA
>DLYY01000133.1 GCA_003447535.1 Bacteroidota bacterium | reverse complement strand
CGGTTTTCGCTTTGGTTTATCTTGGCCAAGCGCTTAATATCTTTCACCTTATATCTTTTGGGTTACTAACTTTCGGCCTAACGGTTTACCAATGGCCTAGGTCTTCTAAATCTGATGGTCAAGCAATGAAACCAAGCGATGCCAGGGCGACTGAAAAACGTAATATTCCTCTTGTTTCTCAATCAAAGGAGCTCTTTCTCATTATCATGTTTAGCCTGATATGGGGAATCTCATTTCCTCTTTGTCTTTTTCCTATTCAACATTTTGGTGTAATGCACTTTACACTCTTTTTAGAACTATGTGTTTTGTTATGTGCTTCCATAATCATGGTATTTACTCTCGGTAAATGTTGGCCTATGGTTTCTGACCGAAAGGTATTTTTGGGATGCATGCTTATTGGAGGTTTGGTTGCTCCAGCGAGTTACCTAAGTAACCTCACCTTGGCAGCTATGCCCGTAATGTTTAATGTTTTGATTGCCCTCCTGTTTGAAGGGGCTGTTATCATCATTGGGCGGACGCGGTTTAATGAACGTCTGCATTGGCGTGACTTCTTTCTCATTGTTATGGTCCTAATGGGGTGCTTGTTGGTGCTTCTTTAGTTACCTTTTTTCGAGGTGAATCGCTATATTTAAAAGGAATTAAAACAATTTAATATGTCTGACTCTATTGGAAAAAAGGCTGCAAAAGGACTTGGTAATTTTGCCCTTGGTATCGTGATGTTCCTTGTATTGGTGCTTATCATGTTTATGGTTATGGGTTTAGCTGTTCTTGACTTCTTGTCATGGGATCTCAATGCTACGACTGCCCTTTTGTTTGGGATTGTTGCTTCTCTTGCCTACGCTGCGGCTGTATTCTTTGTGCCAGTGTTGCGCAAAAACAGCGCTATTCGTTGGTTTGGGATCTGTGCTGTAGGTGATGCGCTTTGGTGGGCTTACCTATTAATGGGGGGGTAAATCACACTTTAACCACATGTAAAGACATTGTGCTTTGTTCATCCTCACAGTTTGTTATCTAGCAACTTATGGCTTCGGGCTATTGTTGTTAGAGTAGATATTTATTATGCTAGATTTACGATCAGACACCGTTACGCGTCCCACATCTGCTATGCTGGAAGCTATGATGAAGGCACCAGTTGGTGATGATGTTTTTCATGAGGACCATACCATTAAAGCGCTGGAAGCAGAGTGTGCAGGTCTTTTCGGCATGGAGGAAGGCTTGTTTTGTCCGAGTGGCACTATGTGCAATCAAATTGCGATCAAGGCACATACTCGGCCTATGGACGAGGTAATTTGTGACCACCTAAGTCATATCTATTATTACGAGACAGGTGGTTATGCATTTAACTCGGGGTGTTCTATCAAACTTATTCAAGGTGATCGTGGACGAGTAACGGCTGAACAAGTTCGAGCCTCGATTCAGCCCGATAATGATTGGCTTCCTATTTCGCGATTAGTGGTATTAGAAAACACCTGTAATAAAGGAGGTGGAACCTGCTATGAATATGACGAATTTGAAAGAATCCGCGCAGTATGTAATGAATATGGTTTAGCGCTTCATCTTGACGGTGCCCGAATCTTTAATGCCCTAGCGGCTACGAATTCGTCTCCAGAAATACTCCATGGCACCTTCGATAGCATCTCAGTCTGTCTTTCAAAAGGCTTGGGCAGCCCTATTGGATCGGTACTACTAGGCAGTAAAGCTTTTATAAAATATGCTCGTAAGATACGTAAGGCCCTTGGTGGGGGAATGCGACAAGTGGGCTATCTAGGCGCTGCTGGGCTCTATGCCTTAGAGCACCATATTGACCGGTTAAAGGAAGATCATGACAAGGCCAAGCGCATTCAATCCATATTATCCAATCAAGCTTATATTGAATCGGTAAGTCCAGTGTCTACCAACATTGTGTTAGCAGATGTTGTAGGAACTAACTCAGTAGACATTGTACTTAAACATTGGAAGGATAAAGGGCTTTTAGCCGTTCCTTTTGGTCCTCAAACTATTCGATTAGTCACCCATCTCGATGTATTAGAGGACGACATGGTTTTGCTCGAGGAGATTTTGATCTCCGCGCCTAAGTAGAATTTTAAAAGAAACTAGTCTTTTTTGAAAGCTTCGATAATGAGATTAGGAGTGTAGGAAACAGCAGATACTCTTCTGCCACTGGCAGACAATGACAGCTTCATTGTGGCCTTCACTACAAGCCACATAAGCTTTCTAAATGTATTTTTGATTGCGCCCTTTACGCGCAGAGAGGAAGGGTGGATGGTTACTCGATGGGCACCACAAGCCAAAAGAAGCTGAATTGCGGAGTGTTTGTTCAAGATCACACCATGGGTGAAGTCACCGTAGGCATAAAAGCTACCAATCGGAGCATCAACGTTAGGTGTTCTTAGAATAAGCTTGCCGTTTGGATTAAGTCGACCGATCATTTTCTTAATAAGTACTACGAGGTCTTCTTTATCGAAGTGTTCGATAAAATCGATGGCAAAAATAATGTCATAGGTTTCCTTTCTGTTTAAAGTGGAATTTACATCACATAATTCAACAGATATGCCAAGCTCCTCAGCTCGTTGAACTTGTTCTGGACTGGTATCTACAGCGTGTACATTATGGTAGCCCTTTTGTTGCAGCCAATGGCATAAACTGCCATATCCCGATCCCAAATCAACAATGGAT
>DLYY01000072.1 GCA_003447535.1 Bacteroidota bacterium | reverse complement strand
TCGCGAAAGCCTTTGATAATGGTGGCTATACTTCGATCTAAGTCGGAACCATAGGATGGAAACCGAATGGATTCCATCATCTCTTTGCCTTTATGTAAGGCCGAAAAATCAAAATTTGTTCCCCCTGCGTCTAAGGTTAAAACGGTTAAGTCTTTAGCCATGATGTTGTTTTAGTTTGATGTTTGGCCTAGATAGTGGTTAGCTAATCCTGCTATCATCACGTAGCAAATTAAAGGCAAAACAAAGGCAACAGGAAAAGAAGTTACATCGGCAATTGCTCCAACGGCAGGGGGTATAAAGGCTCCTCCACAAATCGCCGTAACCAGTATTCCGCTACCTTGCGGTTTTTGGTCTCCTAGGTCATCAATGGCCAACGTGAAAATCGTTGGGAACATAATGCTATTAAATAACCCAATAGATAGTAAAAAGAGTATTGAGGTAATTCCTGAAGCTGAAATCGTCGTAGCTACTAAGGCAGCCGCAATTCCAGCAAAAAGGGCAAGGATTTTATGTGGTGGGAATTGAGCGGTCAGATAGGACCCAATAAATCTTCCGATCATAGCGCCACCCCAATACAAGGTAACAAGCGCTCCAATAATCGCCTTTGGATCCATTTCTGTCAAGGATTTACCGGAAAGGCTTGCGGCAAAAAGACTGAGTTTATTGAGGAGAGGTGATGCGGCAATTACACTATCAATTTCAAGGCTTAAACCATAGCTCACAATAAAACTTCCTAGAGCAACCTCAGTTCCTACATAGAGGAATATCAACAAGGCACCAACTTTTAGTTTGGTGTTTTTAAACACTTCTGCATAACTCCCTTTGCTTTCAGGATTGATGATTTTAGGCAGACGCTGAATCAAAAAGAAGAGGGCAATGATTCCAAATACTGCGGCTAAGGCAAGAAATGGTCCTTTTACTGCACTTGCTTCAGCCATTTTATAGGCCTCAAGCTTAGTCTCACTAAGTGCCTTCTGCTCATCTTGAGAGAGAATTGTATCGCTTAGCAGATAGGTGGCTGCAAAAATGGGGGCAATGGTCGTACCAAAGGAATTGATTGCTTGGGCTAGGTTGAGTCGACTTGAAGCTAATCGAGCATCTCCAAGTACAGCGATATAGGGGTTTGCGGCAACTTGCAGTACGGTGATTCCTCCGGCTAAAACAAAAAGGGCTGATAAGAAAAAACCAAAGACTCTAAAATGAGCTGCAGGCCAAAACAGCAGACATCCGAAGGCACAAATGCTCAAGGCTACTATAATCCCTTTCTGATAGCCAATCTTTTTAATTAAAAGTCCTCCAGGTATACCCAACAGGCCATAGGCGGTAAACCAAGCAAACTGAACTAGGCCGGCTTGTAGATAATCAAGTTCAAAGACCTCCTTGAGCCTTGGAATAAAGGCGTCAACAATGACGGTTATAAAGCCCCACATAAAAAAGAGGCTTACAACTAGGATAAAAGCGTTTCGGTTCGACATAATGGTTTAATTTGCCATGATAAATTCTAAAGTTCCTCCGTCAAGGATTTGTTGATGGCTTATGCGATGGCCCTCAAGCAGTTTTCCATTGAGCAATACTTGCTTCACACGATAGTGGTCTTTATTTTGGCCTTTCGCTACAATACTAAATGTGTTTCCATTGGGAAGCGAGATGGAAGCGTTTTCTACTAGAGGGCTTCCAATTTCATAGTAGGCGCTAGCAGGGTCCATGGGGTATAAACCCATTGTCGAAAAGACATACCATGCCGACATTTGTCCGCAATCTTCATTTCCAGATAGGCCATCGGGTGTGTGACGGTAATAGGTATTGCACGTCTCACGAATACGTTGCTGCCCCTTCCAAGGATTGTCGGTGTAATTATAGAGATAGGTAATGTGGTGCGAAGGTTCATTGCCATGAGCATATTGGCCAATTAATCCAGTGACATCCACCAGTTTGTGCTCATCATCAATATGGATGTCAATAGCGAAAAGAGAATCCAATTTGATTTCAAAGGCTTCTTGGTTTTCGTAGAGACCGACCAAACCTTTGGGATCATGCATTACATGCCAATTATATTGCCAAGCATTTCCTTCGGTATAATGTCTGACTCCGTTAACATCATGGGCAAAAGGATCAAAGTCTTTTAAAAACTCTCCGTCATCATTTTTTGGACGCATTAGCCCTGTGTTCGGGTCAAAGAGATTCTTGTAATTCATCGAGCGATCTAGGTATTCATCAAAGAGATCATCTCTTCCGAGTCCATTGGCTAATAAACTTAAGGCGTGGTCATCATAACAGTACTCCAAGGTTTTCGATACGGATTCTCCATCAGCTTCTGTGCTTACATAACCCCTTGACATATACGATGCCATTCCTCTGAAATCTTTTTTAGATGAAACATCACAGGCCTCTAAAACATCATTCCAATTCACATTATCTAACTCATAGGATGTCATTCGTTTCATGTAGGCCTCGGCTAAGACAGGTACTGCGTGGTTTCCAATCATGCAAAAGGTTTCGTTTGATTCTAACTCCCAAATAGGCAGCTGTCCACGGAAATTGTAGTGGGCTAACATGGAAGCAATAAAATCGTCGATGACATCAGGCGCCGTGAAAAAGAATAAGCTATGAGCCGCACGGTAGGTGTCCCACAATGAAAAGGTTGAGTATCGCTGAAGACCATCAGGCATTTGAGTGATTGAGCCATCTGGCTCAGTATATCGACCATCGACATCGGAGTTTAATGCCGGTGCAATCATGCTGTGATAAAGCGCTGTATAGAAGGTGATTTTTTGCTCTTTCGTTGGAAAGTCAGCTTGAATACGACCTAAGCGTTTTTCCCAAAGAATATTAGCTGTTTTAAAATGTTGCTCAAAGGCTTTTTCCAATTGGTCACTTTGACCATTTTGCGCAGCGGCATCAACCGAGGTTGATCCGAGCGCAACGCGTAATTCCACCACATTTCCTTCTCCTTTAAATTCTATATCTACCGTCTTTTTGGCACTCTTACGGTCCTTTTTTGAAATATTCATCGTATGGCTTGATGTCATGTGAAAGTAAACGCGTTGGTTTGGTGCCCAACCATTACTGTGTTTGTACCCACCGAGAGTGTTGTCATCAATAAATGAAAAGAAGGTCTCCTCATCCTTGTGGTTGGTCACATCGTGTAGTAAGTCGATTCGAAGTTTTTTGTCCTTACTACCTTCTGGAAAGGTATATCGATGAATTGCTCCATGAGCCGTCACGGTAAACTCACATAGAATACCATTGTCAAGTTCTACTGCATAATACCCTGGTCGTGCATATTCGTTAGCATGGTCATAGGTGTGCCGAAAAGCATACTTCCCAGTATATGGAATCATACCGATGTCGCCTAGGTCAGTTGCTCCTGTTCCACTAAGGTGTTTGTGAGAAAAGTAGACGATATCAGGCCGGCTGTAGTGATAGCCGGAACACCAATCCCATCCATACACGCCATTGTCTGGACTGATTTGCACCATACCAAAAGGTAGAGTAGCACCTGGGAAGGTGTGCCCGTGTCCTGAGGTACCAATATGTGGATCTACATAACGGGTGTATTCCCCCCTCGCGTCGAGGAAGGCTTCAGCAAGGAAGTATGGTTGTGATTTGGAGTAGTCAGAGAAGTCTTGTTCTTCTGCTGTCCAAATGTCAATGTATTGCGCATTAGCGAAACTCGTACTAAGGAGTAAGATTAAGATGGAAAGTCTGTACATAAAGAATAATATATTGATGGGATAAACAAAATCAAGGCCAAGTTATGTTGTAAGGTCCTCTAGAAACTGAACTTCATTTGGAAGGTGAAGTTTCGAGGTGCCGTGATTTTTCCAGGGCGATCGAGAATTTCTCTATTAGTAAGGTTGTTAACGAGTAAACCAATTCGAACGAAATCATTGACTTGATAGAAGGAGCGAAGGAATAAAATCCAATCCCCTCTCTGATGCTGCTCTATGTATTGCAGAAAGGTTTGCTGATCATTGTCAAGAAGATTGAGCGCCGTGATAAACAGTTCTGGAATTTTTTCAGGGAAACTTGTATAATTTGCCGCAAAACCTAAAGTGAATTTGTTATATAACTTGACTTCTACTTGATTTCGAATAATGTGTCGTGAGCGGTAAAAGAGAAGTCCTGCGGCATCCGGGTCATAGGCAAAAGCGTCTATACGACGGAAATGATTTTGAAATGCCTTTTTGAAAAAGGTGCCAATGTTACGTAAGGTTGTATCCTGTTCCAAGTTCCCTGGATAGGTGTAGGCATAGCCCACCGATCCTCTTAAGTTAAGCCAAGGAGTGATATCTCCTTCACCGGCCATGGTAAGCTCATAGCCCCAAATTCGAGCATCATCCGTGTTTTGTGGACGAATACCGAAAACCACGGGGCCTTCCCCAACGTAAAGTGTATCTCCGGTTTCTGGATTAACATTTTCATAGATGCCCGGGACATACTCGACATATTCATCAAATTCATTCAGGAAGGTGGCAAAGTCGACGTAACCACGGAAGTTGTCACCTAGTTTGAAGCCTTGTTTGATGGCAATTTCTGAACTCCACCCCCTTTCGGTGTTGAGTTCTGGGTTAGGGAAGAGGTAGAAACCTTGAAATATGTCCCCTGTAACAAAACGTTCTCCAACAGAAGGAAGTCGGTAGGCCTGCCCCCATGACATTCTTAAGTGGGTTGCCTTACCAAGTTGGTAATTAAGGCCTGAGCGAAAAATAGGAATGGATGTTTCAAGGAATTCGTCGACCTTCATGATTTCATAGCGTACTCCTCCTACAAGCGACAGCTTATCGACTTTAAACTCCAACTGATTAAAAACTGCAGCATTTAACGTAATCCGACGATTCGCATAGATACTGCTTTCAGAAAACGAGGTCCCTATGGGCATTCCCGTAGTCATGATAAAACGATTCTTGAAATTCCATTGGTATTGCGTCTGTAGATTAAAGGCATGCGAGTTTGAGTTGATGTCATTACCATTTCCACGACGCCAATTATTCATATAGCGCCCGTCGACATCAACACTGTGTCCTTTGTCATTTCGCCAACTGAAATGAGGGTCTAGAATAGTTCTTGCGTAACGATTCGTAGCACCCTGCGCAATGCGATAGGCGTTCGAGTCCAGGTCTTGGGAAAGAAAGAACTGACCAAGGTTTTCATATTGAAAGTTTCCATTGAGTCCTACATCAATATTCTTATTTCTCACAAGGACATACCGGGTTTTAAAGTTTCCACGAATACGAAACTCATCAGCTCCTTGTAGGAAGCTATTAACCACATCAAAGTTGGCTCCAGTAACCATACTGAAGTTCTTGAGCTTCTCTCGCTTAAAGCTGTTTCCTCCGCGGTAGTGGCTAACAAAGACTCCAAAAAGTCCGGGTTGTCGACCACCGACTTCACCTTTCCACCAATTAAGCTCAGCACGGGGAGGGGCTCCATAAAATCCATAATAGGGAATGATGTCAGTGTACTGATCATTTTTCTTAGGCCATTTAGTAACAAGATTTACTACACCATTAAGCGCAGATGATCCATATATTACTGATGAGGCACCTTTGATAATCTCAACCTGGTCTACCGTTTCTATGGCCGCAAACTTTAACATCGATTCTCCCAAATCAGCTGTTTGAAGACCAATTCCATCTTGTAACAGAGCAGTACGACTACCTACGCCATAGGACCAAGACGACCCGCTGCGTATGGAAATCTGACCGTCTTGTACTTGGACACCTGCCGTTTGATTGATTGCCTCACCAATATCACGGCTATTGGTATTTTCTAAGAAATCCTTGTCGATTACATTGACTGAAACTGTTTCTTCGGCAATATTTTTTTCATAACGACTCGCACTGATAATCGTCACATTCAGTCGTTCTAGATCTTCGGTCATGTTGATATCGAGTGATAGGTTCTGACCTGCATTAATCGAAAAACTCCGCTTTTGGGAAGAATATCCCACGTAGGAAAAGGTTATAACGTGGTCTCCGGCATCGAGCGATATTGAATAGTAACCATCTACATCTGTAGTCGTGGCGGGGCCAGATTCTGATATCACATAGGCGAAGGGTAAGCCCTCCTCGTTTTCATCAATTACTTTCCCTTTAACCGTAGCTTGTTGAGCGTAGATCGCATTAAAGGCGAGGCAGGTTATTAGGCTCAGTAGGACAAGAAATCTCATAGTTTTGGCGTGTGACCCTAAATTATGGTTTTTACGTCGATTATTCATTTTAATCGATGATGTATAGTGATGTGTTATGTTATCCTATGAATCCTTGGGGTATCTTCTTTAATTCTCTAAATTTGTCATTGAAATGATAACTATGAAAAAATCAGTCCTTCTCTCTTTTATCAATGCCTTGATTTTGGGGCTCGTATTAACGTCATGTGCTTTCGAAGAAGCGCGGAAACCAACCTATGATAACCTTCCCCCAACAGGTGAAGAGTTGCCATTAGATATCGATATTCAGCCATGGGTAATGGACCATGATTCCAGCCTTGATGCGGCATCTCTGTCGTTAGATACTATGATGGTATCACTTGATACAGCAGGGAATGCAACGACGACTTTGGTCTTCAACGTAGAAAGCTACACATTGGGTATGCCTTCGCAGCACAGTGATTCTATGCATCTTGCCAACTCTACAGGAGGGCAACATATCCATCTCATCGTAGAAGACAAGCCGTATGAAGCACACTACACGAATACCATTACGGTAGAAGGCGATCTAACGTCCAAGGTTTTTTTAGCTTTTTTATCTCGCTCTTATCATCTTTCGCTCAAGCATGAGGCAGCGCATTACCTTTACATACCGGCAAATCGATCGGATATCAATCCAACGAGTCCAATGTTGTTTGCAAGCAGACCTAAAGGAGCCTATGAGGGACAAGATACAGAGTCCGTTCTATTGGATTTCTTTGTTATCAATGCGAATATGCCAAAATCAGGTTATGAGGTTGTGGTTAAAATCAATGGTGAGTCAACGGCTCGACTTTCTGAGTGGATGCCCTACGTGATGACCGGTTTACCAGCAGGTGACTATGTTTTAAATCTTGAACTTCAAGGAAAAACTGGTGAAAAGTTAGGTGGGATGTATGCCACAGCCAGTCAGAATTTTTCTATTCAATAATATCGGCAACGAAGCATAGAGATTTCCGCAACAAATCTCTATCTTTATGAGGCCTTGGTAACAAGGTGT
>DLYY01000230.1 GCA_003447535.1 Bacteroidota bacterium | reverse complement strand
CAAAAGCAATTTCCTAGCAGCAACTTGACGCTGAAAGAGGGTTGGAATCTGGTGTCCTTCTATGTGGAGGCCGATGATATGGCAACGGCGACTGTGTTAGCTCCCATTCAGGATAAGCTTTTGCAGATTAAGAATCTAATCCAGACCTATGATCCGACTATACCTGCCAACTTTTCCTTCCTGAATAATTTGTCTACTTTGAGTGTGAAAGATGGTTACTGGTTAAAGGTAAGCGAGGACGTTTACTTGGATGTGGAAGGTCCTGTGCCATCAGGAGCATCGATCAATGTGAAGAGCGGTTGGAATTTGGTTGGTTATCCGAGGTTAAACGGAGAGGGTGTAGCTAGTGAACTGACAAGTCTGGGGAGCACGGTTGTTCAGATGAAGAGTCTGGAGAGTTCCTATGATCCTAGCAATCCCTCCTTCCTAAACACGTTGTCGACGATGGCGCCTGGGTTGGGTTACTGGTTGAATGTGACCCAGGACGGAACGTGGGAGGTGGGTGATGGTGGACCGAGCTTCGCGTTGGTTAAGAGTGGGATAAATCATTCGCCGGAGGAGAAAGCAGGCCCGGAATGGGGGGAAGTTGTCGTGTCTCCAAACCTAGGAGCAACAGTCTTGGCGAAAGTATCCATTCAAGGAAAGCCGGTGGCTAAGGGTGGTGTTGTTGGAGTGTTTTTTGGAAGCGAACTCAGAGGGATACAAAATGTCGTTTTGGAAAACGGAAACAGTTACGTGACATTAAACGTGAATCTCAATGGTGCGGAGGAGGTCAGCTATCGGGTGTGGAATCTTGATGACCAGAACGAGTATCTCGTGAGAGGGACCATGCTGCTGGAACTCGGTGGAATGTATGGCAACCCCGAATTGGTGGAACTAAATGCCGTGGAGGTTGTCGAAAAATCACTCCAAGTGTTCGATGTCACTAGGGAGCCTTTTGGTTTTAGTTTTAACACTACGGTCGGCCGAAGTTACACCGTGGAAGCTACAGGTGATCTCCAGGCATGGAAAGCAGTTGAACTGTTCCAAGGGAGTGGCGGTGAGGTCCGGTTCACCGCAAAACCGACATCCAGTGGGGAAGCCCAGTTTTTCAGAGTTTTTGTGGAATAGCGGTGGCGGAGGGAGTTCAAACTAGACGCAATGAGGTTATTATAATTCTATCTACCCAAACCGTCGATACTCTAAGAAATGATTTTACGGACTTCTGGATTGGCTACCAATCTCTCCATTCGCGCTTCCGATCTCCTCCATGGATCCGTTGATTCCAGTCATCCTTTCTGATCTTCTTGATCTTAGGCTTGGCAGAAGCTGCGTCATCTAAAGTCTTGAGTAAAGAGCCTAGCTCTACCACTAGATTAAACATGTCTTCCAGAAGAGAAGCGTGTGTGTCAATTCCCATCAGGGCCATTTTTGGCTGTGGGTTTCTCCTTACAAGCGAGCCTAGAAAGTGTCGTGATGAACAACGGTATGAATATTTTTTATCTCAGTAGGACCTAACTCTTTCTGCTCATATGTGAAGAAGGGTAAAGTTTTTTCAATAAATTTTTGGATATCAGTGACACACATCCGGCCTCTAGCACGCATAAAGGGGTAAGGCTGTCTCTCTTAATTGGTCTCGTGGTCTCCTTGTGGGATTCTAATAGATTGAGAAGGAGTCAGTTAGCAATCTATCTAAGAACATATTATGAAAAGAAGAATTATTATAATTACAATCACCATGTTTTGCACACTGGTTTCCTTTGGGCAGAAGGAGAAATCCTTTCTAAGAACAAAAGACGAGGTTTCAATGAAAGTGCGAAAATACTTTGCTCCCTCTTTGGACCTTTCTTTTGTTAATGGATTTTATGCTAAAGATCTGACGGTATTCATTAACGATCTTAAAATTGAGGGTAAAGAGAATTACCTCAAGCGACTACAGATGATTCACAATGAACTATTTAAGGATATCAAGATGAAGAATCTTCATGTTCACACAAACTATTTTTCGCCAGAAGCTTTAGCGAGTGACGGAAAAACGATGGGGGAGGTTAATTCTGAAAAGCAAACCATATGGAGCAATGCATGGGGAACCTTCACGGGAATCGGGCGTGTTTCCGGAAAGAAAGTTTCGTTTCGAATGCATATGGATTTTCGAACCAAAGATGGGCAAGTGATCGAGATGCTCTCTTATTATGATCCTGCACACATGAACGCCGAAATTGAGTTGTTTAAAAAAGCTCAATCAAAGTGAAATTTTAGAAACTTCAGGCTATGTAATAGTAGGGAAAGTGGATTCTCCCTTATAAACGAGCTTTGCTAAAATAGAAAGTTCGTGGCATTTTTTTGCTCATAATCAATCGGCCGAGCCGTGTTGCCTCGTGCCGAATCTGCTCTCTAAATTTTTGCTTAGATGGTGTTAACGTTATGATTAAAGTGTGTAAAAAAGTATCCTGGTTGGAATCGGCCTAAGCCGAATCTCGATGCCACTATGAACGATCCTTGGTTCCGGAAAGGGGAGAGGTAAATCGTGTTCCAGTATAAGGGGGTAGGGATTCACTTGGAATTTTTCATCGTATTGGGAACGAGGACAGCGTCGATCACGTGGATGATCCCGTTGGATGCTTTGATATTCGTTTTTACAACCTTTGCGTAATTCACATATAATTCCTTATTCTTGGCGGAAAACTTCAGGGATCCACCACTAACAGGCACCGCTGTTTCCAATTTCTTGGCTTTTCTCACTTTCACTTTTCCTGAGATCACGTGGTAAGTGAGCAACATTTGAAGTTTATCTTTGTTTTCAGGCTTAAGAAGGTTCTTCAGAGTCCCGGGCCAGAACTTTTCGAAAGCTTCGTCGGTCGGAGCGAAAACGGTAAAGGGGCCTTCACCCTTAAGCGTGTCAACAAGAGCAGCAGTCTTGACTGCACTGATAAGTGTCTTGAAACTGCCGGCTTCCGCGGCGGTGTCGACGATGTCTTTTTTAGGAGCCCCAATTAAAAGTGAGCCCGACATAAGAAGAGCAGTTACAGACAGTAATATTGTTTTCATAGAATTAGTTCGGATCAATTCCCTCCCAGGGAATACGCGACAATAGCTCATTTTATGATTTTGGATTCAATTTTTCATCTATTTTATATTCGAGCGCCATATTCTATCGGGTTGTTCTCTGATCACCGTCTCTATTTCTGAAGAAAAATGCAGCGCTGAAATACCTCAGATCGGGGTGCGAAGTATTTGGTCAGTCTGGCAACTGGGACCTAGGAACTATATTCGGGCGCACCTCTAAAATACCTCCTGTTTGGGAGGGATGATTCAATCTGGCGCTTCTGAAAGAAGGCTTAATCCGAGACTTGGATACCATTCTTATATAACTGTCTCTTTTCTCTCTCATGTCCATGGAGGTTTCAGCCATCATTTTTAGCCTTGCCTGGAAGCTCCAGAGATGTTTCTTAATTACTGAATTCGGTGACACAATTTTGGTCGTCTTTTCGCTTATATGAAGCTGCTGCCAATGGCAGCCTTCAATAAGCTAAAATTCAATAATTAAAACGTGATGAAAAAGATTCTTAGACCTAGCTTCCTAGTCCTTGGATTGGCGATGTTGAATACGTCCGTAGAAGGGGCAGAGCTTCCTGATTTTAAGCTTTCAGACTTTGAGCTTGGTGAGCATCTCTTCGGAGACGAGGTGACTATGGCTAGTCTAAAAGGCCGGGTCGTTGTTATCGAAAAATGGGGTGTTCAATGA
>DLYY01000025.1 GCA_003447535.1 Bacteroidota bacterium | reverse complement strand
ATTTTGTGATCCCAGAATTCAAAATATTAAGAACACAGTTGAAGAACTTTTGAAATTTAAAGTTTCTAATCATTCTCTAAACCTTTATGGTTTTTGTGAAAAATGTCAATCAAACAAATAAAAGTAAATAAATGTCGGTAGATGTACTATTAGGCCTACAATGGGGCGATGAGGGAAAAGGTAAAATTGTTGATGTACTTACAAAAAAGTACGACATTATTGCTCGATTCCAAGGCGGACCCAATGCAGGCCACACCCTAGAATTTGACGGAATTAAACACGTATTACACACCATACCCTCGGGAATCTTTCACCCCGATGCCACCAACTTGGTTGGAAACGGCGTGGTGATTGACCCCGTGATTTTTAAGCAAGAATTAGACAACCTTGCTCCTTTTGATATTGATATCAATAGGTCACTATTGGTTTCTAGAAAAGCGCACCTAATTCTTCCAACACACCGGCTTCTCGATGCCGCTTCAGAGCTGGCAAAAGGAAAAGCAAAAATTGGATCTACACTCAAAGGTATCGGTCCAACGTATATGGACAAAACAGGTCGTAATGGGATTAGAGTTGGCGATATTGAATTAGCAAGCTGGAAGACAAGGTATCAAGCACTTCGCGATAAACATTTGGCGATGGTTGCTAACATGAACGTTAATCTTGAGTATGACATGGACTCACTTGATAAGGCGTTTTTTGAAGCCATAGCTTTTTTGAAAAGCAACATTTCGTTTGTTGACAGCGAACAATTCCTAAGTGTAGCCCAAAAAGAAGGCAAGCACATTTTAGCTGAAGGCGCACAAGGTTCCCTTTTGGACATTGACTTTGGTACGTATCCGTTTGTTACCTCATCCAATACGACTGCCGCAGGCGCATGTACTGGACTGGGTATTGCGCCCAATAAAATTGGGGAAGTTTACGGCATATTCAAAGCCTATACCACGAGAGTGGGAAGCGGTCCTTTTCCAACCGAGCTATTTGACGAAATCGGGGAAACAATGGGTCGTGTAGGACACGAGTTTGGCGCTACCACGGGTCGTTCACGTCGTTGTGGCTGGCTTGATTTGGTTGCCCTTAAATACGCTGTAGAGGTAAATGGGGTCACCCAATTGATGATGATGAAAGGCGATGTGCTTTCTGGTTTTGATACGCTTAAGGTTTGTGTCTCATATGATTACAGAGGCGAAAACATTCAGCACCTACCCTACTCCTTAAATGCAGAAGAGGTAAAACCACAATACACTTCATTGCCTGGCTGGAAGGAAGACTTGACCAAAATGCGCAGCGAGGAGGAACTTCCAAAAACATTTATGGACTATGTGGCCTTTATTGAAGCTTATGTAGAAACACCCATAAAGATTGTTTCTGTAGGCCCAGATAGAAATCAAACCATCTTTCGTTCGTCTTAATAAATACGCATGAGAGCTGTTCTCTTTTCTTGTTTACTGCTGTTGTCCGCTAGTGGATTATGGGCACAGGAAAAAGAAATAGAAATACGTCAAGCGGGATCTTTTCAGCTAGATGAAGAAAACTTTCCTGGAGCAAATATCTTAGAACGAAGTGCTACCAAACAGGTACATCTGGTGCATCAAGGCATGGATGTATGGTCTGACAAGGCCTTTTTTTATAAAAAAGAAAATAGATTTGATGCCTTTGGAAATGTCCGCATCATGCAAGGGGATAGCTTGGTGCTAACAAGCAAGACTGTCAATTATGATGGCAAAATAAACCTAGCCGTTGCAAAAGAACAGGTTGTGCTTGACAACAAGGAAATGCTGCTTGAAACGGATACACTTTATTTTGACAGAACTAAAAACATAGCCTACTACCCTGCCAATGGAACAGTTTATGACAGCTTGACTACGATTACTAGCAAAAGAGGTACTTATATTTCTGATAGCAAAAAATACACGTTTGAAAACAAAGTAGTGGTCAACAATCCTGATTTTACCTTGACTTCTGCACGCATGGATTTTTACACCGAAACAAAGCACGCTTTTTTTTACGGAGCCACCACGATTATAGGAGAAGATTATGTGGTTCGTTGCCGTGAAGGCTTTTATAACACAGTAAAGAAAGAAGGTTTCTTTAAGAAAAACGCTTCTATTGACTACAACAACCGTAACATCCTTGGCGATAGCATCTATTTTAATGATACCAAAAAATATGCGTCAGCCACCCAAAATATTCGGATAACCGATACTATAAATAATTCCATCATCACAGGGAATTACGGGCAGGTATTTAAAGAAAAAGACTCAGCTATGGTAACCCACCGAGCGGTTGCAATTAATGTAGTTGAACTCGATTCCCTTTATATTCATGCAGATACACTTATTGCAACTGGTCCTCCTGAACAACGAATCATACGTGGATTTCACGATGTACGCATTTTCAAAGAAGATTTGAGTGGTAAAACAGACTCTATTCACTTTAATCAAACTTCCGGACGCGCAAAGCTCATTAGGCGTCCCATCACTGATCGTGATTTACAATATTTAACACCTCAAGAGATTGCAGATCGCAACCCTATACTATGGTCAGATGAAAGTCAAATGACAGGAGACGAGATCCACCTTACCATAGACACTGAAAAAGAAGTATTGGATTCGCTACTTATCTACAATAACGCTTTTGTGATTGAACAAGACAGTTTAAATGCCGCTAATTTTAATCAAATCAAAGGGCTTCAACTAAAGGGCAAGTTCAAGGGTAAAAGTCTTGAAATAGTAGACGTTATTCAGAATACAGAAATGGTTTATTATATCTATGATGATGAAATTCTTGAGCTGACAGGGATAGATAAAGCCATCTGCAGTGCATTGCGCTTAGAATTTGAAGACAGTGGTATCGAAAAAATCACTTTTTTTACAAATCCCGATGGGGTCGTTTATCCTCCTGATGACCTTCCTGAAAACACCAGGCAGTTACTTGGTTTTACATGGCGAGAAGATGAGAGAATATACAGCAAGGAAGATCTGTTTCACGGCATAGACCTCCAACGCTTCAACATAAAGGGTAATCTGCCAGAAATAGAAGGAGTCCCAATAAAATTAAAAAGATAACTGCAATGGCTTCACTTGCATCGTTATTTAAAGATTTCCAAGCGCAAACAACACCATATCCGATGGGACTTGAAATTGTTCGTGCAAAGGGGTGCTACTTATACGATAGCAACAACAAAAAGTACCTTGATTTGGTAGCTGGTGTATCTGCTTGTAGCTTGGGGCATCGACACCCCAAAGTTGTGCGCGCTATCAAAAGACAATTAGGCAAATACCTCCACGTGATGGTTTATGGAGAGTTTATCCAAAAAGAACCTGTCTTACTGGCCAAGTTGCTGGCCGATCACTTACCGCAACACCTAAACACTACCTATTTAACCAATTCGGGAACCGAGGCTATAGAAGGTGCATTAAAATTGGCCAAACGTGTAACTGGACGTGCTGAAATTATAGCGGCAAAAAAAGCCTATCATGGAAATACCATGGGAGC
>DLYY01000099.1 GCA_003447535.1 Bacteroidota bacterium | reverse complement strand
CCATTGAGTATGATCCGAATCGTTCCGCGCGAATCTCCTTAGTTCAGTATCCCGATGGTGAAAAGCGATACATCATCGCTCCTACAGGATTAAAGGTTGGCCAAAAGATTGAATCCGGTAAAGGAGTTAGTCCTGAAGTGGGTAATGCTCTATACCTTGACGAGATTCCATTAGGTACTGTTATTCATAACATTGAATTACAGCCAGGAAAGGGTGCTGAGTTAGCACGAAGCGCTGGTTCTTACGCACAACTTAGTGCTCGAGAAGGCAAGTATGCTATTGTGAAGCTTCCTTCAGGGGAGACTCGTTTGATTCTTCGCACATGTCTAGCGACTATTGGTTCTGTTTCTAATGCTGACCACCAATTGAAAGTGTTAGGTAAGGCAGGACGTAAACGCTGGTTAGGACGTCGTCCAAGAACTCGTGGTGTAGCGATGAATCCAGTTGATCACCCGATGGGTGGTGGTGAAGGCCGTTCGTCAGGAGGTCATCCTAGATCTCGTACAGGCCTATATGCCAAAGGAAAGAAAACACGGAATCCAAACAAGGCTTCCAACCGATTTATTATTAGTAAACGTAAGAAGTAATTCTCATGCCAAGATCAGTCAAAAAAGGGCCGTATGTGGCGCATAAATTGTTAAAGAAAGTCGATGCTATGAACGACTCAGGCAAAAAGTCTGTGATTAAAACATGGTCTCGGGGTTCATTGATTCTACCAGATATGGTGGGGCACACGATTGCCGTGCACAATGGAAATAAGTTCATTCCTGTTTTTGTTACAGAAAACATGGTGGGCCATAAGTTAGGTGAGTTTGCTCCTACGCGAACATTTAAAGGTCACTCTTCAAAAAAGCTTAAATAAGAATTATGGGTAAGCGTAAAAGAGAAATGGCGGCAGCCATCAAAGAATCTCGCAAATCGGTCTTTGTTGCTAAAGGGAGTTATCCATCGTCTCCACGCAAAATGCGTTTGGTTGTGGATCTCATCCGTGGTAAGAGTGTAGAAGAAGCATTATATATTCTCAAGTTCTCGAAGCAAGAAGTAAGTGAGAAGTTAGAGAAGCTTGTACTATCTGCTATCAATAATTTTGAGCAAAAGACTGGGGAGCGTCCAGAGGAGTATGGTCTTTTTATCAAGGAGATTATGTGCGGGGGTGGTCGTATGCTAAAGCGCTTTAGACCAGCACCACAAGGAAGAGCTCATCGAATTAGAAAACGATCTAATCACGTAACTGTTGTTTTGGCTACAACCAAAGAATTGCCAGGTCAACAAGTAGAAGCGGTCGTTGAGGAAACAGAGTCCGCAGAAACAGAGTAAAAGGAAACGTATTTAAACACTGAAGAACAGGTTAAAAGAACGTAAATATTAAATTTTGTTCGGAAGGCAAATCTCCGTAATTTCGCCTTCCCTTAAAAAACAAGGAATATGGGTCAAAAAACAAATCCAATAGCGAATCGTCTCGGGGTCATCCGAGGATGGGATTCTAATTGGTTCGCCGATAAGAAAACATCAAGTGAAAAAATCGTGGAAGATGAGAAGATCCGCGAGTATTTACATGCACGTATTTCCAAAGGCGGAATTGCCCGTATTATCATTGAGCGCACCCTAAAAAGAGTGACGGTAACTATTTCAACATCTCGTCCTGGAATCATTATTGGTAAAGGGGGATCTGAAGTAGATCGTTTACGCGAAGAGCTGAAAAAGCTCACCAAAAAGGAAGTTCAAATTAACATTACTGAAATCCGTCGTCCTGAGCTTGATGCTAATATTGTAGCAGAAGGAATAGCTAAGCAATTAGAAGCCCGAATTAATTTTCGACGCGCTTGTAAGATGGCTGTCGCCTCTACCATGCGCATGGGTGCTGAGGGAATTAAGGTCCGTGTTTCAGGTCGTTTAGGTGGCGCTGAAATGAGTCGTGTGGAAGAGTATAAAGATGGCCGGACGCCTTTACATACCTTCCGTGCAGACATCGACTATTCACTCAAAGTTGCCCAAACAATTTACGGAAAGATTGGAGTCAAAGTATGGATTTGTAAAGGAGAAGTTCTTGGCAAAAGAGATCTTACTCCAATCCTTGATAAGAAACCTAAATCGAAGCGTGAGGGCGGAAATCGTCGACCACGTAGACAAAACTAGTAACGATGTTATTACCTAAAAGAGTCAAATGGCGCAAGCAGCAGAAAGGGCGCATGAAGGGAAACGCAGGACGCGGACATACCGTAGATTTCGGTAGCTATGGTCTTAAGTCTTTAGATTCTCACTGGATCACCAATCGACAGATTGAGTCAGCTCGTGTTGCGTTAACTCGTCATATGAAGAGGGAAGGAAAAGTTTGGATTCGAATCTTTCCGGACAAGCCTTACACTCGTAAGCCTCTAGAGGTGCGTATGGGTAAAGGAAAAGGTGCTCCAGAAGGATGGGTGGCTGTTGTTAAGCCAGGACGCATCCTTTTTGAAGTGGATGGTGTTCCAGCAGACGTAGCGCGCGAAGCTTTACGACTTGCGGCACAGAAGCTGCCGGTGAGAACCAAAACAGTTACACGAATCGATCACGTAGAAAAATAGAATCATGGCGGTACGAAAAGAAGACATAGTTGATTTATCCCCTGCTGAGCTTGTAGAGCGCATTCAGGAGGAGAAGCGTATGCTGCAAAAGTTGCGTTTCAACCATGAGGTGTCGTCGATCGACAATCCCATAAAAATCCGTGACGGCAGAAGAGATATTGCTCGTTTAATAACGGAATACAATCGTAGAAAAAATGCAAATACTGAATCATGAGCAGTGAACAGACATTAACACGCAATCTTCGTAAGACGCGTATTGGAATTATCACCAGCGACAAAATGGAAAAGACCATCACAGTTGCTGTCGAGCGTCGCATTAAGCACCCACTCTATGGGAAGTTTATGAAGAAGACTAAAAAGTATCATGCCCATGATGAAGAGAATACGGCCCGAATCGGTGATCGTGTGCGCATCATGGAAACGCGTCCCTTAAGCAAAAGCAAGAGATGGCGCTTGATAGAAGTTATAGAACGCGCGAAATAAAAGACAATGTTACAGCAAGAGTCAAGAGCAAATGTCGCAGACAACAGTGGAGCTAAGGAAGTTCTGGTAATCAAGGTATTAGGTGGTTCTAAACGCCGCTACGCTTCTATTGGTGACCAAGTAGTTGTTACGGTTAAGAAGGCCATGCCTTCTGGTAACGCTAAAAAGGGAACCGTCCACAAGGCGGTTGTCGTGCGAACTAAAAAAGCGATTAAAAGAAAAGATGGATCTCACATCCGTTTCGATGAGAATGCCGTGGTGTTACTCAATCAAGGAGGAGACCTCAGAGGTACACGTATTTTCGGCCCTGTAGCTCGTGAGTTGCGAGAGACGGATTTCATGCGTATTGTTTCACTTGCACCTGAGGTGCTTTAATCCTACGTCATGGCAAGAGGAAGGTTCAAAAACAAAATGAAGATTAGAAAGGGTGACCAAGTTGTGGTTATCGCTGGAGTAAGTAAAGGAGCTAAAGGAGAAGTCCTTGAAGTATATCCTGCTAAGTCTAAGGTTCTCGTGGATGAGGTAAATATGATCTCTAAGCACGAGAAACCGAATGCAAAAAATCCAGAAGGAGGTATAGTAAAGAAGCCAGCACCTATTCATGTTTCTAATGTTATGCTGATTGATCCGAGTTCGGGAGAGCCAACTCGGGTTTCTATCCAGCGTGATGAGAATGGGGCGAAGCGTATTGCTAAAAAATCAGGTCAAGAAATATAAAGTCAGGTTATCATGAGTACGCGTACACCCAACTTACAGGTAAAATATAAAGAAGAAGTAGCTCCTGCTCTAATGGAGACTTTCGGTTATTCTTCGCCTATGGCGATTCCTCGTCTATTGAAGATCAATCTTAACCAAGGAGTTAACGGTGCTGTAACTGACAAGAAATTGGTTCAGTCAGCGGTAGAAGAGATGTCGATTATCGCTGGTCAGCGAGCTGTATCTACAATTGCGAAAAAGTCAGTGTCTAACTTCAAATTAAGAGAAGGGATGCCGATTGGTGCAAAAGTTACATTGCGCCGCATCAACATGTATGAATTCCTTGAGCGCTTAATCTGCGTTGCCTTACCGCGTGTTCGTGATTTCCGCGGTGTAAGCGATAAGGGGTTTGATGGTCGTGGAAACTACACTATGGGAATCAAGGAGCAAATCATTTTTCCAGAGATAGTGGTCGATAAAATCTCCAATATCAATGGCATGGATGTGACATTTGTAACATCAGCCAAGACAGACAAGGAGGCATATGAATTATTAAAACATCTCGGAATTCCCTTTAAAAAATAATTATGGCTAGAAAATCAGTACAAGCACGCCAAATTAAACGAGAGAAACTCGTTGCAAAATTTGCAGAACGAAGAGCTCAGCTCAAGGCAGATGGTGATTATGAGGGCTTGGATAAGCTTCCCAAAAACGCTTCTCCTGTGCGCCTAAAGAATCGTTGCGGACTCACAGGACGTGGGAAAGGATACATTCGATTCTTTGGAATATCGCGCCTTAAGTTCCGTGAACTAGCCTCTGATGGTAAAATCCCAGGAATAAAAAAATCAAGTTGGTAATCACCACAAAGTAGAATATCATGAATACAGATACTATAGCTGACTTTCTTACACGAATTCGTAACGCTCAAATGGCGGGGCATCGTGTTGTTGAAATTCCTTCTTCTAATGTGAAGAAGAGAATGACGGAGATCTTATACGACCAAGGATACATTTTCAAGTATACTTTCGAAGAGAATGTTATCGGAACTCAGGGCGTAATCAAGATAGCCCTCAAGTACGATATGAACAATGTACCTGTCATTCGTGCGCTAAAGCGTTCTAGTCGCCCAGGTAAGAGAAACTACTCAGCTTCATCTGATATACCTCACGTTCTGAATGGACTGGGTATCGCTATTGTTTCAACGTCTAAGGGAATCATGACGGATAAGGAAGCGCGGGCGATGAATGTCGGTGGTGAAATTTTGTGTGAAATATATTAATCGAGGAAGTCATGTCACGAATAGGAAATGCACCCATTAAGTTACCGGAAGGCGTCGAGGTTAAAGTCGACGGAGCTGCGGTATCTGTAAAGGGAAAAAAAGGTGAGCTTTTTCAAGAGATCGATCGAGACCTCTCTATCGAAATTGAGGAGAACGTTCTTACAGTAAAGCGTCCAACGGATCAAAAACGCCATAAGGCGTTGCACGGTCTTTACCGGTCACTAATCAGCAATATGGTGGTTGGTGTTTCTGAGGGATATAAAATTGAGCTCGAGTTAGTCGGGGTGGGATTCCGTGCTAGCAATTCAGGCCAAGTGCTTGAAATGGCTTTAGGCTTCTCTCATCCAGTAGTCTTTTTGATTCCAGCAGAAGTCAAAGTGTCTACGGAAATGAAAAAAGGTTCACCTCCATTAGTGGTTTTGGAGTCAAACGATAAACAATTAATTGGTCAGGTTGCAGCACGCATCCGTTCTGTTCGTAAGCCAGAGCCATACAAAGGCAAGGGTATTCGCTTTAAGGGTGAGGTTCTACGACGTAAGGAAGGTAAAACTGCTGCTAAATAATATAATATGGCATCGACTAAAATTTCAAAAAGAAAACGCATCCGTCTCGGACTTCGTCGAAAAATTAAAGGTACGGCCGAGCGCCCTCGTCTTTCCGTATTCCGAAGTAACAAGTTTATCTACGCTCAGTTGATTGATGACTTGACAGGAAATACGCTAGCATCGGCAAGCAGCCGTGAGCTCAGTAGTGGTGGCGTTAAGGCAGATCAATCGGCTGAAGTCGGTAAAAATATCGCTGAGCGTGCAAAAAAAGCAGGAATTGACACAGTGGTTTTTGACCGTGGTGGCTATCAATATCATGGTCGCGTGAAGTCTCTCGCTGAGGGGGCACGTGAAGGAGGTTTAAAATTTTAACTAAAAGATATGGCGAATTCATCATCAAGCATTTTACGGGCAGCAGAAATCGAACTCGAAGAAAAGGTAGTTGCCATCCGTCGTGTAGCTAAGGTTACTAAAGGGGGGCGTACGTTTTCTTTCAGTGCACTTGTTGTAGTGGGAAATAAGGATGGTATCGTAGGATACGGCACGGGTAAATCACGTGAAGTAACTGGAGCTATTCAAAAAGGTATTGATGACGCGAAGAAAAATCTTCAACGTGTACACATCATTCGTAATACGATTCCTCACGAGCAACTTGGTAAGTTTGGAGCAGCCAAGGTTCTTCTTAGGCCGGCTTCTGGTGGTACGGGAGTTATCGCAGGGGGTGCTATGCGCGCTGTCCTCGAGGCCGCAGGTATCAAGAATGTTCTTGCTAAGTCACAAGGATCCACTAATCCAGGTAATGTGATAGGAGCGACACTTGATGCTTTAAACAAAATGAGAGATCCTTACACTGTGGCTAAAGACCGTGGTATTGAGTTAACTAAAGTATTTAACGGATAATCATGAGCAAGTTAAGAGTTACACAGGTACGCAGTATAATAGATCGCCCTGAGCGTCAGAAGCGCACGATGAGAGCGATCGGCCTGCGTAAAATGAATCAAACAGTAGAAGTAGCTAATACTCCAGAGATGAAGGGTATGATCGCTTCTGTTGCCCATTTACTAAAAGTAGAAGAAGTATAAAATGGCATTAAACAAGTTAACACCGGCGAAAGGCTCGCTTCATAACAGCAAGCGTGTAGGTCGTGGACAAGGTTCAGGTAAAGGCGGTACGTCTAAGCGTGGACATAATGGTGCTCAGTCGAGATCAGGTTATTCACGAAAAATCGGTTTCGAAGGAGGTCAAATGCCTATCCAACGTCGTCTTCCCAAGCGTGGATTTAAAAATCCTTTCCGCACAGAGTATGCAGCAATGAATCTTAGCATGGTAGAACATTATGCTGAGAAGTTTGGTGTCAAAGAGTTGAGTGTAGACTTCCTTCGCGACATGAACATTATACAGAAATCAGAACTCGTTAAGCTGTTGGGTAATGGAGAGTTGACAAAGCCTATCCAAGTTAAATTCCACGCTGCGAGTAAAAAGGCCCTTGAAAAACTTGAGGCTGCTGGTGGATCATTTGAAAAGGTAGAAGTATAATAAACGACTGTGAAATTCCTACAAACCTTACAAAACATTTGGAAAATTGACGATTTGCGTCAGAAAATCCTGTATACGCTGGGTCTTATCCTTGTGTTTAGAATAGGTACGTATATCCTTTTACCTGGAATCAACCCTTTCCCAGCAACTCCTGCTGCTCAGGATAACGGTGGTATTGCTGGGTTACTAAATATTTTTGCAGGGGGTGCTTTTTCAAGAGCATCTATTTTGGCATTAGGGATTATGCCCTATATCAGTGCGAGTATTGCGATTCAGCTTTTAACCATTGCTGTTCCATATTTTCAAAAACTACAGAAGGAGGGCGAAAGCGGTCGACGTACAATCAATCAGATTACTCGATACCTAACAGTAGGAGTTACCCTACTTCAAGGGTTTGGCTACTTAGCCTATTTGCGCTCTATTGGCATGGGACCAGAGCCTGGCGTTATGAGTGATATGACTTTCCGCATTAGCTCTATGGTAATCCTGAGTGCGGGTACTTTATTCGCTATGTGGATTGGTGAGCGTATTACCGATGGAGGAATTGGTAATGGTATCTCTATTCTTATTATGATTGGAATCTTGGCTGAATTGCCAGGCGCTATTGTTCGAGAGTTTACTCGTTTATTAGGTGGCGAAGGTGGAGGAATGATATTCTTTGTGGTCGAGACAGCAGTGCTCTTCTCCATTGTAATGGTGGTCATTTTATTAGTACAAGGGACTAGAAGAATTGCGATTCAGTATGCAAAAAGAAATGTAATGCGCGGCGGTCGTATGATGCAAGCTGGTGGTGTACGTCAGTATCTACCTATGAAGGTTAACGCTTCCGGGGTAATGCCGATCATCTTTGCTCAGGCTATCATG
>DLYY01000136.1 GCA_003447535.1 Bacteroidota bacterium | reverse complement strand
GATAGATACCCGGTTCTGCAAAAAGAACCGTAGTGGTTTCTCCAATCGCTCTCATTCTAGGTGGCACAGGACCACCACCAAGTCCACTAAAGAAATTTAAACTACCATCAAAAGTCCATCTCGTGTCAACGCCTATGCCTGTTGCGTCTGGTGAATTCTGAAGGACAAAAATTGTTTCTCCAGCACAGATTGAATCCTCGCTTAATCCTGCAATAATAGTATCCGGGTACATCGTTACAGTCCTCGATATATCCTGTACACAACCTGTAGATGCATTCGTCATGGTCAGACTAACGACAAAATCAGTAGTCGCTGAGACGGGTGGATAAGTGTAACTGTCGGTGACACTGGAAGAAACATCTAACGTCGTGGTAGGGTCTCCAAAATCCCAACTCACGGAGGTAAAAGCCAGGGAATTTGATGCATCAAAAAAAACTGTATTCTCATTTCCACATCCTATACTATCTGTGAACTCTGCAAAAGGACCAAGTACATTAACCGCTGGAAGTAACGTAGGATTTACATCATTAGGACAATTGTATTGGAGTGCGGTAAAGGATGGGACAATTGGGCCAATACCATTGTTGTAGCTATGACAAACCGTATCAAAGGGAGAAGCACTGGTTGTAGCTCCGTCTCCAAAGTCCCAAAAAATATTATCAGCATTGATTCCATTGTAAAAGAAACAAACTTGCTCAGTCTGTAAACATGCTTCCAAAGTATCAGCTATACCCATTCCAATTGGTGGACTACCGGCACAAATAGCATCTTCTAAAAGGACAGTATCTGTACA
This sequence comes from Bacteroidota bacterium, assembly GCA_003447535.1. Taxonomy (GTDB): domain Bacteria; phylum Bacteroidota; class Bacteroidia; order Chitinophagales; family UBA8649; genus UBA8649. Next base: position 3,067 of record DLYY01000136.1, on the reverse strand, counting down.
CCCTGTCGTTGTAATCGTGATGAGCTCGACATCAAAACAACCGGTATCTGCATAGGTTACCGAAGGGCCAGGACTATTTGTACTTGTGACAGACGCTGCTCCTGGAAAGTTCCATGCATAGGATTGAATACTCTCACCTGTAGGTAGATTGTTAAACAAGGCCGTATAATTTACATTCAGTGGGACACAACCATCGAAGATATCTGTTACAATCGAAGAAGTGTAAGGTTGAACCACATGAAAATTATTCAACGTTTCCGTTACTTGACAACCATTGGAAGCTGTCTCTGTAAGAATGACATCGTAAGTACCAAAGTCATCATAAGACACGAAAACCGGGCCTACTCCTGTTGCACTAGAGGGTGTGCCATTTGGAAAGCTCCAATCAGTTTGTGCAGTATTGACAGAGGTTGATTGTACATTTAACGCGGCGGGTACCTTACAATCCTCATTTAACGTAAAAGTGGCACTTGGAACAGGTATATCTAATATTTCGATAGCACCCGTTTCAATTTGTGTTAAGGAGCAACCACCTGGAAACTCTACGGTTAGCGTTACATCATAGCTCCCTGCATTCGCATAGCTCCGATTGACTACAGGAATAGATGCACTGGAAGGGTTAGCACCTGGCATTGTCCAAGCCAAAAGATTAGGCGTTGGAACCGATAAGTCCGTAAAGACTACATTTTCCAAGGCACATGAGGTGTCTGTGGATACGGAAAAATCAACAATAGCATTAAATACCCGAACGATCTGGTTCTGGAAAAAGGTATCAATACATCCATTGGTTTCAGCAATCAGTTCTACACTATACACTCCCTCGCCAAGTGTTACGACGGGCTCAAAGCCTGTTTGTGCAGAGACTAAATTGCCTAGCGTATCAAAAAAATTCCAGATATAAGTTGTCGCCGTACTTATTGATGACGATAAATTCGTTACCGTTACAGCTGCAGGCACAATACAGAAATCTGTTTCTGGAAGGCTGAACTGAGCCGTAGGTCGTTGAATAGGTGTTATCACAAAGGAGGCTGTATCCTGAGTTGTACATCCACATGAATTGGTAAGAATAATATTAGGTGAAAAAACACTTGAAGAGGTATAAGGCAACGTAACTGTCGTATCGCAGGCATCTTGAATCAGTACCCCGGGAACTGGTTGAAAAAATGATGTTGCTACACTACCGCACCCAGGATTACAAGATAAATCAACGGTTACAGAATCACCAAAACACAAAAACTCTGTATTTCCAGTGAGTGTAGCACTAGGAAGCTCAAAAACTTCGATTACATCATTTTGAGTAAGTGTACTGGTGTTCCCTTGATTATCTGTGATGGTAAGACTGATTGTGTAAAGGCCGGGTTCGATCAGTCTAATGAGTGGGTTAGCTGCAAAAAACGGACTATTGGGGAGCGCACCGTTGGGTCCAATAACTATCCAAACATAACTTTGAATGGGATTCGCTGATGTTGAGGCATCCTGTAATTGCGTGATAAGAGGTTCGGGACATCCTTGACTTCTGGACACCGTAAAATCCGCCGTGATCTGTGCCATCGCCTCTTGCGAAAAGCTAGATAGACATAGGCTTATCAACAATGACCAAAACATCTTGGAAGACGGCCTGTCAAGCTTAATATTTTTATATTTCACAATATCCCACATACGCTAATTTCTCATGTCGAACTTTTCAATATGCCATGTATCCAATTCAACCGTTTATATCGAGCCAAACGACTCGAGCGATGTGGTATCAATGGTCCTATTTGGAGAAAGTGCAAAGGTAATTGATTTCTCACAAAAATGGACTCAAGTTCAGATCCATAACAACCAATGTAAAGGATGGGTTCACGCAGATCATTTTGTTCCTTCAAAGGAGATCAATAATAGTTCGATTCGTTGTATCGATTTCACTGAATTTGTATATCACGAAGAACGAAGAATACCCATCTTTATTGGATGTCAGCTTCCAAATTATGATGGTATACGTCTTCAATATGAAAACTATCAATGGAATTTTTCCGGCCAATCTATTCACGCCAAAGATCTTGGCATGGAGCGCTTCAAACGTCTTGGCCAAAAATATTTAGGTTCTCCTTACCGAAAAGGTGGTCGCTCACCCTTTGGAATCGACGATTCTGGACTTGTTCATATTCTCTACAGTTTTTTAGATAAAACCTTACCGAGAACAGCAAATAAACAATTATCAATTGGTAAACCCTTAAGCTTTATTCAAGAAGCTCAAATTGGTGATCTCCTCGGATTTTCTTCTGCCAAGGGAGGTCCTGTAGATCACATCGGTCTCTATTGGGGGAACCATCAAGTACTTCATGTAGATGGTATCGCTCAAATTGATCAAGTCGACCATAATGGCATCTACCATTCATCTTCCGGCCAATACACTTATTTTCTCACCAATATTCAACGAATTATTGAGGTATGGCCAAACCCTTAATCGTAATAATGACCGGGGCCGGAATGAGTGAAGAAAGCGGTCTTTCCACCTTTCGTAGTGCGGATGGACTTTGGGAAGGCCATGATATTACAGAAGTGGTATCCCCTGAGGGCTGGCAAGCTAACCCTCAATTAGTAAACACCTTTTATAATGCGCGCAGAAAGCAACTCTTTGAAGTAAAGCCTAATGACGGTCACAAGGCCTTAGCCCATCTCGAAAAAGAATATGACGTAAAGATTATCACACAAAATGTCGATGATTTGCATGAGCGCGCTGGTTCTCAGAATATCGTACACCTCCATGGAGAATTGCTTAAAGTGCGCAACCAACGAGGAGATGGTATCTGTCCGTGGGATAAGGATTTACATCTATCCGATATTGGAGATGACGGTCTTCCATTAAGACCTCACATTGTATGGTTTGGAGAGGATGTTCCAGCTATTTCAACAGCCATTGAATGGACCAGAACGGCGGATTATTTTGTTGTGATTGGAACTTCTCTCCAAGTCTATCCTGCCGCCAATCTTATCCATTATACCACCTCGCACACAGAACATATTCTGATTGACCCCTACCCTCCTCAACACCTTATCATTCCTCGACTTACGGTCTACCCTA
>DLYY01000020.1 GCA_003447535.1 Bacteroidota bacterium | reverse complement strand
GCATCAGAACAAGAAACGCTTTAAACTAAAGCTCAATACTAACCATGACTTTTTCCAAACTCATCCAACGGGTTCCTACCTCATCTACCATTAAGATGGCTCAAATGGCGCGGGAAAAACGCCAAGCAGGAAAAGAGGTAATCAATCTGACCTTGGGAGAACCTGATTCCCCAACCCCTGATTTTATAGTAGAAGCGGGGGTCAGGGCACTACGAGATGGTTTTACAAAGTACACACCAGTCCCTGGATTACTCAGTCTTCGAGAGGCTATCTCCAGTAAACTCTCAACGCAAAATAATCTTACGTACACTCCTGATGAGATTATCGTGTCGACTGGAGCCAAGCAATCGATTGCCAATGCAGTATTGACCCTCGTGAATCCTGGGGAGGTTGTCTTGCTTCCTGTGCCTTATTGGGTAAGTTATGCGGGTATAGCTAAGATGGCGGGCGCAGAAGTTTTTCCTATGCCTACGGGGATCGATCAACAGTTTAAGATTACGCCGGCACAAATTGAATCGACATTAGCTAGTCTTTCAGCATCAGGGAAGGTTGCCAAGATGCTCATTTTTAGCAGCCCCAGTAACCCCTCTGGGATGTGTTATTCTCAAGAGGAATTGGATGCCTTATCTAAGGTTATTGAAAAACATCCTTCCTTATGGGTCTTGACCGATGAGATTTATGAGCACATCAATTTCACAGGCCACCCCCATGCAAGTATTGCAAAAAACGATGCGATTCGAGACCAAGTCTTATTAGTGAATGGCATGTCTAAAGGATATTGTATGACGGGATGGCGTATCGGATACTTAGCAGGCCCAAAAGATGTTGTTAAAGCTTGTAGTAAGCTTCAGGGTCAGTTTACCTCAGGTACCTCTGCGGCGGCTCAAAAAGGTGCTGAAGCTGCTTTGCTTGGGCCTCTTGATGAAACCTTGGCCATGCGTGATGCATTCATTCAACGAAGGGATTATCTCCTCGATGCCTTAAAAGGATTTAAAGAGTGGTCCTACATAAAGCCTGATGGAGCATTCTATTTGTTTGTCAATATTGAAGCAGCAATTGGTAAGTCCATCAATGGCAATGAAATTACTTCGGGAGATCGACTTGCTGAGCTCTTGTTAGACCAACTGGATGTTGCTTTGGTGGGTGGATCAGGTTTTGGCGAGCCAAATGCTTTGCGTATTTCCTATGCCGCTTCTATTGAGGACTTAGAGAAAATGGTAAGTCGCTTAGCTCCGTATTTTAGCTGATATGCGCGCATTAGTTCTCGGTGATATAATCTTGGATAGTTTCCTCAAAGGAATAAAGACAAGGCAATCTCCAGAAGCTGATGCTCCAATACTTCTCCATGATTCCACAAAGTATGTTGCAGGTGGAGCATCAAATGTAGCGCTGAATTTGCATAGTCTTGGCTGGGATGTTTCTTTGATGGGGTTAGTTGGCAAGGACGAGCAAGGCGAGCGTTTGTCAAACCTGTTAGCTACGTACAATAATCTCGAAGTGATCTCCTTTTCGGATGGGAGACCAACTACACACAAACAACGTATTCTAGTTGATGGAGTCTATCAGATGCGTGTAGACGTAGAAAGCACCTTAACTATTGATACTGATCTTGTTGAATATGTACTTCAAAAGCTCGAGGCGGAGATAAAAAAGGATTTGGATATACTTGTTGTACAAGATTATAATAAGGGGCTTTTGACTTCCGATTTGATTAAAGGCATATTGTCTCTGGCCAAGGAAGCTAGGGTAGACGTTGTAGTGGATCCCAAAAGAGACAACTTTTGGCATTACAAGGAGGTCACCATTTTTAAGCCAAATCGCAAAGAATTAGCCGAGGCAAATCAAATAGATGTTGCTGCTTTAACAGACTTGACCAACTTAGAAGATGTGATGAGAAAGTCTAAAGACAAGTTGCAATGTGATCAACTTATTGTGACGCTGTCTGAAGCTGGTATTGCTGCTTTGGATCGAAACAATACATTTCATTATCAATCAGCGATCTCTCATTCGATAACCGATGTCTGCGGGGCTGGTGATTCTGTCTTTGCTGCAGTGATTGATGCAACCAAAAATATCTTGGACACCGAAGAAGTTTTACATCGCTGTCTTCTAGCCGGTAAAGCAGCTTGTTCAATACAGGGAACCTACGTCCTGCGGCCAGAAGACTTAGAGGAAAATTCTTAGATTTTACGAATCGCTTTTACAGGATCAAGTGAAGCTCCCAAATAAGCGGGTATAGCACCGGCAAGTAGACCAATGGCTGTAGATAAGCCAAGGCCGAGCACAACATTTTGTTGGGAAAGGCTCAGTACTATCGATGCGCCACTTTGTGCGATGATAAGGTTTGCCACGTTTAAAAAGCCGTAACTCCCTATCATTCCCAAGCTCCCTCCAATCAAACAAAGCATAACAGCTTCAATCAAAAACTCGAGCATGATGACATATCGCTTGGCACCTAATGCTTTTTTTATGCCTATGTAGACTCTCCGCTCACGAACAGATACGAGCATTATATTGAGAATGCCAATGCCGCCAACAAGGATGGAAAAGATCCCAATGAAGAGTCCCGCTTGATTGACCACTTCAAACACTTTGGTGAAAGCATTGGCCAACAAACTCGTTTCGTTGATCGCAAAGTCGTCTTTGGATTGGATATTTTGGTAACGCACGGAGCGCATAAGAAAGGCTAGTTCCGCCTTGGCCTCATCCATGGATTGTCCTTCCTTGACTTTGGCCATGATGAGTGGGCTTCCAAAGGTTTCCCTTCCCATCGCTTTATTGATAAAGGCATTGGATACAATAATGTCATTATCCAAACTAAGATTAAGAATATCTTGTCCTTCTTCCTGCAACACACCGATGACACGAACCTCTGTATTACTCATCTTGATTTTTTGCCCTATTGCACTGACTGCTTTGGGAAACAGCTCTAATGCAATACTCCCACCTAGAATAGCGACGGGTTCTCCGTTGTGATTTTCTCGTTGACTAAAGAATCGTCCACTAGTTAACTGAAGACTGCGGATCTTTTCATAGCCTTCTGATACACTGACTAGGTTAACAGCATCCATGGTGGTCCATGATGAAATTGCTTGTTGGTTTTCAATGACTTCGAGGTAACATACCGCTTGGGAAGAACGGATACGGTGGCGGATGGCAAGGTATTCATCCTCACTAACTTCGGGTCGATTCATGTACTCCCACCAGGGATAACCTTCTCCAAAATCCCATGGCCATTTTTGTACATAGACAACATCATTTCCAAGAGAGTTTATGCTGCCAGATATGTTGCGCTCCAATGAATCGACAGAAGCGAAAACGGTCATAATACAGAGCACGCCGATGAAGACTCCAAAAAAGGATAACGTAGATCGAAGTTTATGAGACCATATCTCAAGAAAACCGGTGAATAAACTGCGAAATAAAATGCGCAACATTGAATGAATTTAGATTCGCTAAAGAATGCAAGTTAGTAGTAATTTTGGAGGATGGAACGAATGAAGCTTTCTCACTTTAAATACGAATTGCCAAATGAACTTATTGCGGAGTTTCCTACCGAGCAACGCGATGAGAGCAGATTAATGGTCATCGACCGCGCAAAAAAAACCATCGAACACAAAACCTTCAAAAACTTTATCGATTATTTTGGAGAAGGGGATACTCTTGCTATGAATAACACAAAAGTTTTTCCTGCAAGATTGTATGGCCAGAAGGAAAAGACAGGAGCGAAAATAGAAGTGTTTTTGCTTCGCGAGCTAAACAAAGAGCAAATGTTGTGGGATGTATTGGTCGACCCAGCACGTAAAATTCGAGTGGGCAACAAGCTTTATTTTGGTGATGATGAACTCGTTGCCGAAGTTGTAGATAACACCACTTCTCGTGGTCGAACTGTTCGATTCTTTTTCGAAGGCTCTCAAGAGGATTTCAAAAGGGTCTTGTTTGGTTTAGGATCTACGCCTCTTCCAAAATATATTAAAAGAGATTCTGAGGAGATAGATGAAAGTCGATATCAGACGATCTATGCAAAGGTTGATGGTGCTGTTGCTGCTCCTACTGCTGGGTTGCATTTTAGTCGGGAGGTGATGAAACGGCTGGAGCTCAACGGGGTGAATATGGCCGAGGTTACCTTACATACTGGACTCGGTACCTTTCGTTCGATTGAAGTAGAGGATTTATCTAAGCATAAAATGGATGCTGAGTTTTATATGGTGAATAATCAGGCGGTTGAAACCATCAATACTGCGCTTGATGCAGGAAAACGAATCTGCTCTATTGGTACGACATCGATGAGGGCAGTTGAGTCTTCTGTCTCAGCCTATGGTCGATTAAAAGAAGGACAAGGTTGGACGAATCTATTTGTATACCCTCCCTTTGAGTTTTCAATCGCTAATTCAATGCTAACAAACTTTCATCTGCCTAAATCAAGCTTGATTATCATGGTTTGTGCCTTTGGTGGATATGACTTAATCATGAAGGCTTATGAAGAGGCCATCAAAGAAAAGTATCGCTTCTACAGCTATGGGGATGCGATGTTAATTATTTAGATGTGAACTTGTTTAGGTTTTTGCTTCTTGGGTTTTTCGTAATCTCTACGTTCTTTTCTGTAAAGGCTCAAAGAGGCTTCTTTTATTCTCATATCCCAGATTGGGACTATTCACATGTTGATTCTTCCATTCAATTATCAATCATGCAGGATACCGCTGTGTTGACGGATGATGAGATTAAAGCAATGATTCGTCTGCCTCAAAGTGAATTGCCACAGCCAAGCGATGAAGAGATCGCAGCGCAGCTTAAAGCCATTCCCGCTTTGGTTAATTTTCAATGTAATGATCAAGTAATCGCTGAGATTAGGACCATGGTATACTCGGCTAGGAACTATATGGCCAAGCTGAGAGGAAGAGCGGAATACTACTTTCCAATTTTTGAGGGAATGCTCGCTCAGGAAGAAATGCCAATCGAGTTAAAGTATCTAACCCTCATCGAATCTGGACTTGATCCTCAAATAACAAGTTATGCTGGAGCCCGTGGATTGTGGCAAATTATGCCAGCTACTGCTCGCGGACTTGGCTTAACTCTTGATTCATGGGTAGACGAACGGTGTGATCCGATCAAGTCAACGCAAGCTGCCCTTGCTTACCTAAAGGCAGCCAACAGGACATACGAAGATTGGTTGGTTAGTCTTGCATCATACAACGCAGGCCCTGGAACGGTGAATCGGGCTATTTCAAGAACAGCAAGTGGAAGGACCTATTGGGATATTCAACCTCAATTGCCACGTGAGACGCAAAAGTATGTCCCAAAGTATATAGCGATGGTCTATTCGATGCACTATGCGGAATACTATAAAATTCCAATTATCTATCCGAGTTACAGCATTGCTCCTAGTATTCCTGTAGAAATCTTTTCTCCTCTAAAAATTAGCCATATCTCTGTCGCCTTGGATATTGATTCTGCCGCCTTAGCGAGATTAAATCCATCGCTTAAAACAGATTGGGTTCCTTATTATCAAAATGGATTCTCTTTGAATATTCCTTCTGATAAGTCAGCGAGATTTTATGCTTTGGAACAAGATATTTATCTGACAAGTGATACCCTGTTTTTTGTTTTACGAGATGAAAGGGTAAATGGCGGTTATGATGAGCGTAAGAATATCTATTATGTTCAACAAGGAGATTATCTCGAAAAGATTGCTATGAATTTCTCGGTAAGCGTCGAGGAATTAATGGAGTGGAATGACCTTGAGTCGATGATGCTAGAGTTGGGACAGGGACTAGTTGTAGGCGAAAACAAAGGACTAAATCCCTACGTGTCGGATGGAGAAAGGCCCGATGGGGTAGGCGTGCAATCTGATGAATATGACGAGAACTGCGAGTGTGTGTATCACCGTGTCCGCTTCGGTGAATCAATCTTTGACATTGCTTATGAATATGGCGTTCGCGTCGAGGATATTCTCAGAGAAAACACCATTACAAACGTTCTCTTAGTTGAACAGGGTGTTAACCTAAAAATCCCAAAGGAATAGTTTTCATTTTCTTGACTACAGCGATAAGCGCTTCACATCCTTGAAGTTGGGCTTTCTCTTTTCTAAAAAGGCATCTCGTCCCTCTTGTGCCTCGTCAGTCATGTAAGCCAGGCGAGTAGCCTCTCCAGCGAAAACCTGTTGGCCTACCATTCCATCATCA
>DLYY01000092.1 GCA_003447535.1 Bacteroidota bacterium | reverse complement strand
GGTATGGGATGCTCGCCATATGGAATACCTAAATGAAGCACGCCCATCGGGGCATAGGGTATGGTGTTTAGCGCCGCGCTGAGCTCACTGTTGATTGATTGTAGAAGGGTAGCGGTTGTATCTGCAGGTGGGGTCAAGATTAGGTTTTTAGATAAGTATATACTTCCATTGGGTAATGTTATTCTCCATTCATCCTCTTTCTTATGAATCGATTGAACGGTGGCGTTGAGCACAAGGTTGTCTGCAAATTTATTTTCAAAGGCATTGCTTACATCCGAAAACCCACCATTGAAACCAGTGATGGTGCGTGGTCCGTTGGTCTTTTTATTTCTTAGAGCTTTGAAAAGTGAACCATGCTCAATAACTCCATCTTTTAACTCTTTGAATACGACATCAGCACTTAGCTGATGGATATCTCCTGCATAGATACCTGTCATAACCGCATCCACAATTTTTACTACAGCTTCTTCTCCGATACGTTTTGAGAGAAATGTATAAACGCTCTCTTCAGGTGTGTGCTGACTTCTTCGGAATGGCTCTGTGAGGAAAGTCCATTTCGCCTTTGGTGATAACCAGCGCGCACCGAGTATGGCGCGCAATGGAGATGTAATGCGCATTAAACCTTGCTCTTGCCAAAGACTCCTTGGAAGACTTTTTGCCAAAATACTTTGAAATTTATGGTCTATATCAAGTTCTTTTACAAACTCAAGGTAGGGAGCACTTGATGCAGCGGAATTAGCTCCAAGGTCATAAGTGTAGCCATCCTTCTTTCGAGATTCTAAAACACCACCTGCTCGATTCTGGCCCTCAAGGATTGTAAAGGATTTCTTTGATTTATGGAGCTGATAAGCAGCTCCCATTCCAGAGATTCCGGCCCCAACGACAAGGAAGTCAACTGATTTTGATGCTTTTTCCACGCAGTAAATCTACCTATTCTAGGATGCTTCTGTAGCGCAGTTGTTGCGAACCCAAGATATAAGGAGGTTGACCCAATCCTCTTGCGTATTGAGGCATGGGATGGTTACAAAGGATTCTCCTCCAGCATGCATAAAGTCCTCTTTTCCTTCAACATATATCTCTTCTAGGGTTTCCAAGCAGTCACTCACGAAGGCTGGACAGACAACAGCTAGTTTTTTAATACCTTCTTTCGGCATGCGCTCGAATTCCTTGGCGGTGTAAGGTCGAATCCACTCAGCAAGTCCTAATCTACTTTGGTATGAGGTTGAGTATCGTTCTGCACTAAGTCCAAGTTCCTTTGCTACGCGCAGGGATGTTACTTGTGTTTGATGTTTGTAGCAAACGGTATGAACTTCCTTGTTTTCGACATTGCAGCAATCTTTAACTCGAGCACAGTGGACTTTACTAGGATCTGTTTTTTTGAGATGTCGAACGGGAATGCCATGGTAGCTAAACAGGAGGTGATGGTCTTCTGGTAGCTTTTCTTTGATGGAGCTAGCGAGTACTTTGATGTAGTCTTTGTCTTCGTAGAAGGGTGGCTGAAAGACAACTTCTAAATCACTATGGTCTTTTTGAGCAATCTCTGCTACTCGATCTTTAACCGTGCCATAGGATGACATGGCATAGTGAGGATAGAGTGGTATTGCGAAAATCTTTTTCAGGTTGGGCATGGCTTCTCGCATAGCCTTTAGTGTCCCAGGGATAGATGGATTGGCATAGCGCATCGCAAGAAAGATAGGCGTGTCAATCTGATCTTGCATGCGGGACTGCAATCGCTCGGACAAAACGATGAGTGGAGATCCTTCATCCCACCAAATCGTCTTGTAGGCTTCGGCTGATTTCTTGGGTCGAACATTGAGAATGATCCCTTTGACGAGTAATGCCCGAAGGAAATAAGGATAGTCTATCACGTTTTCATCCATTAAGAATTCACCGAGGTAGGTTTTTACGTCGGTTATCTTTGTGGACGCCGGTGACCCTAAATTGATAATCAATGCTGCAGATGTTGCATTTGCCATTGCTGTATTCATGATTTGCTTGTTATTTTTATGACACACAGATTACGCAAGCCCTATTCGAACCATTGCATAATGTCTCATTAACATCGAAATTAGGGATGTGGTTGAAGTAATTGATCAACAAATTAGACTTTTTGAGCACAGCTTTAAAAATGCTAATGTCGAAACCAGAACAGAACTTGCCTTATCCGAGGAAGAAGTAAAGGCATTTTACACCAAGGATTTGAGGGAGACAAAGTGTGCTGGTTTGCTAGTGCAAACTTGTAATCGGCGACTGTTTCTGGTACATGGTGAACAAGTTGATTTACTTCAACAAAGAATTCAATCCGTTTTAAACACAGTTTCTGAGACGATGGAGGTCAAACATGGCAATGATGCTATGCGGTATTTTCTTAGGGTTATGTCTGGAATGGAATCTCAGATTTATGGTGACGCTGAGATAGCGGGTCAAGTTCGAAAATCCTTCTTTCAGGCAAAAGAATACGGATGTGTAAGCGGTCTTCTCGAAAAGGTTGCAACGCTTGGGATTCATACCAGTCGGACAGTGAAGCGTATTGATCCTTTCACGTTCAGAAGCCACTCTGTAAGTTTAGCTACCGCTCAACTCCTAAAGATTCAATCGCCCAAGAACATTTTAATTGTAGGTACAGGGGAAATTGGTAAACGAGTGATACACCATGTATCTCGCCTAGAGGAAATAAAAGCAGAGGTAAGCGTCGCTAATCGAACTTTGGAAAAAGCCGAAGAAGTTGCTGAGCGCTATGGCTGTGAAATGGTCCCATTCATAACTTGGGAGCAAAATGCTTCATCGTATGATGCCATAGTACTTGCGTTACACAGTACCGCCCCTGTGCTTGCCAAAGAGGTGGTTTTACATCCTGATTGTCATATCTATGACTTAGGCATTCCCTCAAATGTTCAATCTGTTCAAGAGGGTATTCCTGTTATGAATGTAGATAGTATTTCGGAGGCTTATAATATAATTCATAATGCTCAAGTGGCCATGTCGCAACGTGATCATGATTATATTATTGAGGCCGCAATGGAAGCTCTACAGCGTTGGTCCAAGGCGAGACGCGCCAAAGATTTAGTGGATGGCATAGGAATGCAAAGTGAGTATGATGAGATGTTACACGGTAATTCTTCCCTTGCTCATGTCTTCTTTTCAAAAGTAAAAGCTGAGCCCCAAGTATGTGTGGCTAAGTTGTGGTTGGATGCGCTTGCGCAGAACTTGGACGAGGATATTCAATCTGCCGCATTATGATAGTCGGGAGTAGGGGGAGCACACTAGCTTTATGGCAGGCTCATTGCGTATGTGATGGTTTAGGATTAGACCACGGGGCTGTTCGTGTAATCTATACAGCAGGTGATAAGGATACATCGAGCGCATTGCACTCTTTTGGAACGGTTGGTGTCTTTACAAAAGCCCTTGATGAAGCTTTATTGAATGGAGAAATCGACCTTGCTGTTCATTCACTAAAAGATTATCCTACTCAGCCACCAGAAGATCTGGCCATTGTTGCTTGCCTGCGCCGCGATGATCACCGCGATGTATTTATTCCTGGTAGTCAAGATGATG
>DLYY01000045.1 GCA_003447535.1 Bacteroidota bacterium | reverse complement strand
CTGCTCAATGGCTAAGGGTTCGAGCACAACTCCGATGGGGGCGGTTCGTAGAAGCTGTTGAAGTTGGGGATGGGCTCGCGAGATCGGGGCGGGTCCCACCCTGCCGCCACTGCGCTGCTCCGGTCCTTCACTGAATTGGCTTGCTACGTTTTGAAAATTGGCTTCACCAGCTTCCAGTTGAAGATATAGCTCATGAGCAAGCCCTGAATCTTTCACTCGCAGGAGGCTGTAAGTGGCCTGATCTAATTCTTCTTTGCGTTGTAGAAATCGTGCCTCTGCTTTTCCCGAAAATGAATCCATGGCCAGTTTGTTGAGCTTGATCGGAAGACTGAGCTGAAGGAGGAGTTCGTCTCGGCTGATGCAGCGCTCGTTCAGCCAAGATTCAAAGGATTCTTCCTTGTTGAGCTGCTCTTTCTGGCAATGCGTTCTAACCGCTTGCTGAAGAAGTTCAGGAGACGCTGTCAGCTCCTGGGTGGTTACTTCCATGAACAAACGTCTTATCAACGGGCTCAATTGGTCGCCTCGTCTGAGTAAGTCGATCGTGTTTTTATCCAGGCTGCTGAGCTGCTCTTGAACAATTGGGAGGCAATCTTTCATACTCACCAATTTAAACGATTTGATTGGCGCAGATCATGACTGAAACATTCGTCAAAATCATATTTTTATGACAAAAACTATCTTGAGGCCCGTAAGTTATATGTAGCGAACTCTTTTGTTAAATTGATCAGTTGCAGCATTTCTATCATAATACAGCTTGAGTGCAAGTTCTGTTTTCATTGTTTATTGTCGAGGGCATGAAGATTCTCTTTGCGTAAGGGCAATGCCTGAATAAAATCTTGGTTGCAAGACCTACTTTGGAATGTAGCTGAGGTGGAATTTACAAGGCTTTTGATGTGCATTATTAAAAAACTATTTAATGAATCCCGTACAAAGAAAGAGGGCCTAAAGTTTTTCAAAACATTTATCAACTATGATGCAAAGTGTTATCGTTTAGGAATCTCTTTTTCATGGCTTCGGTAAACAGATTCGTGCATAGGCCGTTGATTTGAGGACTGTTAGGCAATGGACCATTTTTGATCTATTTCGAAAGATTCAAAATAATTGTTTGAAAGTAGTTCGTTTAATGTAGATAAGCGATCTGATTCGGTATCGCTGTCGAAAGCGAGCGATGCAAAGTTATTGGTTAGGGGGTCAAGAACTTCGAAGTAATCAAAGTCGCTTAAAGCAGAGCCTTGTTGCGATGAGATTTTGGAGGCATTTTGCTTTCTGCTCGTTGCGTCTCCTCCAAAAATTCCAATCAAAGGATTGGTGAGATCATCATTTGAGAAATTATTAATAGTTTCAAGGGTAATCAAGCTTCTTGTATTGGTAAGTCCGTCGTAATTGTTTGTATTTTGAGAAGTGTTAGAAGAAATACTATTGCCCGCAGTCGATGTTAAGAGGTTTTCTATTTGCTCTGCTGTAAGGCCTGAGTCATATCCTGATAATAAAGATGCTACTCCTGATACGAATGGAGCGGCCATTGATGTTCCACTATATGTAGCGTAACGATTGCCAGTGATCGCAGATGTAATACTATCTCCTGGAGCTGTTACATAATCAAGCAAAGTTCCGGCTTGGTTTGAGAAGCTAGTAAGGTTGCCATCTTGATTGACTGCACCAACGGCTAATCCATTATTGATGGCATTGATTGCAGGGCTTATAGGTAAAGACCCTCCATTGTTACCAGCTGCCATCACGACAACAACATCTCTATCTGTTGCATATCGAATAGCATTCTGCATTGCAGTACTATTCTGGCCACCCCCTAAAGAGAGATTGATTACATCGACTTTGATCTCTGAATTAACTGCGTAGTAAATTCCTTCAATAATGTCAGAAGTGAACCCAGTTCCGTCTGCTCCAAGTACTTTAATGGGCATAATATTTGCATCAAAGGCGACACCTGTAATGCCGAATCCATCATTGTTCCCTGCAATTATTGCTGCAACATGTGTGCCATGATTATTGAGATCATCGGCAATATTGTCATTATCGACGAAGTCATAACCTCCAACAACTTTTCCTTGGAATTCGTTATGGTTGTAATCAATTCCAGTATCTATGACTGCGACTGTTGTTCCCCTGCCAGTCGCCCCTAAAAAGCTTCCATTGGGTTCCCAGACTGCTGCTATGTTGATACTATTTAATGCCCATTGATCGTCTCCTGGTAAGGTTACTGTAGGTAAGTCGATATTATAGTGTTTCTCAAAAGCCGCTTTTGCATTGATCTTGCCATATCCATCTTCTAAGCTGAATCCAGAGGGTTCTGA
Organism: Bacteroidota bacterium; assembly: GCA_003447535.1. Classification (GTDB taxonomy): domain Bacteria; phylum Bacteroidota; class Bacteroidia; order Chitinophagales; family UBA8649; genus UBA8649. Next base: position 666 of record DLYY01000045.1, on the reverse strand, counting down.
TATGATCTCGTTGGCGAATACATCATAAGTTCCAGTGTAGAGATCGTTGTAAGCACCAACGTCTAAATAGTAGTGCCCTGACGTGGCCGCGCTGAAATCGCTGATTTTACTATTTAAGGTATTGGCATAATCATCATTGAAGGCGATTAGGTTCCCGGAACTATCGTAAAGTCTTAAATATGTATCTGTTAAAGATTTTCCTGTAACTATGAATTCATACGTATTGCTTTTCTCAAGAACAATATTAAACCAATCATGATCACCTGTGACTTCTAAATTTCCAGAGTTTGAATCATTTACTTCAAGATTTCCGCTAGATCCAGACGAGTTTCCATAATCATCTAGGGATAAAGCGGGAACATCCACTACCTGGGTCGTATAGCTTTCATCAAAGTCCTCCCCATCAACATAATTTACACTCACCCTTATCTTGTGACCTTGCAAGGAGGAGTCGATCACTAACTGAGATCCTGTACCCGCTATAGCCCATGATTGTCCATTATCGCTGGACTTTTGCCATGTAAAAACAGGGCTTCCATTCCCGTCAGGATCAGCTGCTAGCAATTGGACTGAAAGCGTGTTGCCTTGTTCAGTCGTCCCTATAATTTCATATGCAGCAACTCCATCATTAATGTTTGGAATATCCACTACCTGGGTCGTATAGCT
>DLYY01000102.1:466-8653 GCA_003447535.1 Bacteroidota bacterium | reverse complement strand
ATCAATTTCCTGTAATCCTTCACTCTCCGTAGGTTCTATCATCATGGTGCCAACCACGGGCCATGACATAGTAGGAGCATGAAATCCATAATCGATCAAACGCTTGGCAACATCTTCAACCGCAATATCAAGTGCCTTGAAGGGCCTAAAGTCAATGATGAGTTCATGGGCAACATGACCATGTATACAGTCGGTATACAACACGGTATAGTGAGCTTCCAATTTGTGCTTGATGTAATTCGCATTCAAAATGGCAATTTCACTTGATCGCTTAAGTCCATTATGACCAAGTAGTCTGATGTACGCATAGGATATTAAAAGAATACTCGCACTTCCAAAGGGAGCGGCTGAAACAGCACTTTCTTGGTGCTTTACATCAAAATGCACATGACCAGGTAAATGGGGTGCTAAATGGGTTTTTACACAGATGGGTCCAACTCCTGGTCCGCCACCACCATGTGGGATTGCAAAGGTTTTGTGAAGGTTAAGGTGGCAAACATCGGCACCAATCTTTGCTGGATTTGTAATGCCTACTTGGGCATTCATATTGGCTCCGTCCATGTAGACTTGTCCACCATGCTTATGAATGATAGCACATGCTTTCTCTACACCCCGTTCAAAAACGCCATGTGTGGAAGGATAGGTGATCATTAAAGAACTCAAGTTTTCCGAATGGAGTACAGCTTGTTCTTCAAGATTATCAAGGTCTATATCGCCATTGTCAGCACATCGGATAACCACGACTTGACATCCTGCCATTACAGCAGAAGCAGGATTTGTGCCATGGGCAGACTCAGGGATAAGAACGATGTTTCTTTGAGACTCCCCATTGGCTCTATGGTAGGCTTGTATTGATAAAAGACCCGCATATTCACCCTGCGCACCTGAGTTGGGCTGAAAACTTGTGGCATCAAAACCTGTGATCTCATTTAGGTAAGACGCTAATTGCTCAATGATTTGGTAATAGCCATTTACTTGGTTACGAGGCACAAAGGGGTGCACTTGATTAAAGGCTGGCAAGGATACCGCTTGCAATTCTATGGCTGCATTGAGCTTCATCGTACAAGATCCGAGGGCAATCATTGAATGCATGAGGGATAAATCCTTGTTTTCTAGTCGTTTTAGATACCGCATCATAGAGGTTTCTGATCGATACTGATGAAAAACTTCATGATCCAATATATCATCTCTTCGGAAAGGAAGGTCTAGTTGCTTAGGCGGTTGCTCTGGAATATTGCATTCAAAGATTTTTGCTAAAATCTTTAACTCTTCTTCCGTCGTGCATTCATCTAAGGATAATCTAAACTCCGTGGTTGTATAAAATAGATTAATCTCTGCATCTTCTGCTCGTGATCTTAGTGCATCAATCTTTTCTTGAGACAAAGAAATGCTCAACGTGTCGAAGAATTTTTTATTCAACACATTATATCCCGCTTGACTAAGACCTGCGCATAAACGCCGTGTTTTAGAATGTATACTTTGCGCAATACCTAGAAGTCCTTCAGGACCATGATAGACTGCGTAGCAGGATGCCATAACAGCTAATAGCGCTTGGGCCGTACAGATGTTACTCGTTGCTTTATCCCGGCGAATATGTTGTTCTCTAGTCTGCAATGCCATACGGAGTGCGGTATTGCCATAATGGTCCTTTGATACTCCAATTATTCGACCCGGAATGGATCGTTTAAACCCCTCTGTGCAAGCAAAAAATGCCGCATGCGGCCCTCCATAGCCCAGAGGAACGCCAAATCGTTGGCTGTTTCCAATCGCACAGTCAATACCCAAACTGCCTGGGCTTTTGAGAAGAGTGAGTGCTAAGAGGTCAGTAGCCATGACCATAAAATAGTCTTGGGCTTCCTTTCTTGCATTTACCCAATCTGACCAATCATATATTTCACCTTGTGCATTAGGGTAGGATAGGAGCATTCCGAAAAAATCTTCGTCATCGGTAAAGGATTCTACAGAATCAACAATGAGCTCGATACCAAGTGGATTGGCCCTGGTTTTTAACACATCAATAGTTTGACTGAGGGTATTGGCATCCACGAAGAATTTCGTCTTGTTCTTGGATTTTCTGGATACTTTATTGAAGCCCATAATCATGGCTTCGGCCGCAGCACTGCCTTCATCCAAAAGGCTTGCGTTTGCGATGGGTAATCCTGTAAGTGAGGATACCATGGTTTGAAAATTCAGTAATGCTTCGAGTCTGCCTTGTGCAATTTCTGCTTGGTAGGGTGTGTATTGCGTATACCAACCTGGATTTTCAAACACATTTCGCTGGATGACTGCGGGTGTGTAGGTCGAATAATATCCTTGTCCTATAAGGCTCCTAAACGGTTTGTTATCGTTAGCTAGCTCTTGAATATGTTTTGCATATTCTTGCTCTGATATTGCCGATGGGACCTTTAAGGGTTCATTTAATCTGATGGATTTAGGGACGGTTTCATCAATCAATTGTTCTAATGAAGCCATGCCAAGATTGTTCAGCATCTTTTGTTCAGTCTCCGAATTGGAGCCTATATGTCGGTTCAAAAACAAATCCTTCTGCATACTGTAAATTTATGTAGCCTAAAAACCTTTTATTTAAGAAATTGGTCAGGTTTTTGCTAAATGTGCATTACATGTGTATAGGAAAAAAATATAGGTTGGTACTGCGCGGTTTGCTCATGTTAGTTTTCGCATGGTCAATCACTCCTTTATCGGCCAATGCTCAAGACAGCGCAAAGGTTGTGCAGTTCTCAGGGTATGTTGTAACGCCAGATAGCTTAGTAGGAATTCCCTTTGTGAATATCAGGGTCGAAGGAAAGAATAGAGGGTCTTATTCCAATGCAGATGGTTACTTTTCCTTTGCTGCGGCAGCAGGTGATACAGTTATGTTCTCTTGTTTTGGTTTTGAAGATGATCGGTACATTATTCCAAGCGCTCTAAACTCCAATAAATACTCTATTGTCAAATTGATGACCGAAGACTATGCTTATTTGGACTCTGTAATTATTTATCCATGGCCTACACGGGAGATGTTTCGTGCTGCATTTTTAGACTTAGAGCTGGCTGAAAGTGACGTCGATCGATTCTTGAGAAATATGGAACGAGAATATCTTCAAGAAATGGCCGAGGCCCTCCCAATGGATGCACAAGAGAATGCTGACCGGTATCTTCGGGCTGAGGCGCAGAAATATTACTGGGCAGGACAAGCACCTCCACAGAATATTTTTAACGTGTTCGCATGGGCTCAGTTTATCGAGGCATGGAAACGGGGAGATTTTAAGCGTCGGCGATAGACTACCAAGTTAGATGCACGTGCACTGGCAGGTGATCTGATGGATATGCGCCATCTCGACTGTCCCCTATATTTCTCATTTTAATTACGCTGAATCCATCGCTGACAAAAACATGGTCAATTTCCTCGCCAGGAGGGTTTGCTACTTCGAAGCCACTGTAGGTAAATGTTTTTCCATAGGGAACATAGGTGGACAGGTCATTGGCTCGTTGGAGGGTTTTTGCAAGTTCTTCAATCGGTTCAGAATATGGAATGCAGTTTAAATCGCCCATTAGAATGACTTCTTTCCATGAATGATTTTCAATCAACTCATTTATTTTCTTCGCTGATTCAATTCGGGCTTCTTTGCTTTTATGATCAAAGTGGGTATTAATTACAATAACCATTTTCTCCCGATCCAAGTCATAGAGCTTTACCCATGAAGCGATGCGTGTTGTTGCAGCATCCCATCCCTTTTCCCCAATATCTCCTGATTCGTTGAGCCAAATCGTACCTTTACCTTCAAGATCGAAACGACTTCTGTTCCAAAAAATCGGGCAATACTCTCCGTCTAACTCACCATCATCCCGACCAAGTCCATAGGAGTTGTAGCTGACTAGAATCTCTTTGAGTCCATCATATTGATTGGATAGCGTTTCCTGTAGACCGATGATATCGGCATGGTAATAATCCAATAAGTCTCCTACATGCATTTCTCGATTGGCCCATGAATGAATACCGTCATCAGGGTTGTCGTATCGAATGTTATAACTCATTACAGATAAGGGTATTTGCGCATTGGCAACCTGCCCGATCACTAGAAAAAAAAGAAGTCTGTGCATAGGATAAATTTACTATTGTTTACATCTCCATTCCAGCGGTGTATATCTTTCATGTGGATAAAGCGGTCGATAGTCTATTTTCGTGCCAATCTTAATATTCCATGGAATCAATCCGTAACATTGCCATTATTGCGCACGTCGATCACGGCAAAACAACCTTAGTCGATAAAATGCTTGTCCAAGCCCAAACCTTTTCTGATCGTGAGGAGGTGGGAGAGCTCTTAATGGATAATCATGATCTTGAGCGAGAGCGTGGTATAACTATCCTTGCAAAAAATGCTTCAATTCGTTACAAGGATGTCAAAATCAATATAATTGATACACCGGGTCACGCCGATTTTGGTGGGGAGGTTGAGCGAGTATTGAAGATGGCAGATGGTGTATTGGTATTGGTCGATGCATTCGAAGGACCTATGCCGCAAACTCGTTTTGTGCTATCAAAAGCTTTGGCGTTGGGATTACGCCCTATAGTTGTGATAAACAAGGTAGATAAAGAAAACTGCACACCTGAAGAAGTACAGGATATGGTGTTTGATTTGATGTTCACTTTAGATGCTACCGAAGAGCAACTTGACTTCCAAACCGTCTACGGTTCCGCTAAGCAAGGTTGGATGGGGCCTGATTGGAAAAATCCTAATGAGGATATAACCTATCTTCTCGACCTGATTATTGACTTTGTTCCAGAGCCTGAAACAGCGGAGGGTAGTCTTCAAATGCAAATTACAAGTTTGGATTATTCGTCCTTTGTCGGCCGAATTGCTATTGGCCGAATCTACCGCAATAGTTTGAAGGTTGGACAGCCGATAAGTTTAGTGAAACGGGAAGGAAAAATTGTTAAGTCAAGAATAAAGGAACTCATGATTTATGAGGGTATGGCCAAGAAAAAAGTCGATCATGTTCAAGCAGGGGATGTCTGTGCTGTTGTTGGTTTAGATGGCTTTGAAATTGGTGATACGATTACTGATCAAGAGAACCCTGAAGCCTTGCCTCCAATTCACATCGATAGTCCGACCATGTCCATGCTTTTTTCTATTAATAATTCTCCGTTTTTTGGAAAAGAAGGAAAGTTTGTAACCTCTCGGCATATAAGAGAGCGTTTGGATAAAGAGTTAGAGAAAAACTTAGCGCTTCGTGTAGAAGATACGCAGTCAGCGGATACCTTCATGGTTTATGGTCGCGGGGTAATGCACTTAGCGGTTTTAGTTGAAGAAATGCGCAGGGAAGGCTATGAGCTACAAGTAGGTCAGCCTCAGGTTCTTTACAAAGAAATTGATGGCCAACGATGCGAACCCATTGAAGAATTGACGATAGACTTACCAGAGTCAATGTCTGGAACGGCCATCGATAAGGTGACCATGCGCAAAGGAGAAATGCAAAGTATGCAGGTCAAAGGTGATCGTGTATTTCTTGAGTTTATTATTCCTTCTCGGGGCATTATAGGACTTCGTAATGAAATGCTAACCGCAACGGCCGGTGAAGCGATTATGGCACACCGATTTGTAGAGTATCAGCCTTTTAAAGGAGCAATACCGGGTAGAATAAATGGGTCATTAATCGCCATGCATGCAGGAACATCTATTCCCTTTGCGTTGGATAAACTCCAAGACCGAGGAAAGTTCTTCATTGCCCCGGGTACTGAGATTTATACCGGAATGGTGATTGGGGAACACTCTCGTGGTAATGATCTTGTAGTCAACGTTACTAAGACTAAAAAGCTCACCAATATGCGCTCCTCAGGAGCGGATGATAAGGTAAAACTTGCACCACCGAGAGTGTTTAGCCTAGAAGAAGCTATGGAATACATCCAATCGGATGAATATGTTGAGGTTACGCCTCAATCCATTCGTTTGCGTAAAATCTTCTTAGATGAAAATGATCGTAAGCGGGCGTCTCAGAAAGCGGGCTAAGATAGTTTATTGGTTATCAACGCTTAATGGCATTTTCATAGGTAGCAATCCATTCTTTGGAACTAACCTTTGTGCATAGTTCAGCGAACAATTCATACGGAATGTCGTCCATACGTTTTAATCGGATGCAGCTTTTTCCCATGTCTAATTTGAACTTGGAATGCTTTGGGTATTCGCTCGTGAACCACTGCATCAGCTGAGGTATGGCATAGATTCCCATGTGATAGAATCCGATATGTTTCTTTTGATTCCCTATGCTTAAAAAGGGGAGGGGTAACTCAGGCGCACAGTGATAGCCTTCGGGGTAGATTGACTTTGGAATGACATAACTAAGCATGTTGTAATTGATACATTCCTCAAAGCCCTTGGGTAGTTTGTTCTTGCAAAGTTGGCGTAGGATATTGATCGCTTCTTTGCGTTCCTCTGGGATCTCACTTAGCCACTGGTTTATAGCAGGATTAGTGTTCATCAAATGAAGGTGAGCCTGAATCAGGATAAAAAAAGCCCCTGTAAAGGGGCTTATATATGTAGTATGTAGAGTAAAAGAGACCTATTCGTCCTCTTGTACCTCTTCGAATTCTACATCGGTGAAATCATCTCCACCATCAGAAGCCTGTGAGTCGGCATCAGCACCCGGAGCCCCCTCCGGTCCAGCACCCTCAGCTTGCTGAGCTGCTGCGATGTCCTGATACATAGAAGACACTAGCGTTTGTAGTGCTTGCATTTCGCGGTCAATACCCTCGAGGTCTTCATTTTTATGCACCTCTTTGAGTTTGGTTACACCTTCTTCAATGGCTTGCTTTTTATCTGCAGGAAGCTTATCTCCTAGATCAGTAAGCGTTTTTTCCGTTTGGAAGATGAGCGAGTCCGCTTGATTGACTTTATCAATTTTTTCACGAGCCACCTTGTCCGATTCTTCGTTGGCTTTAGCCTCGGTCTTCATTCGCTCGATTTCATCTTGCGAAAGTCCAGTGCTTGCCTCGATACGAATGCTTTGCTCAACCCCTGTGTTTTTATCCTTGGCACTGACATTAAGTATACCATTTGAATCAATGTCAAAGGTTACCTCGATCTGAGGAACACCTCTAGGTGCTGGCGGAATACCATTGAGATGAAAGCGACCGATTGACTTATTATCCTGAGCCATCGAACGTTCCCCTTGAAGCACATGTACTTCAACACCCGGCTGATTATCAGCTGCTGTCGTAAAGACTTGTGACTTCTTTGTTGGAATGGTCGTGTTGGACTCGATCAACTTACTGAATACGCCACCAAGTGTTTCAAGTCCTAATGAGAGCGGCGTGACGTCTACAAGGACGATATCTTCATCGACGTCACCTGAAAGAATACCTCCTTGAATGCTCGCTCCTAGGGCAACAACCTCATCAGGATTTACTCCCTTTGAAGGAGATTTACCAAAATATTTATTAACAACTTCTTGAATAGCAGGAATTCTTGTTGAACCCCCAACTAGAATTACCTCATCAATATCAGAAGCGTTCATGCCTGCATCTTTCATTGCTTTTTTGCAAGGAGTGATAGTTGCTTGAATTAATCTGTCAGATAGTTGTTCAAACTGAGATCTTGTAAATGTTCTTACTAAGTGCTTTGGACCTGAGTCAGTAGCAGTAACATATGGCAAATTAATCTCTGTTTGCGAAGATGAAGATAGCTCAACTTTTGCTTTTTCTGCTGCTTCTTTTAATCTCTGTAAAGCCATTGGATCATCTCGTAAATCTATTTTTTCATCTTTCTTAAATTCCTCGGCTAACCAATCAATTATTACTTGATCAAAATCATCACCTCCAAGATGCGTGTCTCCATTTGTTGATTTTACTTCAAAAACNNAACCTCATCAGGATTTACTCCCTTAGATGGTTTTTTGCCAAAGAATTCCTCTACTGTCTCCTGAATCTTTGGAATACGGGTAGATCCTCCAACAAGGATAACTTCGTCGATATCGGATTTGGAATATCCAGCATCTTTCATGGCTTGGCGGCAAGGCTCAAGCGTACGCTTGATTAAGTCAGCGCTAAGTTGTTCAAATTTAGCTCTTGATAGTTTCTTGACCATATGTTTTGGTACCCCGTCAATTGCTGTGATATAAGGAAGATTGATTTCTGTTTCTCCTGAACTAGATAACTCAATCTTAGCCTTTTCAGCTGCTTCTTTCAAGCGT
>DLYY01000102.1:0-156 GCA_003447535.1 Bacteroidota bacterium | reverse complement strand
TTTTCAGCTGCTTCTTTCAAGCGTTGAAGCGACATAGGGTCTTTTCGCAAGTCCATGTTCTCTTCAGATTGAAAAGAATCAGCAAGCCATTCTACAATGATATCATCAAAGTTGTCCCCTCCGAGCTCGACGTCTCCATTGGTTGATTTTACTTCA
>DLYY01000018.1:8740-8994 GCA_003447535.1 Bacteroidota bacterium | reverse complement strand
CGTACAAGGCAGATAATACTACGATGACGAAGACTATCTTTACGTCACGCTATGAAGGTCCTTAAAAAGAAGTTGAAGTCCCTCCCCGACAAAGCACTTGATGCTATGTTCCTTCATCACCATGAAAAGGTTTTCGAACAAACGGATTGTTTGGACTGCGGGAATTGTTGCAAAACCTTAGGGCCAAGGTTGACAAAGACCGATGTACGAAGAATGGCTAAGTATCTCAGAGTAAAAGAAGGTGATTTTTTTGC
>DLYY01000018.1:8242-8434 GCA_003447535.1 Bacteroidota bacterium | reverse complement strand
GTAAAAGAAGGTGATTTTTTTGCTACCTATCTGCGCGTGGATGAAGATGGAGATACCGTTATGAAGGGACTTCCCTGTCCGTTCTTAGGAAGAGATAATTATTGTTCGGTTTACCCCGCTCGCCCTAAGGCTTGTCGAGAATATCCCCATACCGATCATACAAAAATGAAAAAGCAACTTAATTTGCTTGAA
>DLYY01000018.1:0-7929 GCA_003447535.1 Bacteroidota bacterium | reverse complement strand
AAAAGCAACTTAATTTGCTTGAAAAGAACTTGAAAACTTGTCCTGCAGCCCAGCAAATCGTGGATCGCATAGCCGAGGACTTGGGACTGCCGTCTTAGTGCTGTATACTTGCACTTTCGCTCAGTATGCTTACAATTAACTCTATATCCATGGAATTCGGGGGAAAGGCCCTTTTTGACAATCTGAGTTTTCAGATTTCTGCTGGTGAGCGTATTGGACTCACCGGAAAAAATGGTGCGGGTAAGTCCACCCTGCTTAAGATTATTTTAGGAAGTTTTCGACCCACATCAGGGCAAATTGACACACCAAAGGATTATAGAATGGGCTATCTCGCCCAAGATCTCGATGGGGTTTCTTCTCTGAGCGTCCTTGAGGAGACTAAAAAAGCACTCAAAGTAATCCAAGACTTAGAGCAAGAGATTAATGACATCGTCCAGCGCTTAGAAACGACCACAGATTTTAGCTCAGACGCGTACATGGATATTTTAGATGATCTCAACGACAAGCAGATCCAGCTTGACTCTATGGGCGCTGATCATGCAGAGGAACGGATTGAAAGGGTCTTAAAGGGCTTGGGTTTTGAATCACGCGATATGACAAAGCCTTTGAATACGTTCAGTGGGGGATGGCAAATGAGGGTGGAGTTAGCAAAGGTATTATTAGTTAACCCGGATATTGTATTGCTCGATGAGCCAACAAATCATCTTGATATAGAATCTATTCTTTGGCTCGAAGGGTATTTGCAGGAGTTTGGGGGAAGTGCGATAATCATCTCTCACGATAGGGCATTTTTGGATGCGGTGACCAATCGAACTATTGAAATTGTCAATGGAAGTGCTCGCGATTACAAATTCGCGTATTCAAAATACTTAGAAGAACGAGCCTCAGATGTCGAGCGGCAACGGGCGGCAAAGAAAAATCAGGAACGGCAAATAAAACAAATGGAGCGAAACATTGAGCGTTTTCGCGCCAAGGCCAATAAAGCAAAGTTTGCTCAAGGTTTGATTCGCAAGGTGGATGCCATTGAGCGTCTTGAGGTGGATGATGATGCGATTGCTACTATGAAGTTTCGTTTTCCTGATCCGCCTCGTTCGGGTAAAGTAGTGGTTAAGGCAGTAGACGTGGCAAAATCTTTTGGCCCAAATGAAGTGTTTCGTTCGGTTGATTTTGAGATTTTACGTGGTGAAAAAGTAGCCTTTGTTGGAAAGAACGGAATGGGGAAGACGACGTTGAGCAAGTGCATCGCCGATCAATTAGATTTTGAGGGAGACCTAACTCTTGGAAGTAACCTTTCTCTTGGATTTTTTGCTCAACATCAGGCCGAGACCATTCCAGGAGATAAAACCGTTTTTGAAACAGTAGACGATAAAGCAACAGGCGACATGCGAACAAAAGTTCGAGGCTTGTTGGGTGCCTTTCTTTTTCAAGGAGATGAGGTAAACAAAAAGGTTAAAGTGCTCAGTGGAGGAGAGCGCTCGCGCTTAGTATTAGCCTTGTTAATGTTGGAGCCTCACAATCTTTTAATCCTTGATGAGCCTACCAACCACCTTGATATGCAGTCCAAGACTATTTTAAAGGAGGCTATTCAACATTTTACAGGCACGGTGATTATCGTTTCCCATGATAGAGACTTTCTGAATGGCCTAACGCAGCGGGTTTTTGAGTTTAATCATCACACAGTAAAGCCCCATATCGGGGATATAAATGATTTTTTAGCGCTCAAGAAGGCTGAATCCATGCGCAAATGGGAAAGGGTAGAGAAAGAATCTGAGCGCACCGTAAGCATGGAAAAGAAGGGCAATGATTATGCTTTACGCAAATCCTTGGCCAAGATCGAGCGAAAAATTGAGAAGCTGGAAGCGAAAATCAATGAAATGAATCAAGCGCTTCAAGACCCCGCACAATACAGCCAATTACAAAGTGATGAAGCCTTTTTAAATAGGTACAATCAGAAAGTAAAGGACTTAGATAAACTCAATGAAGAGTGGGCGGATTTAGCTGATCAAATCGATGATTAGGTTAGACCATTTTGGTCAAGAGATAATCGTCAACGACAGAAGCAATACTTAAAATTTTGTTTTTGCTATCCTTATTGTACTTGTTGTAGTAGTAGGTTGAAGGTTTTGTTTTTAGTTTTGTGGTATCCTTCCATTCTTTATGAGTAATAAGCAAGCCTTCTCCTTTTTTGAGGCTCTCAATCTCTTTTCCGAAAAAAATTGCTTTTCTTCTGCGCCCAACCTTACTACCAAGCAAATCTGTGACTTCTTTTTGTGTTAATATTTGAGGCATAAACTAAATTTTATATATGTTAACTCAAAATTAACATTATAGCCTGTAATTCAGGCTGCTTTATTTTGTCATGCTAAGATTGAGGGCTTTGTTTAACACAAAAGGTCCATTTTGCGTGAAAGTGACACTAAACTCAAAGGTTTTCTTTTGATAGCCCGTCTTTTCTACAATAAGACGAATGTTATAGAGTTGGCCTAAATTATACTGATCTAATGCAAATCGAAATGATCCATCTTTAGTAGAGAATGTAGACTGCATATCGTTGTTATCGAGATTGGTCAAGGTGACTTTTACATCCTCCATAAATCGACGAGCTTCTCCATCCATCATTCGACCAAAAAATGAAAGGCCTTCAAATTCGGGCAAAGTTAGATTCATTACATAGTTTAACTGACGAGGATTCATTACGATCACATTATTTCCCTCGTTGTATCCAGCGGCACTTGCTTCTACAAGATATCGACCATTTTCTTGTAACTCAAAGCCATAACGGCCTTCTTCGTCAGTCTTTGTTACCATTAACACATTGAGGAAGCTGTCTACGAGTTGAACATCGGAATTTGGAATTCCATTGCCTGCGGTATCCCTTACAATACCTGATATTATTTTAGAAAACTCAAAAGGTACTTCAACCTTGGCGTAGTAAATATCTTCTCTGTTTTTTGATGCCTGGCGGTTCGTGGTGAAGTATCCATATTCAAGCATAGGATTTAATACCAAACCATAATCATCTAAAGGCGAATTCACCGGGGCTCCAGGATTATCGATGATATCATAAATGCCTAAGGACGACTTTCGGGCGATCATTACATCAAGACCTCCTAAGCCAAAGTGCCCATCACTTGCAAACAAGAGCACATCGCCTCGCTGAGTCATGACGGGAAATACCTCATCAAAGGATGTATTGATACGACTTCCCATATTTTCTGGTTTACTCCAGCCTTCGGCGGTATAGTCGCTATAGTAAATGTCACTACCTCCAGAGCCTCCAGGCATATTACTTGAAAAATATAGTCGTTTACCATCCGGGGTTAGAAAAGGGTGAGTGCAACTGTAGGTAAGATCATTGTGCGGAAAAGCTTCCCAATTGTCCCACTCGCCATATTCCGATTTGCTGCCAATAAAGATGCCTAGTGGCATTTGGCCCTGAGCGTTATATCCATTTTCCGATGTGCGGCTTATGGCGGCCAATGAGCCCTCCTTAGCAAAGGAAACGGGACCATCATGATAATCCGTTTGGAAGCTTTCATCCAATCGAGTGATGTTCTCGAGGTTTTTACCATCAATGGTTGCCTTAAAGACATCTAGAAATCCAAGGCCCGTGCTGGTATTTTCTACTCTTTTGGGTTGTGCTTTGCGCCTGCTGGAAGCAAAGACCAATTCACCTTCACTCATAAACATTGGTCCGATATCAATTTGGTCATCCGTAATAGAGGTAGGCGAGGCTGAAAACATTCCTGTTTTCCGGTCTGATAACTCGTCCATAAGGGAATCTAATTCAATGATATCATTGGCGAGACGATTATTGCCATATTGGTCAAGTAATTGTTGCGCGTACTCAATACTCTTGCCATATTGTCGAGCCATGCGCGAATAAACCATTGCTTTTAACAAGTCTGTCTGGGTTGCCTCCTCGTCATAATTCTTGAGTATTCTATCATACATTCGAAAGGCTTTACTAGCTTTCCCACTAAGTCGATAGGCTTCTCCAAGCATTCTCCAACCCTCAGCGCTTGTAGGTTGATTCTTTTCTAGGCATAAAACGGCCTTTTCATATTCCATCGCACGAAAAAACTCAGCGCATTTGGAGTCTTGTGCATGGATATTAGTATTTCCTAGAAAAAGGAATACAAGGCTTAGGCAGAAAATCTTTACAACGGAATAATTCATTGTATGTATTGTTTTATTAATCAAAAGTATCTTGGAGTTACGGCAGGAATTCGATTTTTCTTAAACCAATCAAATCTCAGAAACGCTTCGTGAGATCCTCCATTATAGGTAAAGGATTGAAATCCATACGAATAGTCAAAGCTGTAACCCAGTTTTAAGCTTGGAAGAATATTCCATCCTATAAGTCCTCCCACAGCATCTGCAGAACGCCACATTCCACCAACTTCAAATTTATCTTTGATGATTACATTCATCATAAGATGCATGGCAGCAGGACTTCCGGACTCAACCTGCACCATGGCGGCTGGGTTTAATTTGATGTTACTCAATTCTCCCATAGGAATTACTCCTCCTGTTATCACATGGTAAGTCAGGCTTTCTTCGCGATTTGTTGCATTGGTTCGGAGGTTATTCTTCAGTAATCTTGGAGCGCTTAAGCCGAAATAAAATCCTTTAGAACTCAAGTAAAGCCCAGCGCCTACATTAGGTAAAAAACGGCTGCTTTGATCTTCTGCAAATGCAACATCACCAGCAACCCCATCAAGGTCGGTTAAGTTATTTTGGAAAATTCTTCCACCTCCTTTGATTCCTATAGAAAGTTTGAATTGATCGCCGAGTGGTTGACGGTAGGCAAGATCAATATAGGCTTGAGACGTATTGCTTGGGCCTATTTTGTCGTTCATTGCTGAAAATCCTACGCCAAGTCGCTCGCTGATTAAAGGTGTGTGCAGGGTAATGGTTTGCGTCATAGGTGCACCTTCTACACCAATCCATTGGCTTCGGTGGAGCACGGTAAGCGTTAATGCATCTCGACTTCCAGCATAGGCAGGATTTACGTTTAAGGTGTTTTGCGTGAAATTGGTATAAACTGGTTCTTGCTGTGCCGTAGCGACAGAAAGGCCTATTGTACAAAACAATCCAAGGGCGATTCCTCGCCTGATAAAGCGTTTTTTATAGTGTATCATAACTTATCGATTCAGATAAACATATCCTTTAAATATTGTTTGGCTTCCTGGTCCAAAGGCTCCTATGCTGCCAAGATCTATTAGGTAGAAATAGGTTCCGACAGGTAGATCCTCTCCTAAGAGACTCACGCCGTTATTACTTTTTCCATCCCATCCATTTGCGTTGGTATAGGGCTTTGCTTGATAGACGAGGCTGCCCCATCTGTTATAAACTTTTACTTCAGCATCAAGGAAATTGTCGATTCCTTGAATAAACCAAATGTCATTTGTGCCATCGTTGTTTGGAGAGAATCCTTCGGGAATGGCAAAGGTGCAATCCTCTGTTGTAGTAATCTCAAGGGTAATGCTCGTTTGTAAATAGCTACATGGCGCAAGGGGATTGGTGCCGTCAGCTACTTCTGTGCCATCGATTACCCCGTCTCCATCCGTGTCGGGATTGAAGGGATCCGTTCCAAGACTATCTTCTAGGTAGTTAGTTAGTCCGTCATTATCACAATCAAATGTGCTATCCCCAACTTGGCAGGTGACTTGTATAAGCACGGTATCCAAACTGCATGCCACAGGTAGGGTATCTCCATTAATAATTAGGCCCGTATCACAAATTTCAAATACAAGGGTATCTACGCCTGTAAAGTTGTTATCTGGGATGTAGGTATAACTTCCCGTTGAATCAACGGTGATAGTACCATGGCTTGGACCACTTGTAGGTGCATTGGGATATACGAAAATCGAAAGCTCAGGGTCGTATTCGTTGCTGTCAACTAGATTGATTAAAAGTGTATCACTAGATGCCATAAAGTAAAATGTATCGAATACTACAGGAGCATCGTTAACCGGTGTGATAGTGAAAAAGATCCAATTCGTATCGCAATTCTGAGGCGGATTAGGTGTTCCATCGTCACATAATATAACCCCTACAGAATCACTTCCGTAGTATTCTGGATTTGGAGTATAAGTATACTCCCCATTCGTATTGATCGAGAGTACGCCATGATTGGGAAGAGAAAAAACGGTCGAATAGATTACATTTCCATCAATGTCGGTGTCTTCAGTCCCAACGACATTTCCGGTATAGACTTCGTC
The DNA here is from genome assembly GCA_003447535.1 of Bacteroidota bacterium. Lineage (GTDB taxonomy): Bacteria > Bacteroidota > Bacteroidia > Chitinophagales > UBA8649 > UBA8649. Next base: position 1,702 of record DLYY01000018.1, on the reverse strand, counting down.
TTCTTCTATGGTAATGCTGTCATTGATAATCACTGGAGCATCATTAACTGGGACTACGGTGATAAATACCCAGTTGGTATCGCATAGGGTCGGAGGAGTAGGAGGTCCATCATCACAGATAATCACTGAGAAACTATCTAGACCATAGTAGTCAGGACTTGGAATATAGGTATAGTTTCCAGACGAATCGGTGAGAATCAATTCACCATGTAGTGTGGAGTCAACCAATTCGGCGAGAACAAAACTTCCATCTAAGGCAATATCACTGCCATTGACGTAACTCGACGTAAGGGTGTCATCTTCAAGTACGGATTCTGAGTTGTTTATGATGACTGGCGTGTCTGTCACAGGGAAAACATTGATATACAGCCACATGGTATCACAAATCTCATTAAGGATTGGGAAAGCTCCAAGTTCTCCAAAGTCACATAGAAGTATGCTGAAAGAATCTACTCCATAAAAGTTTAGATCTGGATTATAACTGAATACGGGATTTCCATTTATATCCTGCGTTATAAATATCGTTCCATTGTCCGTTGAATCGATTAATGTTGGGGATTGGAATCCTCCTTCGATGTCCGTATCCGTGGAATCGAGTATGGGCACGTCAATGAGGAATAAATCCTCCTGAGCTATAATAAACTTGTCATTGATCGCGGGGGTATCATTGATAGGGACGACTTCTATAAATAAGGTGTCGTAGACGATTATTGCAGGTGGTGGATACCCGGCATCGGTAAATCCAATGACGATTGTGTCATTGCCATAATAATGCGCAGGGGTTGAGTAGTCAAAGCTTCCATCCACAAAGAAGGTAAAGGTTGCATTCGGATTGGACTGGTAAATTGGATTGGAAGCAAAGTCAGGATAAAGAATAACAGGTGCCGTAGTTTGCTCTGCAAAGATATCTGCGCTATCATGTTCCAAGGCTTCATCCCAGAAGTCATCCGTAAGGGTCACGTCTTCATTGACGGTGTAATAATCATTGGTAATCGTAGGGGTATCATTTACGGTGTCAATATCGATATACAACGTATCAAAGTAACACCAGTTACTTCCTTGAACACCGGAAATATTAAGGTCGCACACTTCAAAGATGGCTGTATCTAAACCATATTGATTTGGATAAGGAGAAAAGAAGTAACTCCCATTGGGAAGGGCAAACATATCGCCTAAGGACGGACTATCTGCCACCGTAAATTGAACTACGGCAGTTGGATCAAATCCATAAAATTCTTCAATAATGCCCGCCGTATCGGTATCCTCTAAAATGAAGATGGAGTCTAAGGTGGTTGGGTCGATAGTCACCATGTAAAACGTATCGGTGTAGTTGGTAATAGCAGGAAGAGGGTCGCCATCATCGTCTGCTGTAAACACAGTAGAATCTACGCCGAGGTATCCACTATCTGGAGTATAGGTCACTAATCCTGTTGAGTCCCAGTAAATTACGTCCCCATGAATAGCTGAATCTTGATAAGACGTTACAAAAAGATTTCCATCGTCAATATCGCCTTGAAGCGTATTACCATTAGTGGTAGAATCGAGAAGGCAAACCATAAATTCATTAGCCATCTGGGCTGTATCGTTAACTCCAATGATGGTGATAATCACAGTATCTGTTGTGCAGAGTGAGTCAGGAAACCCTTCATCGCACACGCTAATTACAAAGGTGTCAAGGCCATAGAGGTCGGTAAAGGGGTTG
>DLYY01000219.1 GCA_003447535.1 Bacteroidota bacterium | reverse complement strand
AAAGCTTGCTGCGAGAGCCCTTGCAGATGTTTGTACGGGTCGAGTTACTTGTTTACTTACATCTTTTCTTTTTCCACTATGCTCTTGCTCCACACCATGGTCGATATCGATGATTTTGGCATCAGAACGCCCAATTTCCTCTTTATCTTCCGTTGCATTGGTCGCGATGGAATCACTTGATACTAATATTTTGGGAATGGCCACACTTGCAAGGCCGAAGTAGGTGTAATCTTCATTATTGAAGGTCTCTTGATTCAAAAAAACTTGTATGCCATGTTCTGTCTTGGTAATTCTTCCAAAGCTGGTAGATGACCAAACAGCATTTGTTCGTAAGGAACTTTTTATATTTCCTAACCACCGGTTTAAAACCACTTTACTCTCAAACTCACTGAGCTTTAAACGACGAGCTATTGTCTTTATCTGGTTGGTCTTTACCGGTGCGCTAGTATTTGCTTCAAAAGAGACATCATTATGCTTGAATTCAAGATGTTCTTTAGTTTGTAAAATAGCTGTAGCTTGATAGTGCAGGCTACCAAAATAGGGTAAAACGAGCCTACCATCCCTTATAAGAACCTCTTGTAAGGCTTCTTCGAGATCTTTATTTATGTTAGAATTGAAAGGTTGCACCAACTAGACCATTTACACCATAGCTTGGGTAGTTGTAGAATTGCTGATATCGAAAGTTTTCTACAAATCCAAACGCATTGTTAAGGTAGGCAAATATTATAAAATTCTTATTGAACCGGTACTCGCTTTTGAGATTGATATCAACGGGAACTGGAATAGTTTGAAGATCACCTGTTTCGTCCAATCCCTGTGCCCCTGCAAAGATGTTTAGTTCACCACGCATGAGCAACTTACCATCAAGCACAGACATCTTGACACCCGTAAAGGTTTTGAGTGTAGGTAGATTGAATGCTGCCTCATTATTGCTCACTTTGTAGGTGAAATAATCAGCTCCGAAATAAAGGTGTACATTCTCCTTTATTTTGAAGCCTAAATCAATATGCGCATTGTAGGTAATCATTAATGAATCATAGACGACCTCAAACTCGCTTAGGTTCTGTCGGCTTACATCATAAAAGTTTCTGTACAATACTTGATTTCGAGTGGCTCTCATCCCAAAGTGAATATCATAGTCAAATCGTTTGATACCTCCTTGGAAACCACTAGTTAAATGATCATAGCCAGCATGTTGGACATCTATACTATCGAGATTCATCCACGGATTGTCTCGTTGAAGTCGATCTAGACTTATCAAGTCAATATCCCGATCGTATCGTGCAAAGAATTGGAGCTTATTATCTATAATTTCTCTTCGTGCCTCAAGTTTTGGGAAAAAGTCAAACTTGCTTTGATTTTTTTTCTTTCTTGGAGAGACATCGCCTATTCCAAAGCCAAGTGTTGCATCGAGTAACCAATCATTCGTTCTATAATGGTAATGTCCTCCAAGTTTAAATACTGATCGTTTGAGGTCGCCATAGGCCTGATTTGCATTGCGGGTGATGTAATTAAAGCCTGTAATGACTTCAAAGTGTTGATTTTTATCGATCTCTTTCCCAATCCGGCTATCAAAATTTATGATGTTTTCGTTGTTTGACCAATTGTCTTGATAACGATTGTAACCGAATGTGTTGTTGAATGTGATGTCGAGATTGTTCGCCTCGTGATTAATAACCTGGACACTTCCACCATATCTCGTAGCTCGTTGTCTAACATCTTCATCCATATACTCACCTTGTGTTGTGTCATAGACATAGTTGTGGTCGATATCGTGTTCGAAATTCCCCTCTATATGCATGGATATATATCGTGAGTGGTAATTTAGAAACGAGTTTACTCGGGTATCCATAAAGGTCATGTTAGGCAGCCTTCCCCAATTGGATGAGAAATGGCTTCCCATTATACCTAGCTGACTTCTTTTCTTTTTTCCAAGATCTTCATAAAACCCAAGCTCCCCGAGGGCAGATAGTTGCGAGCCAAAACCAAAGCGAAGGAAGTTATCCTGGGTTTGAAACAAGGCCTCTAAATCCACACGGGTCGGTCGCGTTTCAGGTGGGGGAAGATTAACATCAAACTTTACCTTAGGCATAATGTAGTTATGCGTTATATCATCAGCTTCAGGTGGACTAACATCTAACTGAAGTTGCAGCTTATCAGCGTCCTCTATAGTTCCCTCGTAATCCCTTACTAGATTAAAATCTGCATCATTAAGTCCATTGTTTTGAGCAAAAACACTGCTACAAAGTAGAATGAGCAATAGTGGGGTGAAGTAATTCTTATTGTATTGCATAGGATTAATCTTGAAATTCAATATTGTCAGCATTTTCTGAATCTGCTTGCCGCTCTAACATTCTGGCTCGCTCAAGCTTTTGATTCGCCTCATCGATCAATGCTTGGTCTCCTTGATAATTGTTCACAATCGACTCTAAGGTGAGAATAGCCTCATTATAGTTATTAAGGCCTATCCAGCAGTCACCAATAAGGATGTAAGCTTTTACAACCCAGTAGCTGTAGGAACCATAGGTGCTAATGATATTTTTGCTGGCCTCTTTTGATTCCTCAAACTGTCCATTGTCATAAGCAATCTTAGTAAGATGCCATGCAGATTCAGCTTTTTTCGAACTCATATCGAGGCGTTGGATGCACTGCTGGAACATTGACTGGGCTGTTTGTATATTGCCTTTGTTGTAATAAGCCTTAGCGCTAGAAAACAAGGCTAAATCTTGAATATCTTTGGCCATACCATTGGTTTGTTGAATCTTTTCTGATGCATCGATAATGCCATTATGATCTTGGATCTCAATACTCGATCGCAAGTAGCCTTCTAATGCCAGTTCAACATTACTTTGTACACCTTCAATCTCTGAGAGCCTCCTGTAATACTGTTGGGCTAAGGTGTAATTCTGTAGATGGTTAAAGGTGATAAATCCTGCACGTACCAAAGCCGTCTCTAGTTGAGCTCCTGTTCCTTCAGTTATAACGGTTTGATAATAGGGGAGTGCCTTACTGAAAAAACTAGAGTTGTTTTCTGATTTGCCGAGTTCAAAATAGCATTCAGCGGCATATAGATTTACTTCCAAGTGATGGAATCCCCGACTAAATTCGCTTAGATAGTCTTCGAAAGCTTCTGCGGCCTTGTGGTAGTCATTGGCATTGTAGAAATTCATTGCATTGGTAAACAGAAGGCTATCTTTTTTGCTTTCATTTAGGGTAATACCGGATTGCGAGTTAATGAAGTCCAAAAAGGCTTGAGGCTGTCCCATAGCGAGGAATACTCTTTCAAGGGCCTTTACCGCGCTATTCGCAGAGGGTGTCCCTGGAAACTCTGTGATGGTTTTTTTATACCAGTTTGCTGCTTCATTATATTGATTTTTTGTTTCATAAATCAGACCAAGTTTGTTGTATACAACGGGCTTGTATGGGCTTGACCCATGGTCATTTACAAAACCTAGAAAACCTCTTTTTGCATTTTCTAAGTCGCCCAGTGCAAAATATGAGTCCCCACTTTCAAAGTCGGCGTCATCGCGATATGTGGATTGCGGAAAGTCAACTTTTAATTGATCCATCCGTACAATTTTTGATGAAAGGTTATTGTTGAACCCATCAATTAAGCCGGCTTGATATAAGGCATAATCGTCTTTGGGATAATTATTTTGATAGACTTCTAGATAGAGTTCTTTGGATGTGTTGTATTCGTGTTCCATAAATAAACAATCCGCTCTGCGTAATATGGCATCCCGGTAAAATGCTTGAGCTTTGGGGAACTGAGCCTGGTTTAGTTGATCATAGGCCACTTTGAGCTTGCTCGCTGCATTCTGATAATCTTTTTCTTTGAAGTAGGTGTAGGCCACTCCATAGGATGCATAGGAGTTGACAGCCCAGGGAAACTCTGAATCGTCAACATTAGTCATAGAAAACTGATTGTAGTGGTTGCGCGCTTCAGGGTATCGCCCTTGCAAGTGTTTGGCATCGCCCATTATCAGGTGCGCAATCTGATAGAGTGTGTTGTCTATATTGCTCGATTGGGACTTGAGCGCATACTCAATAGCTTCTTCATAACGATTACTATTCAATGATTCTACCGCAGAGTAAAGGGTAAGGCGCTGATAGATTTCTTGAAAGGCCGGCGTATTAAGGTTTAAATCTTCAATGACTTGAATGCCTTTCGCATAATCCTTTGAATGTAAGGTAGCGTTGAGTAACAACTCGAGAAGTTCATCCCGGTAAGCAGAAGTTGGATAAAGTTCTAGGAATGTTTCAATCAACGCAATAGATTGACTATGATCGCCTAAATCATCTGAAAGTCTTATATATTGTACGGTGGCTAATTCCTTAAGCCGCTCATCGGGGCCTGTTCCCGCTGCATTTTGAAAATAGACCTTAGCATCTTCCTTGTTATCCATGTCGAGATAACTATTGGCAATGAGATACATCGCATGTTGTCTCATGGAGTCTGAATTGGCCGACGTAAGCTCTTTTAAATAGTTAATGGCCTTCTCATATTGTCCGCTTTTATAACTACAATACCCAACCTGATAATACAATGCGTATTCTGGTTTCCTAAGCGATTTGATATATTCTTCTAGTAGTGGAGTAGCCTTCTCACAATCTTCGGTGCAAAAATAGGCCTGACCAAGTGTCCCTTTTATGGCAGCTTGTTTGCTACGAGGAGCCGAACTAACCATAGGCTCAAGATGTCGCATTACCTGAGTGCATCTACCTTCCATTAAGTCAATTTGTGTGAGATAAAGCGCGGCATCTTCTCGAAACTCAGGCTCATTAGCGATCATTACAAAGTATTCCTTCGCAGCCGCCATATTTCCAGCTTTAAGTTCGATGACTCCCATATAGTAGACAGATGGTACTTGGTAAGGGTTGGAGTAATTAGCGGTTTTTTCTAAATTGGTTCGAGCAGCAATAAAGTTATCACGTTGAAAGTGAGCATAGCCAGACAAAAAGTAGAATTCGTCTTGTTCCGTTTCGCTTAGTTCATTTGGATCAACTTCGTTGAAATGAATAATTGCGTTATTCTTATTGTTGTTATCCATGTACACCATACCGAGAAGGTGCGAGACATTTGCTGAAAAGGTATTATTGGGATAATCAATCTTAAATTGTTGAAGCAGCTCAATCGCGTTGCTGTGTTTTAATCGTGCTGCGGCTGTAGCGTAGTAATAATCCGCTCTCATTCTCCATAGCATAAACTCGTCGTCCCATCGAGGAATTGGGTCGCTGCGGTACATATCAATGCGCTGCTGGCAAGAGGCCCACAATTGATTATCTGCATCTTCAATGGCATCAGAAATGAGTTTGGTTTGCTTGCTGTACTTGATCGTGGCTTGGCCTAGCACACTGGAATTAACTTGAATCAAGAACAAGGCAAGAAGGAATACGCTAATTTTCTTCATATCTCAAATTGTGTATGGGGTTATAACGTCTATTGACTGGAAAGTTATTCTCTAAACCTTGATTATCAAGATTCATGCCTTAATAATTGTAAACAAATAAATGACTGTGGTAAAGGAATCTAGACAGATGTATATTTGCGGGAGAATAAGAATAATGGAGAACGTTTCAAACAATTTTAAAGTAAAGGATATAAGTCTAGCTGAGTGGGGGCGAAAAGAAATCACTTTGGCGGAAGCAGAGATGCCTGGTCTAATGGCCCTTCGAGAAGAGTATGGAGATTCTAAACCACTTCAAGGTGCTCGGATCGCCGGTTGTCTTCATATGACGGTGCAAACGGCAGTATTGATTGAAACTCTAGTTGAATTAGGGGCCCAAGTAACTTGGTCGAGTTGTAATATTTTTTCAACGCAAGATCATGCGGCCGCTGCCATTGCCGCTGCGGGTATTCCAGTATTTGCTTGGAAAGGTCAAACCGATGAAGAATTCTGGTGGTGTGTCGAACAAACACTTTTTGCTTTTGAAGATGGCGAAGGACTAAATCTTATCCTTGACGATGGGGGCGATTTGACCAATGTGGTGTTGGATAATCATCCTGAACTTGTCGAAAATATTCTCGGTCTCTCAGAAGAGACTACTACAGGAGTTCATCGTTTGTATGAACGGGCACGAAAAGGTACGCTGCCAATTCCTGCAATCAATGTGAACGATTCAGTCACAAAATCAAAGTTTGATAATAAATACGGCTGCCAAGAGTCTCTTGTTGATGCCTTGCGCCGCGGTACAGATATTATGCTTGCAGGGAAAACAGCCGTAGTGGCTGGTTATGGTGATGTAGGAAAAGGTTCAGCAGCCTCTTTACGTGGGGCAGGTGTTCGTGTAACGGTAACAGAGGTAGATCCAATTTGTGCGCTTCAAGCCGCTATGGATGGTTTTGCGGTAAAGCGTTTAGACACAGTAATTGGTGAGGTTGATATCGTAGTTACTGCTACGGGAAACAAGGATATTGTTCGCGGAGAGCATTTTGAAAAAATGAAGGATAAAACCATCGTTTGTAATATTGGTCACTTCGATAACGAGATTGATGTGGCTTGGATTAATAAGACATATGGTGCTTCAAAATCAACGATCAAGCCACAAGTTGACATGTATACCATAAATGGAAAGGATATTATTCTCCTTGCCGAGGGTCGTCTTGTAAACTTGGGTGTTGCCATGGGGCATCCATCCTTCGTTATGTCAAATTCATTTACCAATCAAGTATTGGCTCAAATGGAGCTTTGGCAGCATCATGAGAAGTACAATAATGAAGTATATGTTCTGCCTAAACATTTGGATGAAAAGGTGGCCAAGTTGCACTTAGCCAAAATTGGTGTCGAGCTGGAAACACTGCGTGAAGACCAAGCAGACTATATCGGTGTTAAAGTCGAAGGGCCTTATAAGCCAGAGTATT
>DLYY01000085.1 GCA_003447535.1 Bacteroidota bacterium | reverse complement strand
AGGTGCACAGCAAGCCAAGGACCAGGAATAGGCTTCCTAAAAGCCAATGAAGCATAAGACAATAACCAATACCAAAGAGCATACCATAGGCTGCTCCGAGGGCCAACATAATATCCTTAACGTATTTCTTGATCGAAGGTTGATTAGTATCAGTTGGAGGCCAAAAACCAATGGGACTTGTTTTGGATTGAAATGCTTTTATCAGTGCTGTTGGAGGAGCAGGTGTTAAATAGGTAACCGTTAAACACACGAAAAGCGTAATGCATGCAATAACAGGGAGGTGATAATCAGAAGAAATATTGGAAATAGGGTAGATGCTTTGCTGTAAAACGAGTGTAGTAATAAACCCTGTTGTTAGGGCTGAGATTTCAGTCCACGCATTAGCACGCCACCAAAGCCAACGCAGAAGTTGAGCAATCCCTAAGCCTGAAGCGGCATTAATAAAAAACACCCAGGCACCGCTAATCGATGTCATCTGAGAGGCAAAAATCACAGCAATAATAAAGATTAAGACTACGGCAAGACGACTTGCTTGGATGGCTTGTTTTGAGCTTGCATTGGGTCTTAAGAACCGAAGATATACATCGTTTACTAAATAGCTTGCTCCCCAGTTGAGATGGGTGTCTACTGTGGACATAAAGGCGGCAAGCAAACTTGTGAAGGTGAGCCCAAGAAGTCCTATTGGAAGGACCCTTTTCATCATCAGTGGATAGCCCATTTCAGGGTCGTCGAGATTAGGGAAAACCAAAACAGAGCAAAGAGCGACAATAATCCAAGGCCAGGCCCGCAGTGCGGCAAATCCTATCGCAAACCAAAGCCCTCCCTCTTTTGCTGCTTGGTCATTACGAGCAGTCTGAAAACGCTGAGCAATGTATCCCGTTCCATCACTGTCGTAGCGGACCCACCATTGTATAAGTACATAAATGATAAAAAGACGAAAAGGTAATAGCGTAGAATCAGTAGTAGGTATAATGTTGGTAAAGTCGTCATACGAATCGCCTTTTAGTTGAGCTAGCCCTTCATGCATCGCTCCAAGCCCACCAACATAGTCTACGGCAAAGTAGGCAAAGACTATGGCTGTTACCATAGCAAGAGCAAACTGAAAGAGATCGGTAAGGATAACTCCTCTTATTCCTCCTGCGGCAGAATAGACCATGACGATGAACAAGACAATAATCACGGTAATCGTCGTATTTGAATCATTGATTAAAAGCCATGTAGGCCAGTAACTGAAAAGTTTAAAGAGCGGTGGACTTATTGCAGACCATTGAACAAAAGGATCAGCAATTTTAGTCATTGCAGTTATTACCCATCCTAGAATAAATCCATTGAGTAAAATACCGAGAAATAGGGCTTTAAATGCCCTGAGGGCCGAGGAAGAAGCCCCATCATAACGGAGTTCAATAAATTCAACATCGGTTAAAACCTGAGCTCTTCGCCAACGTTTTGCCATAACAATGGCCACAACAATGTAACCGATGGCCCAACTCCACCAAAACCAATTGGCTTGCACACCTCCTTTCGCTGTGAGTCCCGTGACGGCAAGTGGTGTGTCTGCAGCAAACGTGGTGGCAAGGATGGAAATACCTACCCACCATCCGGGAAGGCTTCTGTCGGCCACGAAATAGGAGGTAATACTTTGCCCAGCTTTCCCTTTCATAAGAAGACCAATCGAAAACATTACGATTAAGTAGAGGCCGACAATAATGAAGTCCACATTATGCATAGAGCGTAAAGTACACAATTGAAGGAATGTGTACCTTTCCAGTCATAGGATATTATGGCTTTTAAACTCTTTAAAAACGCACAGATAATCAATGAAGGCAGGCATTTCGAAGGGGATCTGCTTGTAAAAGATGGTCGTATTGAGCGTGTAGACTCTGCGATAAGTACATCCCACACTGTCGAAGAGATAAATGCCGAGGGTTTATTGCTTATGCCCGGCATTATCGATGATCAAGTGCATTTTAGAGAGCCGGGTTACACTCATAAGGCCTGTATAGCCAGTGAATCGCGTGCCGCAGTGGCTGGTGGAACGACATCCTTTATGGAAATGCCCAATACTAACCCTACTACAACCACTCAGGAACGTCTAGAGGATAAGTATCAGTTGGCGGGTAAGGTCTCACCAGCTAATTATTCCTTTTACATGGGAGGTGCCAATGATAACTATGATGAAGTGATGCGCACAGACTTACGGCGAGTCTGTGGATTAAAGCTCTTTATGGGAAGTTCTACCGGGAATATGCTCGTCGATGATCCAGGAACGCTCGAAAGCTATTTCAAGGCTTTCTCTGGACTGATTGCTACGCACTGTGAAGATGAAGGCACGGTACGTAAGAACCGAGAAGAAGCTTTTCGTGACGGAAAGGCAGTTGACGTAGATCAACACCCTATTATACGAAACCACGAGGCATGTTACTTGTCTTCGTCTAAAGCTGCGCGTCTCGCCAAACAATATGGTACAAGATTGCATATACTGCATTTGACGACTACAGATGAGCTCGATTTATTTACCAATGCTATTCCTCGAATAGAGAAGCATTTAACAGCAGAAGTTTGCGTCCACCATCTAACATTTTGCGATGAGGACTACGCCCGTCTAGGGACTCAGATACAATGTAATCCAGCAGTTAAGTCGAGTGCGGACCGTCAAGCTTTGTGGCATGCCCTTCACGATGGCAGACTTGATGTCATTGCTACAGATCATGCTCCTCATACCTGGGAGGAAAAGCAGCTGCCTTATGGGCAGGCGCCAAGTGGCCTGCCACTTATTCAACATAGCTTACTGCTTATGCTAGATCATGTAAAGGAGGGTAAGCTAAGTTTGGAAATGATGGTCGATAAAATGTGTCATGCGCCTGCTGACCTTTATCACGTGGAGAAGCGAGGGTATCTTCGAGAGGGATATTTTGCTGATCTTGTATTGGTTGACCCTAAGAAAAACTACCATGTCGATAAGGCTAATATTCTTCACCAATGCAATTGGTCACCCTTTGAAAAGCATAGCTTTTCAAGTAGCGTTGTGGCAACATACGTGAATGGGCATTGTGTGTATAGTGGGGGAGTAGTAGATGACAGCATCAAGGGAATGCGGCTCACATTCAACGGCGGATAAATATCATAGCATCATCTCAAAGTGATGGATTATTCGACGAGTTACTTTTCCAATAGGATAGATTCTCTTTGATTTTATCATACCCACGTCGCTTCAGAGGGGAGTCGTGTAATATCTCATCGAAGATTTCTCGGGTAATTTCTTCCCATTCTTCAATCTTGCCCTCTTCTATAATGGATTTTGCTAGAAATGCCTCTTCTTGATGAGGTTTGCTGCGCGCATTAATCGGACATACTTCTTGGCATATATCGCATCCAAAAATCCAACCATCAAGTTGTTGCTGATAGGAGGCATCAATACTCTCTTTTCGTTCTATAGTAAGGTAACTGATGCATCTTGAGGCATCGACTTCATAGGGCGCCACAATAGCCTGGGTTGGACAGGCATCAATACATTTTGTGCAATTTCCGCAGTAATTCTTGACCGGGCCATCGGGTGTAAGGGCTAAATCACAAACAATTTCTGCCAAAAAAAAGTAGGATCCTTTCCCCTTGCTAAGTAACAAGGTGTTTTTCCCTATCCAACCCAAACCACTTCGTTTGGCCCATTCTCGCTCCATTACTGGTCCACTATCTACAAAGACACGAGCATTGAAGTCCCCATAGGACGTTCTCATTTCTTGGATGAGATTTTTTAGTTTTTTTCTAATGACTTTATGGTAATCCTTCCCATAGGCATATCGCGCAACCTTTACGCCTGCTGGATGAATAGGCTTTTCCGGGAAATAGTTTACCATCAAGGATATGATGGACTGGGCTCCTTCTACTAATTTCCGAGGATCAATGCGCAAATCAAAATGATTTTCCATGTAGCCCATACTCCCATGTTTTCCTTGATTGAGCCAAGTTTCCAGACGTTTGGCTTCTTCGGTCAGCTCGGCAGCTTGGGCAATACCTACGGAGTCAAAGCCATGACGGATAGCCATTGATTTCATATCTGTTGTCCGTTGGTGAATTGCCATACTGCAAGGTAGGGTATGCAGGGATAAGATTGTATATTCAGTTTATGCGGAATTATGTTCCTTTTACCGTTATTACAGTCTTATATGTGATCACTCTGGTGCTTATGGGATACATTCTTCAACCTCAGCAACTCAGTGTGGTAAAAGATTCTCTTGAGCAGGATGTCTCCGAATGGGACATCTTGATTGATTCACTTTCCCTGGATAGCAACGATGTTCCGTCATTACTCAAAGTCGATTGGGCTTACGCCGTATTGGATAGTCAATCGATTATTTACTCTTCAGCCGAGTTGAGTAATTCCGTGATTAACGATTCATCGTTTGTTGTTAATCAATGGATGATACACTATTCTTCCTTTGGAATCTATCTCCAAAAGTATGTTCCAAAAGATGATCGCTTTTTGTTTGTTGAAATCGATTTAAGCAAGGAATGGCCTAATGTTTTGAGCTACCAAAAGACACAAACTGTAGATTACGCCAAGAGTCATGGCATAAGTACTAGTGCTAATTTTCTGTTATCAAGTCGTAAACCAGATGGTGTCAAAAGCTTAGCCTGGAGAATCGGAAGAAATCAAGAATCCCTTGTTGTCTACATTTCACGACCCAATGGGTATTTTGCTTTTGATTCGTTGCTTGTGTGTCTAGGGTTGGTAGGGGGGCTTCTGCTTTACCTCTTATTTATTCTAGGACTAAAGGGTGCTCGTGAATACAAAACACCTTGGATCTCTCTTCTAGTCCCCGCGTGCATGATGATAGGCCACCTTATGGTATGGTTTCTCTTGTTTGGAGGAGTCTTTCCTTCTTCAACACTGTGGGACTTTTCGATTTACAGGGGATTACTGAATGTTCTGGTCTCAATAAGTTTGCTCTGGAGTCTTTTGATTCAGGTGTTTAGGGCGAATGTGATCCAATTTTTTAACGAGACAAGCAATCGAAAGATAATTCTATGGGAGGGCTTGCTCTTTGTCAGTTTTATATTGCTCGTTATGCTTACGCGTAGCCTGATTTTTGGAGTTGGCGAACCCTTTGCATTCGACAATATAGCTCGTGTAAATCCTTCGTCTGTTATCATAGGCATAACGAGCTTCTTTCTCGTGTATTCCATGTATTGTATCATTAGACGATTGGTCGACCTGCGCGAACGAGCTCCATCGTCATCCGCGTGGTACATACGCTACCTTCCTTACGGTGTCTTTCTTGGATTTTTGTTCTATAGGAACATGGAATTTTGGCTCTTCCTAACTTCCTTAGTCTTTTTGACGCTGTATTTGACTGAATTTTCCTTACAACGAGGGAATGTCATGCTATCAACTTTGGTTGTCGTAGCTGGTTTTGCCCTATTTACAGCAGTCTACGGGGACCTTGTTCAGAAAGAGAAATGGGTGCGTTGGCTTGAAACCTCAAACAAGCCATCGTGGTCTGCGTATAGCGAAGAAATTGAAGCTGATTTTTATATGTTGGACTCTTTGGTCAAACAAGATCCATATTTAGCAGGACAGCGGATGTTTTTATCGCAGTTATCAGAAGATCAGTTAGCTCAACGGTTTAAGCGGAAATATTTTAGAGGAATATGGTCAATATATACCATTGAAGCCTTTTTGTATAATCCCAACAAGACAATAGGAGACAATGAGGAAGGGTATGAATTTGCTCAGTGGCTCGATTCATTGCAGGAGGAATCACCCAATACGGCCTATGATAATTTGTTCAGGTTGAATAAAGAGGACAGACCATCTTATGCGATGCTTTTTGAATTGGGTGAAACGTATGGTGCAACAACCCTAATCTTGCGCTGCACGCCAACCTATTCGCCGAGTAGTCAACGTTATCTTGGCTTTATATATGATGCTCAAACCGAAGAGAAGGTTTTATCATCAATTTATAGTGTTGGATTTTACAGTGAGGGTTTGCTTCATCACAATCGAGGAAAACACACCTTTCCTTTACACCTTAAACAAGCCAATAGCATCGCAAGCAATCAACGCAATCTTTACACCAAAAAAACCTACGGTGATGGTGAGGTTGTTATCCAGCACATTGTTTCTCCGTCTCTTTTAGATCTTGCATCCTATGCTTCCTATCTATTTTTTCTGTTTTTTGTTTGCTTCGGTCTTCTGGAGGGTTTGTATTGGGTTGGTTATCGAATAAATCGTTGGGTGGAAAACAATGAAAGGATTGATTATGCTAGTTATCGTCGACGAATCATTGGTTCAGTCTTGGGCCTTGTTGTTGTCTCTTTTGTATTGATTTCGGCTATTTCTGTAATCAATTTTTCCATACGCCAAGACGACTATCATAAAGATCGTTTGACACGTAAAACAAAAGCGATACGGTCTGCTGTGGAGTTCAAGTTGAACAGTTTGTCAGCATCATATTTAGGGAATAATGGTATTCAATTACTTAATGAAGGAGATTTGCAAGAGATTGCAGCCATCCACGGGTTGGATATTGATGTTTACAATGCTCAAGGATTGGTATCTACTTCTTCTGAATATCAAGTGATAGTTGACCGATTAGTAGATGTTGAACTGCATCAAGGTGTGATGAATTCTTTAAATGACCAAGATAATGTTGCGGTGTTTGAAGATACTATCTTAAGAAATCCAAGCCTTAGTAGTTATGCCACTATACGAGATCTTGATGGCGCTGTACTTGGCTATATCCACATACCCTATTTTGATAAAAGTGAGTCGGATATTAGTGAGCTTTCTGAATTCCTACTATCCCTTGTTAATATCTATGCTATTGTTTTGTTGCTGGCAGCCTTTGTTACGCATACCATTGCAAAACGTTTGACGCAGCCTATTGAAGCGTTGGTCGAGCGGATGCAGTCGGTACAGTCTTTAGATAAAAATGAAGGGCTCGTATGGGAAAGAAATGATGAATTTGGTCGATTAGTAAGCGCTTACAATGCGCTGTTAGTGCAAGTGGAAGAGAGTGCACGAAGATTAGCGCGAAACGAACGGGAAAATACATGGAGGCAAATTGCTAAGCAAATCGCCCATGAAATAAAGAATCCTTTAACCCCAATGAAGTTAAATCTTCAACACTTGCAAACCATTCGAAAGGACAATGAAGCTGATTATCAAGAGCGCGTAAATCATCTGAGCAAAAGCTTACTCAGCCAAATTGATAATCTCACAGCAATAGTAGATGCCTTTTCTGCTTTCTCACAAATGCCTAAGGCCAACGCTGAGTCGTTTGATATGGGACAGCTCGTAAAGGAGGTTATAGCGCTCTTCGGACATCATAAAGGGGTTAGATTGGAATGTAAGGAAGATGAAGTAGTCACCTTAAATATTTTCGCAGATCGTAATCACTTTGTTTCAGTGTTCAATAATTTAATTAAAAATGCAATCCAAGCTTGTGAGCAAAAGATTACTGAAGTTGATGTTCTTGTGAGGTTAAGTCGAGAGGATAAATTTGTTCGGGTGGATGTCATAGATCAAGGAATAGGAATTTCCGAAGAGGATAAAGTCAATGTTTTTGTTCCCAACTTCACAACAAAAAGCACAGGTAGTGGGTTAGGACTCGCTATTGCTAGGCAGATCATCGAGAATGTGGAGGGAAGCATTGGATTTGTCTCAAAAGAGGGAGAGGGTAGCACATTTTACTTTTTAGTCCCCCTGCAAGATGTGTAGTTTTACTATCATTGAGCTATGCGGCGATTTAACCTATACTTTATTGCGCTTATTGTCTATTTAGTGGCGTTTGCTACTTGGTGGACTATTCTTCTCAATAAACAGATAACTGAGGTTGCGGAGTTAAGAAAAAGCGATCTTTTGGAGCGCCCAGCCTGCCATGAAAACGAAAGCTCAGGTTGCCTGCAGGCCCTTGAGGCAAATGCTAGTGATTTGAGAAGAGAACAAACCATGATTGCCACCGAGGGTTTTGTCTTTTTATCTCTTCTGATTGCTGGGCTTGTCATGGTGCGTAATACCTACATGAAGGAAAGAAAGCTCAATCTCCAGCAAAAGAATTTTATCCTAAGTGTTTCTCATGAACTTAAGACGCCTCTTGCCGCCATGCGCTTGTCGACTGAAACCCTAAAAAAGCGAGAATTGACCAAGGAACAAACTGAACGAGTTTTATCAGCCAACATGGAGGAGATTGATCGATTAACTGGACTGTTGGATAAGGTTTTTGTTACCACTAAGCTTGACCAAGAGTCTTACACCCTTGATTTTGCATCAATAGATCTAAGTAATCTTATCAGCAGTTTAGTTTCCCGATTCCAAGAGATTAAGCAGGTCAAATTGTTGATGGATATTGAGGAAGATATTCGAGTGGTCTCAGATCCTCAGGTATTGGAAATCGTGGTGATGAATCTCTTGGACAATGCTGTAAAGTATGGTTTGGGTAAGGACGTAACTGTTCATCTTAGCCAACAGGGTGATAAAGTAACCCTTAAGGTTATTGACCAAGGGGTAGGTATACCAAATGCTGAAAAAAAGGAAGTTTTTCAGCGCTTTTATCGTTTAGAAGATGAGGAGTATAAAGGCGTTGAAGGAACTGGTCTCGGATTATTCATCGTAAAAGAGTTGTTGACAAAGATTGATTCAACCATAAAGATTGCGAACAATTCACCTTCAGGTAGTGTTGTTTCTGTGGAGGTGAGTTTAGGAGGAAAGAAGTAAGTAAACTTGCGGCTTGAACCTTAGAGAGGTAAGACAATTTTAATGTCAACAACGTACAATATGGATATTCGCATCCTTCTTGCTGAAGATGAAAAAAACCTAAGGGATACCATAACTCTTAATTTAGAACTTGAGGGTTATGAAGTTGTCAGTGTAGCAGATGGTAAGATGGCCCTTAAGATGTTCGACGAGCAACGATTCAACGTAGTTATATTGGACATCATGATGCCAGAATTCAATGGAATTGAGGTGTGTCGTAAGATACGACTTACAAACAGTGATACACCTATATTATTCCTTACTGCTAAAGGGACGACAGAAGATAAACTTAATGGTTTCAAAGCAGGTGGTGATGATTACATTACTAAGCCATTTAATCTAGATGAGTTTCTTGCTCGTATTCGGGTATTGGTTAAATTTAGCTTGCGTCAGCTTCACCAAGACTCTGGTCTTAGTAGTTACTCATTTGGTCCTAACCAGATAGATTTCAAAACATTCAAAGCGGTTGGGCACAGCGGTCAAGAAATAAAGTTGACAAAGAAAGAGGCCTTGCTGATGAAGCTCCTTCTTGATCGCAAAAATCAAGTTGTATCAAGACAGCAAATCCTTCAATACGTATGGGGTTATGATGTGTATCCTTCAACTCGTACGATCGATAACTTTATTTTATCCTTCCGAAAATATTTTGAGTCGGACCCCAAGAACCCACAGTATATACAAAGTATTCGTGGTGTAGGCTACAAATTTGTCGAGTAGCCAAATTTCATGGTAACA
>DLYY01000052.1 GCA_003447535.1 Bacteroidota bacterium | reverse complement strand
TACTATGTGTTAAGAAGAAGCAACACCAGTCATCGGCTTATGGCTTCTATCCCAGGCTTACATCAAGTGCCATCATCACGATAAAGCCTCCTATAAAGCCTAACGTGGCTAAATCGGCATATCGATCCTGTTGGGTCTCTGGAACAACTTCTTCAATGACAATATAAATCATCGCACCTGCCGCAAATGCTAGTGCAAAAGGTAAAATCGGCGTGAAAAAGATTACGGCAAGCGCCCCAATAACCGCGGCTATTGGCTCCACAACCGCACTTAACTGGCCATAGTAAAAACTTTTCCAACGGCTTGCGCCAGCGCGTCGCAAAGGAAAAGATACGGCGATTCCCTCGGGAAAATTCTGAATACCAATTCCAATGGCTAAGGTTATGGCACCCCCTATGGTAGCTTCAGGTAAGCCAGCGGCTACTCCCCCAAAGAGTACACCCACCGCCAATCCCTCGGGTATATTGTGCAGAGTTATAGCTAAAATTAGAAGGGTTGTTTTATGAAGTTTTGTCTTTACGCCTTCACTTTGTTCAATATCAAAATTAAGATGAAGGTGTGGCATAAACTTGTCTAAGGCAAACAAGAATAGTGCACCTAATCCAAAGCCAATTGCTGCTGGAACAAAGGCTAAATTTCCCCAAGACACCTCAGCCATTTCAATGGCCGGTGATAAAAGCGACCAAAAACTAGCTGCAACCATTACCCCTCCTGTAAATCCAAGCATGGTATCTAAATACTTTCTTGGCATTGATTTAAATGGGAATACTAAACTCGCTCCCAGGGCCGTAAGAAACCAGGTAAACACCGTAGCTAAAAATGCAGCAAGCACAGGGTTTAGAGATTCAAAATAACTTATAATAGTTTGCATATCTATCTATTTTCCTGAATTAAAATGAGCTCACAAGCCTTGTAAGAAAGCTCCACAGTTTGTTTCTCATTGAGTGTCAACACCCTGCTATCATCAAAGGGTAAGATCGATTGAATACATAATGATGTACCTAAGGCTATCCCTTTTTGGGATAGTAAACTCAAAAGTTTTGAATTAGAATCCAATACGCCTACAACCTGCGAACCTATACCAATAGTTAATTCAGTGAGTGGCTTTGCGCGTTGCTTTAAGATATTTCCTTCAGCATCGGGAATGTAGTCTCCGTGGGGATCGATTGACGGGTGCTCTAAAAAAGTGTCCAACCTTTTGATCAGTTCTTGAGAGTGAACATGCTCCAACTGCTCTGCAATATCGTGAACTTCCTCCCAGCCAAATCCTAACTTCTCATGAAGAAAGACTTCCCACAACCTATGCTTTCGTATAAGACTTAAGGCTAACTGACGCCCTTTAGGACTTAATGATCCACCTCTATAAGGAACATAGTCTATAAATTCTTTCCCAGCTAATCGTTTATACATTTCTGATACCGACGCTTGCGATGTCATTAGATGTGATGCCAAGTCATTGGTAGATACGGCATAATTATCCTCTTTTCCCTCTGAGAGTGTCCAAATAGCTTTTAGATAGTCTTCGATTGATTGAGACGGCATAACACGAAATTAACACATACTTAATTAATATTTAGGCTATCCTAAATATTTGCTTTTGTACCTTGTGGAGGTGAACAAGCTCATGCAGATAGAAAACCGTAAAGCGCGCTTTGACTTCCACATTCGAGATCGATACATCGCGGGGGTGCAACTTAGAGGAAGTGAGGTGAAATCTATACGTGATGGACAGGCATCAATCCAAGAGGGGTTCTGTCGCTTTCGAGGGGCAGAATTGTACCTGTATGGTATGCATGTATCTGAATATTTTCAAGCCAGCCACAACAACCATATACCTGGAAGAGAAAGAAAACTTCTTTTACATCGAAAAGAACTCAAGCAGTTGCAGCGCAAAGTCAAGGAGCGAGGATATACCATCGTTCCCCTTAAACTTTTTGCAACGGAGCGGAATCTAATCAAGGCTGAAATCGCCCTTGTTCAAGGGAAAAAACAGTTTGACAAACGCCAGAC
Source organism: Bacteroidota bacterium (assembly GCA_003447535.1). Taxonomy (GTDB): domain Bacteria; phylum Bacteroidota; class Bacteroidia; order Chitinophagales; family UBA8649; genus UBA8649. The sequence goes on along the minus strand of DLYY01000052.1, from coordinate 2,463 downwards.
CATCCAACAAAAAGACGCTAAAAGGGAAAAGGATCGAGCAAAAAAAGAATCGAACAATTATCGCAACTAGGTACGCCCCTTTAGCAGAGGAACGAAAGAAAAGGTATCAAAAACTTCTTCTTTTACCCCGTCCTCAAGTTTTGTTATTCTTAGCATATCCTGGCTACCTTGACCATTGTCCACTGGTATAATAAGCATTCCACCAATACGAAGTTGATCAATCAACGTCTCAGGAACGTGGGGGGCGGCGGCTGTTACAATGCATTTATCAAACGGCGCATAAATCGGCTTACCCAAAAATCCATCACCATAATATGTGCGAATCGTTGTATACTTCATGGATTGGAGCAACCGACTCGTCTTGTCGTATAGCGTGCGAAAACGCTCTACAGTGTAGACTCGTGCACTTAATTCAGCCAATACAGCTGCCTGATACCCCGAACCTGTTCCAATCTCTAAAACCTTTTCATTGGGTTGTATCTCCAACTTTTCCGTTTGAAAGGCTACGGTGTAGGGCTGACTAATTGTTTGCCCATCACCAATTGGAAACGCCTTGTCCTCGTAAGCATGATTGTGTAATGCAGAGTCAGGGATAAAGCAATGACGCTCTATTCGAGCCATAGCTTCTAATACTTTATTATCCTGAATACCCTTTTGACGGAGTAAGAGAATGAGATCCTTTCTTGGTCGAGCGTAGCGTAAATCCATTGATCAATTAAATCGAAGGTAAGCCTTCAAAAAAATCTATTTCACTTATGTATTACACATAAGAACTGAATTGTGTTTAACTTGTTATTCAGTTATGAATGGATGGATGCTCTTTTGGGGAATTGTTACTCTATATATTGCCATGGAGGGAATGGCATGGCTATCCCATCGCTACTTAATGCACGGGCTATTGTGGGTATGGCACAAAGATCATCACCAAAAGGATCCTACTTCATTTTTTGAACTCAACGACTTGTTTTTTATCGTCTATGCCGTGCCGAGCGCCACATTGATTATCACCGGTCTCGTATACAATCTAGCGTTTGGTCTTGGAGCAGGCTTTGGAATAGCCCTTTATGGAATCACCTATTTTTTGGTTCATGACGTGTTTATCCATAAACGCATACGTATTAAACTTCCGTTTGTGGGATGGTATTTTAAAGCCGTTTACAGGGCGCATTTATCACATCACGGTACGCTAACTAAAGAGGGTGCAGAATATTTTGGGCTTCTGTACATCCCGCGGAAGTTCTTTAGACTCAAACAGCATGGATAGTCATTATACATATGCAACGATTTTAGCGGGTAGTTTAAGTATTCCATTGATTGCTAGCTTTTTGAGACCTCTAGTATTTTCAAAAAACTGGAGGGCATTCGGAGCATCAATCTTGCTCGTAGGCGCTTTGTTTATCGCATGGGACATATTGTTTACCCAATGGGGAGTATGGGGATTTAATGAGGCAAAGCATCTTAGCATTAAACTGCTGGGCTTACCCTTAGAGGAAATCTTGTTCTTCTTTGTTGTCCCCTTTTGTTGTTTATTCATTTACGAAAATGTATATGTATACGTTGTAAAATCAAGAGAGAGAATCTCAACGAGCACCATGTGGTCACTAATCAGTATTGGAGTGGGTCTGCTTTTCATTGGAATAGCTTATTGGGGCAGGCTGTATACTGCGTCTACCTTCCTTCTAGCTGGTGGCACGCTGATCGGTATTAGTGCCACAAGAGCACACTGGTTGCCAGCCTTCATTGCAGCCTATCTTTTAAGCAATATCCCATTTATTCTTGTAAATGGAATTCTAACAGGTTCATTCGGACTAGGAGAGGTTGTGTGGTATAACGATGCGGAAAACTTAGGGAGCCGTCTTCAAGAAGTTGTTGGGCTATCCTGGACGCAAATTAACATTCCCCTTGACGACTTTGTCTATTCCTTTGCCTTACTGCTGCTCAATACAGCCATCTACATGTACGTCAAGCGTCAGCCTTCAAGCGCAGCTTAACATAAAGAAAGTGCATTAACACACTATGCGGAAAGGCCAATATGGAAATGGCTATTAAGGCATAGAAATACGAATGACTTTGGGAATAAAGCACTATAACTACTAAGCCCATATACGCCACGAGCGTGAAAGGGGCTAACATCCTTGCAAAATGTTTAGTCGACTCAACGCGTTGATTAGTCAACAGTGCATTATACTCATTGATTAATGAAGGAAGCGCATGAAAAATGCTAAAGTATAATCCGAAGCCAACCCACATGGGTAAAACTACGAGGGCATAAAAGGAAACAAGGCTTGTAATCGCAAAATCTAACACAATTCGAATGTGTAAATCATAAAACCCCAAGGCGCTTAATACACAAGTAGTAAGAAATCCTAAGGATAGTAAAAAGACTCTGTGAGCGATCAATACAATGGTTGAAGAGGGGAGTTTTAGAACAAACCAAGAGGGCAAAACCTCAGCAAGTTCCGT
>DLYY01000051.1:3743-5876 GCA_003447535.1 Bacteroidota bacterium | reverse complement strand
CACGTATTGACCACCACGATATCATGGTCGTCGCGCATTTCACTTGCCGCAGCAAGCCCCGCATGATTTAACTGCCCTAACAAGACCTCGGAATCCGAAAGATTTTTTGAGCATCCTAGGGTTATTACATTGACTCGCTTTTGCATAATTTCTTCTTGACAGGCGCTTTAAAACTGTACAAAGGTCGTAAAAGTCTTGCACTCTAGAGTTTATCCACCAAGCCTCCGAGGATAACTACTTGCTCTTTTTTTACAAAAAGGAACTTATTTTTACATTTCAATGTTTTAACATAATGAGTAAGTCGAGCAAACGTATTTCAGGGTTTTCAAAAATGTCCAAGCGAGAAAAGATCACTTGGATGGCCCAGAATGTATTATATACGAATCCCATCGACTTAGCTAAAGACTTCGCAAAGTTTTGGCATGATAACGTAGAAGATCAAAAGCTTTTTGAAGGGTTCTCCGAAAACACCATCTCCAACTTTCATTTGCCCTTTGGGCTCGCCCCAAATTTTGTAATCAATGGGAAGGATTACGCTATTCCTATGGTCATTGAAGAAAGTTCAGTGGTTGCGGCCTGTTCCCATGCAGCTAAATTTTGGGCAGAACGTGGAGGATTCAAAACATCCATAATTAATACGACGAAAGTAGGTCATGTGCATTTTCTTTTCGAAGGAGATCCTCATGAAATGGAAGCCGCCTTCCAACGAATGCGTCCAGCACTGCTTGAAGCCGTAGAGAACCTTACGGAAAATATGAAAAATAGAGGTGGTGGAATTAAAGACCTCTTCCTTAAGGATAAAACAGAAAACATTCCAAATTATTATCAGTTAGAAGGACATTTTGATACGGTAGACTCCATGGGAGCAAACTTTATCAATAGTATTCTAGAAGCATGGTCTGAAGTGTTAGTGCATTCCATTCAGGAAGATTCATTGCTGAAGGAGTCATCACAAGATGCAGAAGTCATTATGTCCATTCTTTCCAACTACACCCCTGACTGTAGAGTACGAGCAGAAGTCTCTTGCCCAGTGGATGATCTCGGACATTTTAAACAAGGAGAAATATCTCCACAGCAGTTTGCTAAACGCTTTGCTTATGCCGTGGCCATGGCGGAATGTGACCCGTATCGCGCAACTACGCACAATAAGGGCATCATGAACGGGATTGATGCTGTTATTCTAGCTACAGGCAATGATTTTAGAGCGGTAGAAGCGGGAGCCCATGCTTACGCTGCAAGAAATGGACAATACAGTAGCCTCACACACTGCAGTGTAGAAAATGGTCAATTCCGCTTTTTTATTGAGTTACCGCTTGCCCTCGGAACCGTTGGTGGTTTAACAAAACTCCACCCACTAGCCAAAAAGTCTTTAGAAATTCTTGGGCAACCAAGCGCTGAAGAGCTCATGCAAATTGTAGCAACGGTTGGGCTTGCTCAGAACTTTGGTGCGGTGAAGGCCCTGACTACAAGCGGAATTCAAGCGGGACACATGAAGATGCACCTGACCAACATTTTGAATTCGTTAAAGGCAACTACGCAACAGACAGAAGCAGCCGTAGAATACTTTCAAGATAAAGTAGTTTCCTACAGTGCCGTGCGTGCCTACCTCCTTGAACATATCAATGGCTAACAAACCGATACAATCTACTCAACGTGGTAACGGTAAACTGCTTATCACAGGAGAGTATCTTGTATTGGATGGAGCCTTAGCCCTAGCATTGCCGGTTTCACTCGGTCAAAGCCTAACTTTTACCTACAACGAAGAGGCTACTGATGCGCTGGTCTGGAAAAGCCTAGATAATCAGGGGCAAGAATGGGTAAATAAAACCTTTAGCAAATCAGTAAAATCATCTTATATATCTCCAGATGATCAATCATTTCATGCCTTGCTTGAGCATACCGTCTTTGAAGATGAAAAATTAGCGGCGGTAACCTGCCGTTTAGCATTTGACCGCCAATGGGGTCTTGGCTCATCATCCACCTTAATTTATTGCTTAGCGAATCACTACCAATGTAATCCTTACGAACTCTCAGCTAAGAGCTTTGGGGGGTCAGGCTATGACATTGCGTGTGCAGGGCATCATTTTCCAATACTCTATCAGCGCAGTCTTGAAGAGCCCAATTCACCCACTG
>DLYY01000051.1:470-3459 GCA_003447535.1 Bacteroidota bacterium | reverse complement strand
ATCAGCGCAGTCTTGAAGAGCCCTATTCACCCACTGTCGAGCAAGCGACATGGTCACCCATTTTTACCGACCAAATCTACTTTATCTATTTAGGGAAAAAACAAAACTCCAGAGATGCCATAGCCCATTACAAGCAGTTAAATCAATCCGAGAAGCCGATACGTGCGATGAATGAGCTCACTCAATCAGTTAACAACAGTGCCGACTTTAAGGAGACAGCCTATTTGATTCAAAAGCATGAACACCTTATGGCCTCAGTATTGAAAACACCCTGTCTCGATGAGAAGCTCTGGAAAGACCCAGCTTTGGTATCTAAAAGCCTAGGAGCATGGGGAGGTGATTTTTGTATGGTCTTGTTTCAAGGCCCAATTGATGATTTAAGGAAGATAGCATCAAGGCATGGTCTAGATACCGTACTTCCATGGTCGTATTTTAGCTTTGACTCGTCTAAACCAGCTGTTTCAAGTACCTTTATCTCATGATCCTTAAGCAATCATACTCCACAGCTTGGAAAAGCCCCTCTAATATTGCCTTAGTTAAATATTGGGGAAAGTTTGGAAGACAATTTCCGAGCAATCCATCGATTAGTTTTACCTTATCTGAGGCCTACAGCACCCTTGTTATGAAGATTAGTCCGGCAGACAGCTTATCCTGCCAACTAGAGTTTCATGGCAAACGGGAAAGCGCCTTCGAAGAGCGTATTCTTGGCTTTCTGGACAGTATTAAGGATGTCTATCCTTGGCTAGAACGCGCCTCAGTCGACATGAGTTCTACCAACAGTTTCCCTCATTCTGCAGGAATTGCCTCTTCCGCATCAGCTATGTCGGCCCTAGCCTTGTGCTTGGTTGATATCGATCAACAAATACAACATCAAACGTGGAAAGACAGCGATAATTTTCGACAACGATCAAGTGAAATCGCCCGATTGGCTTCAGGAAGTGCTGCGCGTTCGGTGTATCCGTTTCTTGCTCGCTGGGGAATATCAACGATTTCAAAAAAAGGGTCTAACGACTATGCCGACTACGCTGGAGAGGGTATACATTCTATATTCAGTAACTATAAGAACTCTATACTTATACTTTCGAGTGCTACCAAATCAGTATCAAGCAGCGCAGGCCACCGACTCATGAAGGGCAATCGTTTTGCTGATGAACGATTTAAGCAAGCGAATGAAAACCTTGATCAATTGCTTCTTGCCATGTGCCAAGGTGATATGTCATCATTTATACGAATAGTGGAGGAGGAAGCACTCACCCTACATGCGCTCATGATGACTTCCAATCCTTCATACATCCTAATGGAGCCACAGACGATTGAGGCAATACGTGCGATTCGGGCTTTCCGCGAAGAAAAGGAAATTCCCGTGTGCTTCACCTTAGATGCTGGACCAAATATTCATATGCTCTACCCTGCTTCCTACTCAGACCAAGTGGATATATGGAGAGATGCTGTACTGCGCCCCTTATGTGAAGGAGGCCGCATCATCGAAGACCATGTTGGACAGGGGCCGCAGCGGATTACACTCTAAGGGATTATGATAAATCGGTTTCCTGGTAAGATTTTGATTTTTGGCGAATACTTGGTTTTGGATAACCATATGGGACTGGCTAGTCCTCTATCATCTACCTATTGTTCGTTACACGAGCATTCCGCCCAAGCGAAAGGCATAATGGAGGATCTATCCATCCCTGAGCTCATGAAGGATTGGATTATGTATTGCAAAAATCATGGACTAGATTTTATCGATCTCAAGCGATGGAGAAACGACGCAGAAAACACTTTAGCCATAGATTCGAATATTCCCATTGGATTTGGTCTAGGAAGTTCAGGAGCGCTAACAGCTTGCATTTATGAGCGATTTGCCGTAAAAACTACAGAGCGAGAGACTACGAGAGTACGCCTTGCACAAATGGAAAGTTTCTTTCATGGAAAAAGCTCAGGAATTGACCCTTGGGTTTCTTACTCCAAACAAAGTTGGCTTTTCCAAGGCAGTGCGCTGCACGCCGGTGATGAAGATAAAATCAGAACTTTCACTGAGCAATGCGTTTTAGTGAACAGCGGTATTGCACGAAACACAAAATCGCTTGTCGAACGTTTTCAAGTGGAGCGAAGAAAGATGAAAGGATGGGATGAAATGGTTGATTTATCCAATACACTTGCACAATCCTTTAGCCTTCAACAGAGCAATCCACTTAACATTCAAGATTCCATGCATCGACTTAGCCAGATCCAACGTCGAGATATGTCTTGGCTTATTCCAGCATCTATTCAAGGGCTTTGGGATGAAGTGCTAGCCAAAGGAAATGCCATGAAGCTGTGCGGTGCCGGGGGGGGTGGATACTTTTTATTACATGATCCGGCAAAACAATGTAATGACCTGATTACTAAACATAATCTAACAGCAAGGAATCTCTAAAAAGGTAAGTTGCCCTCTATTCCACGTCCATCACAATGGGCATCATCATGTAGATATTTTTTTGAGGTATGTCACGATGAATGATAAATGGCAAGCTACTTGAAATATAATCTCCAATGGATTCTACAAGCTTTACTTCATCTTCTAATTCTTGTGAATTCATAAGTAAACTCAATGCATCAATTTCTCTATTTGGATACGCTTTCAGCGCTGCACCTTTATTCAATTCGGACTCCTCAATGCAATGGCTTACTGCTTGATCCAAGCCACCAATCTCATCAATTAGTCCGATAGAAAGTGCCTGACGCCCAGTGTATACTCGGCCTTGAGCAATCTCACGCACACGAGCAATGGTTAAGGATCGACCTTCCGAAACCCTGTTTAGAAACAAATCATAAGTTGAGTTTACTCCATCTTGTATCACATTGCATTCGTAGTCTGAAAAGGGTTGAGTGACACCATTCATGGTGGCATGGTCGTGCAACAGGATGGTATCAGAATAAACTCCTAAAAATTCTTCTAGCGGAGCTGTTACATTAGGAATAATACCAAAAACACCTATTGAACCGGTTA
>DLYY01000051.1:0-165 GCA_003447535.1 Bacteroidota bacterium | reverse complement strand
CAAAAACACCTATTGAACCGGTTATAGCGTTGGATTCTGAATAGATGTAATCACCGCCACAAGCCATATAATACCCTCCTGAAGCCGCCACGTCCCCGATGGAGATAATGAGCGGTTTGACTTCAGACAAAGCGTTAATTTCCTGCCACATAACCTCACTTGCTA
>DLYY01000121.1 GCA_003447535.1 Bacteroidota bacterium | reverse complement strand
TGAATAACACCCACCAATACGTAGGCAGTATACATGGAACAATACTTCCGATGAGATATAGCAGCAGGTGAAATGTTAAAAGGAAAGTTTTGGGCATAAAAAAAGCGGCCACCCGAAGGTAGCCGCCTCTTTATCGTTACGTGTAACTAATAATTATTCAACGATGAATCGCTGAGTAGCCTGCGCGTTGTTAGAGATAATCTGCATTACGTAGATACCTTTAGCAATGTTGCTTAGGTCAAAAGTAACCGTGTTGCTTTCAAGGGCACGAGAAGCAACGACATTACCTTGTAAATCAATTACGTTCACTGTAGCATTAATTGTTACGCCATTAACAGACAGAGTGATTACTCCATTTGTTGGGTTTGGCTGAATGGTTAATGCATCAGCTAGGTTTGCATCTTCAATTGATGTTACTGGGTTAGCAACAAAGAATTCAGATTCTGAAATCTCAGATCCTGAGGTAAGGTCTTTACAAACCTTATCAGCAGGTACTGAGAAAATCTGGTTAAAGTTATTGCTCGCTGTTAAACATGCTAAGTAGGCATCATTTTCAGGAACATAAGCCCACTGGTGATTGAAGATAGATGAGTTTGTGCGTGTTTCAGAAAGTCCATCACTATACTCCCAATCCCATCGGTTAGGTGTAAAGTCACAGTTCTCATCCATCGCATAACGACTTGGCTCGATTTGTAGTGCATTGAAGTCGGCCACCGGCTCACGACCAACAATTACGATACGTTGAGCAACTGCGGTATTACCGTTGTCGTCAGTCGCTTCGTAAGTAACTACATACTGACCCGCAGTGTTACCGTCAACAGCACCTGCGCCTGTCGCTGTAAGGTTGCTTACAGGACCAAAACATGGATCATTAGCAGAAGCTCCGCCATCTGTGTAGGAAGTACCTAAGTAATGATATGTGGTAGCATCGCCAGAAACAGAAATGACTGGTGGTGTATTATCAACAACAATAACAGTTCGTGTTGCACTTCCAGTATTTCCAGCAGCATCAGCCACAGTGTATGTTACTGTGTATGAACCCAGGACTGCCGTATTTACGACAGAATCATTAGAAGTAACACTTGATGTTAAATCGAAAGGAGCAAGGTTGTCATAGGCTAGAAAGCCAGGATCAACGTACGTATCACAAGCCTCAATCTCTATGGTAGAGTTACCCGAAAGATCGATAGCTGGAGAAGTAATATCCGCACCAATAACCGTTACAATACGATCAACTTCTACTGTATCTCCAGTAACAGTAACCATAACATACGTGTAGTTATATGTACCTAGAGTAGTAACGTCAACGCCATTGATTGTATCAACAACATCCGCAATTGCACAAGAATCTGTTGTAATACCGGCATCTACGTATGAAGTAGAACCAGAAACATCCTGTAGAATAGACGCTGTATCAAGTTGCGGTAAAGACACATTGAAGAATGGGTTTACGATATCGCTAATTGCGATAGGATCGTGCCAGATGTAGTTCGTATCAAAAGTAAAGTCACCCCCTAACTGATCTTGAACAATTGTTCCTGGATCAGCATCTTCTTGGTAGATAACATCTACTTGATTTCCGTAGATGTTACGTGGAATCGATGGATAGTATGATTCTGCATTAGGAGCATCAGAAACGTTAACTGGACCAAGCCATGAAGCACCACCATCTTCTGATTTGTGGATGAAGATATCTGTATATAGGAAGTTATCATCATCGACATTGGTCACGTTTCCTAAGCTATCAATTATGGCAGATCGAATAGAAGAGAACACAACATAGATGTTTCCATTCTGGTCGATACCTGCCTGAGGACAAGATGAATATGCTTGGAAATATGCATCAGGTGCATTGCCACCTGTGTAGGCTGAAGAAACAAGAACATCACAATTGCCATTTACTGGCTCATGGTTCAAGCCTGAGAAAGGTAGAAGCACGGGAGTAGTCGTCATATTCTCATTCCAATAACGAATTCCAATATCAAGAGGGAAGTAATTCCATCCTTCTGCTGGATCATCATCTAATACCACTTGTTGTCCATACCACACGTGCGCTACATCACTGTTATCTAAGAGAACAGTAAACGATTCATCAGAAACAGTTTGTGTGTCTACGAAAGTCTCATTAACTGCACCAGAATACAATGGCACTGGAAATGGATTTACAACAGTTCTTGACCATGAATCTCCAAAGTCATTTGACTTAAAGAGTTGGGTTTGAAACTTTCCGCAAACGATTGCGACTGTTCCATTCTCATTCATATCAATGGCGTAAGAATCACCGCCTATGGAAGTGAAGTTCGTTGCATCAATGCCCTGAATCACATCTGGACCAGTCCATGTCGCACCGCCGTCTAGTGAACGGAACATCATGATTCCGGCATCAACACCGTTAAATTGAACACCATCACCGAAAACAGAGTTGATGATCATAATAGAATCACCTTTTGATACTGCGCGTGCCCATGTTGCATCTGCGTTCGATTGCAAGACAGCTTGGTTTCCGTTAATACTATTGGCTGCAGTCCATAAAGTATCTGAACCAAGATCACGATAGATGACCTCAATGCCTTCAGGAACAGTCGTAGCCGAAGCAAAGTGAGAAACGATCATTTCACGACCAGAAGGCGTGATAAGGATGTTTGGCCAACCAGAGCGGTCAATACCTGGACGCTCAAAGGGGGTGGAGAAATCTGTTTCATCCCAGGATGTTCCGTCAAAGTAATTGTAGCCTGCTCCACGATAGTTCGGGGCAGCACTAGCTTCCATACTACGTGTGTATGTTATAACTATCTCACCTGAGGGAGAAGTTGCAACGCGTCGACATAGTGAGTTGTTTGTTTGTAAGTCATAGAGTGTCCCACCCACTTGAGTTCGTTGAGCGAAAACACTGGTAGCTCCGATTAGGAGTGCTACAAGTAAATAATGAAATCGTGCCATAATATTAAATCAGTTAATCTTGAGCTCATGAAATTAATAATTCTTGAGCATATATAAAGTCAAAAACCAGAACTGGGAGGGGGCTTAATTTTTCTTTCCCTTTTTATTCTTCTTTTCCATCTCCTCCATTTGCTTTTTCTGCGCTTCTTGGAGTCGATCCCAGAATCCCCCTTTCTTGCGAGGTTTAGCCTTTTTTGCGATGAGTTGGGTACGTATTTTATCCTCATCCACAAAGAATTGTTTAATCACTAATTGCTGTATCAATGTGAAGGTGGTACTTAAGAAATAATAGTATGTAAGCCCAGCAGGGAAACTATTGAAAATAAACAGCATGACAACAGGGAAGATGAAGGGTAAATACTTCATGAACTCCATACCTGCTTGCATGTTATTGCCCTGCGTCTTAAGGTTGACCCAGGCTGTTCCCAAACTACTTATGGAAAAGAGAAGAGTAAATAGGCTTAAGTGCGAACTTCCCAAAATGGAAAAGGGAAACTGAATCAAGTCATCATAAGTAGAAAGGTCATTAGCCCATAAGAAGCTTTCCCCACGAAGTTCGATTGCCGAAGGGAAGAAATAAAACATTGCGAGTAAAAAAGGCATTTGTACAACCATGGGCAGGCATCCACTCATTGGATTGACACCGGTTCTACGATACAATTGCATCGTTGCCTGACTAATTTTGGATTGATCCCCCTCATACTTTTCCTTGATAGCATCCATTTCAGGCTTTAACACCCGCATTTTAGCTTGTGACTTATAACTCTTAAAGGTCAATGGGCTAAGGGCCATCTTAATGAGTAATGTCATGATCAAGATGATCAACCCATAGCCAAGGTTCATTCCTTCTAGCCATGCGAATAACGGAGTAAAAAGATTGTCCAATATAAAGTTGAACATCCAGTTAACAAACCAGAACTTAGGACGGGTAATACGCTCCATGTCTTGGCCATATCCCATCATTAAGCTATAGTCATTTGGAGCAAAAATCCATTCAAAGTTGTACGCAATTGAATCAGATCCGCGTCTAAAGTCAAGCTGAATGTTTTCAAATGTGGCAACCTTAACGATTGATTCATCAGCATCTGGTATATCTAGAGATAGCTTACCGTCTTTGAAAGATGTTCCTTTTGTTCCCCGGAAGGTGACATTGAAAAACTGTTGTTTTGCGCTTAACCAATCATAGGAATCTTCCATTTCTTCGGTATCCCCATCACTGACAAGCTCCATGCTCTCGTCCTTTTCTTTATAAAGCAACCACGAACGGCGACGTTCTTCAGTAATGTCTTTTTCTTGGCTCAACATGACTTGTTTCCAATCCATTCTTAAGTTATCCGTGGCAAACAACTCATTATCGCCGTTATCAAACAATACATTGTGTTGCAAGGCATAGCCCGTAGGCGAAAGTCGGAACACCATAGTAAAGCCACCATTGTTTGCTTC
>DLYY01000035.1:6159-6505 GCA_003447535.1 Bacteroidota bacterium | reverse complement strand
AGAGCCATACCCTTCCAAGAAGAACGCCATTCAAGATGGTTCTCGTAGACTGAAAAACCAACAGCCTTTCCATTGCTTCGATAAACATCGATATCCGCAATTGGATAATCACAAGTGATTTCAATGGACTCCGCGCTAGGATTAGGCCATACCTTTAGTAAGTTGGCATCAAGGATTGCAATCCCAGGATTTACACCTTGAGCAGGGACGGGTGATCTTGGAAAAATCGCTGGAGGATAGTTAGGATATGAACATCCAAACCAATCTCCATTTTTTATCACAGTCGATAAGCCCGCATTAGTCATCCAATACCCATTCGTAGCAGTTGACCAAGTATTCCAGTAAT
>DLYY01000035.1:5268-5813 GCA_003447535.1 Bacteroidota bacterium | reverse complement strand
GAATCCCCTTGGTAGATTATGTCGTTTAGAAAACCTCCTGCAACATCAACATCTAAAGCAAAGTAGTTCTGCTCCGCTAATTGCAACAAACCTTCAGCACTAATACTATCATTAAACAATATACCCCATGCGTAGGACTTTGGAAGTCCTGATTCATTAAGAAAATCGATGACCAAAATGGCAGAATCACTTCCTGAACCTGCCCATCCAACAAGACTAGCCGTCGTAAAATCACTTGGATTATTGATGGCCACTGCGGTATCAGGTCCTTCACGGTTAGCCGTGTCGGTATAGCATAAGCCATAGTATTCGCCTGGATAAACTCGATCCGTCCATGAGGAGGAAAGGGTCCATCGGTTGGCACTTGAGGAATTCTTCCAAAAAGCCCATTCTTTACCATTTTCTCCTGACTTACCTACATAATCACCGCCTAACGAAACACTATCAATATTGCCAAAAATGTCAAAAATGTTAAGGTTCTCATCGGCTGAAAGAATTGCATTAACCATTTGAAACCCTGCTATTGAATCTTCAAAAGCGACTGA
>DLYY01000035.1:4073-4934 GCA_003447535.1 Bacteroidota bacterium | reverse complement strand
AAGGATGAAGGCGGATCATAGGTGCCCGCCGATCGGAAGTCCACCACAAGATAAGCCGTGTCAGATCCTGACCCAATTACGAAATTGGACTTATTGTAGACATACATATTGTTTACCCGTGCGGGTTTTGGAGAGCGAGGGAAGATAGCCGGAGGATAGTTAGGATAAGAGCACCCAAACCAATCTCCATTGGTCAGAGTAGTAGATAGACCGGCGTTCGTTACCCAATAACCATTCGTCTTACTCGTCCAGGTATTCCAATAATTTGGACTTCCAGCTAGACCCTCAATCCCTTGGTATATTATATCATTTAGGAAGCCCCCTGCAATTCCAATTTGAAGATCTGGATTTACCTGATCGGCAAGCTGCAACAATTCATTTCCTGAAATACTATCATCAAATAGGATACCCCAAGCATAGGATTCCGGGATACCTGAAGCATTTAAAAAGTCAATAACAAGAACGGCTGAATCAGTCCCTACCCCAGACCAAACTTCAATATCTGAGGATAAAAAGTCACGTGCGTCATTAACTGCGACCGCCGTATCAGGAATAATTGCCGGAGCGAAATCTGTAAAAGAAAGTCCATAATAAGTATTAGGTTGGACCCATTCTGATGAACCCGAATTACTTACCCAGCGATCACCACCCATGGTATCACTATAAATACCCCAGTAAAAACCATTCACTCCATTTTTACCAACATAGTCTGTACCGAGAGATATAGAGTCCACAAAAGCACCCATAAAGCCAATTGTGAGATTATCGTCAACACTATCAACCATAGTTAACAAGGATGAACCTTGTATTGAATCTTCAAAAGCGACTGACCAATAAAAGGATGAAGGCGGATCATAGGTG
>DLYY01000035.1:1194-3735 GCA_003447535.1 Bacteroidota bacterium | reverse complement strand
GATTGGAAGTCCACCACAAGATAAGCCGTGTCAGAACCGTCACCGACTACAAAAGTTGAAGAATTAAAGACATAGGAATTTTGTGCGAATGCCGCACTGGAAAGTAGAGCGCATAGCCCTATACAAAAACGTACCATAGAAAGGTCATTTAGAGCGTGCAATCCCCGACACCCAGTTAAAAAATACCGTAAGGCAGGTCTCCTGACTTATCCCATCTTATGCGCCTTCCCATGACTACGATTTTATCACAGTGGCCTTTTGCATAAGCTTAAAAGATTTACAGTTGCGAGGACAGTTATGGATTCTCACCACATTCCCTTTTCACTTCTTTTACCAAGCACCTTACCTCATAAAGATAGTAACTCCTAGACTAGAAAGTCAGTTTTTCTTCCACAATAAAAGACAACGTGTATATTACGGCCTACCTGGAGTGTGTTTTGCTCTCGTCTGAGCAATAGCATCATTGATATCGTGCCCAAGGAGCACAAAGGTTGCACAGAAGTAAAGCCAAAGCAGTAAGGATAGATTTTGTCCTATAATACCACCCACCGACTTATGTGCAAAAAAGTGTATCTGAATCCAACTATATATGAAAGACAAAACAAATAGGCCGACAGCCGTAAGAAAGGTGCCTGGAGAAAAGAAATGCTCTTTTTGTTTGATACTGCTACCAAAACGATGAATCACCGCAATGTTAAGCACCAAAAGAACGAATTTAGCTAGACCAATAAGTATGGAATGGAAAGTTGACGACTGCTGCAGCGAATAGGCATTTAACCCGAAGAGAAGCACAATACTTATGAGAAGCATCATGGTTAGGCCAAAGCCTACTGACTTGTTACGAAAATAGCCCCAAGATTCATAGTGATTTTCGACCTTATTCATGGCGCGGATTAGCATGACCATTCCCTTTGAAGTAAAGTACAGCAGCATCACAACACTGAGTAATATCGTCCATATGGATTGGCTTTCATAGCCATGCGACACATTATCGACAAAAACACTACTTCCTATACTCGAAGGAAACAAAAAAGAAATACTCGGCTCAAAATGAACAATAGAAAGTTTATCACCAAGCTGATCGACTACTTCATAAAAGAGGGAAATAAAGGGAAATATGGCCACGTAAAAACTAAAAGCCACCGCCTGCGCCCGAATATCAATGGGATGCTTTCGAAAACTCTCAATTACTACCTGCACAAAGGTTATAAGCCAATAAATAATCGTCATAAAAGGGTTTAGAAGACACAAAATTTTTCCAATGCCGTTACAAAAACAGCAGGACAAGCCACTGGTCGCCTTCGTGCTCGATCTAAAAAGATTAACTCTACTTCGCTTTCATTGATTAAACGGTCTTTCACAAACAATTCCGTTTTGTAGGTTATCGTCTTACCGATTCCTCCAAGAACCACAGACTTCGCCTGTATAAGATCATCGTAAACAGCAATACCACGATAGGTTACATTCATGCGAAGTACGGGCATTAAAACGCCTTGTTCTTCCATTAATACATACGATAGACCTTCAGCGCGAATCATTTCAGCCCGCACTACTTCAAGATAGCGCGCATAATTGCCGTAATACACCATGCCCATGGCATCCGTCTCTTCATAGCGAACCCGTATATCATGTCGAAAGGCATTCTTCATTACTCAGGGTTTTTTACGCAGGTATTCATCTAATGCTGATTGGTAGGCCTTTGCAACCACTTTATGCTCCTCGTAAGTCTTTGATAGAATATGTTTGTGCTGATCACGTGGTAGGTTGAAATTAGCAGGATCAGCACAGAAAAAATAAAATTCATGAGGCTGTGCATTGAGTACTGCATCTAACGTTTCCTTTGAGGGTAGGCAAATAGGAGCAGGAGGAAGTCCTTTTGTTTTATAGGTGTTAAAGGGACAATCACATGATGTTTCTTTCTTTGTCACTCTTCGTAAGTAAAGTTCTCCGACAGCAAATTTGCTTGTTGGATCAGCCTGAAGATAACCAGCGGACTCGTTGGGACCTGCGATTCGATTAATATACACCATCGCTAGATCGCCTTTTTCCTTAGAATAGTTCGTTTCTTTTTCTACAATGGAGGCAATGATAACGATATCCTTTGGGGAAAGACCAAGGCGGCTTAAATTCGCCACTCTAGATTCCGAATTCCACCAGATTGCTTGCTCATCAAGTAAGCGCCGGTAAACATCTTCTGCCGTAGCCGTGCGCTTAAAGGAATAGGTATTAGGAATAATGGACTCAAAAAAGTTGGGAAGCTCTTCGCTAACCTCTGCAATACAGGTATATGCGCAGTTACTAGACAATGAGGGATTAGGCTTGTAGGACGAAAAATATCCCAATAGATCAGACACAAATTGGTTTTTCGCGACATCATCTAAGGTTAACTGATGAGCAATTGATGCTGTAACATCCTCTGGTCTCCACTTTCCCTCGGGTACTGTCACGGAGACAACATTAGTTTGGAATTTTCCTTGGCGCAATACATTTAAAACATCATTGTTGTTCATCGAAGGATCAATAGAATAATCCCCCGGAAAA
>DLYY01000035.1:0-891 GCA_003447535.1 Bacteroidota bacterium | reverse complement strand
AAGGATCAATAGAATAATACCCCGGAAAAACTTCTTTAATCTGTTTTTGCTCAGCAAGCCATAACATGCCTTTCTTATGCTTGACAAATCCTTCTTCAGATAGTTTGTCCATCACATCCTCGATGGGCATCTTTTCATCAAGAATAAAAACATCATCCTGCACGATGTTCGTTCCACCCCAAACGATAAAAGCAAAGTAGGCTAAAGCCACTGCGAGTAAAAAAGAGATAATGCCCAAAGGCCAGAGCATTTTACGCCACACAGAAGGGTTCTTAGCCATTGTTTTTCGTTAAATCCGTTATCAATCGATCTGACCACGAAGCATCAGGAAGAAAACATTCTGTACGAGCACCAAAAACACGAATTCTATTTCGAGCAACCAAACGATAGATCGCATCTCGAGCAATCGAAGGTAGAAGCCACCCCATTCCCAGTAAAGGAGATAAGCCCTTGAGGCGACAAAGGATTCTCAGCGCTGCAGTGGATTCGGTTTGAACACCTGTAGGCGTGATCAAAAGCATGGTAGTTAAATCCACTGGATCGGTATAACCTGCCTTATTGAGCAGATCACTGGCTTTGTTTGACTGAATTGGGCAAAAGCGAAAGAACATGCGATCGTCATGACGAAGAACATACTGCACAAACCTTGAGCAAAGCATGCAATGTCCATCATATAAAATGATACTTTCTTTCACCATCAGCACTTCGTTAAGGTTTTACGAATTGAATACAATGACCAGAGCCATGATTACTATTCTGCTGAATCATTAAGAAATAGGTACCACTTGTCAATTCCTGAAGATTAATACCATTTTCTGCTACTATGCCTTTCTTAACAAGACGACCCATTCTATCAATAATCTTGTATTGATAACCCTCTTCATTCACCTG
>DLYY01000138.1 GCA_003447535.1 Bacteroidota bacterium | reverse complement strand
CCAACTGAGCTACTCCCGCTTATACTCTATCATAAAAACCTCTACAAAAAACCTCCTCTTCTCTTATTCTTTTTGAAGTACAATGTACAATCAAAAAAATGTGGGGATGATAGGATTCGAACCTATTCAGCCTAAGCAACAGATTTACAGTCTGCCCCGACTCTCCAACTTCGGCGCATCCCCTTCTTTATATCCACCATGTGAACCATGATTAAAGAAGAGCCAGTGGAGGGATTCGAACCCCCGACCAACTGATTACAAATCAGTCGCTCTGGCCAACTGAGCTACACTGGCAGTTTTTTGGTCTATATAATACTCCTAAACAACAATTTCCTCTACGTTTTTGCTTCTGAAAAAGACATAATTTTTACTCAGCATTGCCGAAAAGGACTGCAAATATAATGAAGATGTGCGAAGTTCAGACTCTATTTTGCAAAAAAATATGAGCAAAAAGTAAAACAGAGAAAAATAATGGCGCTAACTTCTTGGATGAGCTGCCTTGTGGCTCGATTTCAAATGCTCTATACTTTGGTGTGCATAGATTTGAGTTGAAGCTAAACTCGCATGACCAAGCAACGATTGAATTGTTTGTATATCGACTCCACGATTTAACAAGTGGGTAGCAATGGAATGCCTTAAGACGTGAGGACTTTTGCGCTCTGTTGAACTTATGGTCTTAAGAATACGATTTACGGAAGCATATACTTTTTTTGGATAGAGCGCTTTACCATTTTTTAAAGTAAATACCTGACTCGATTCTATGTTATTTTTTTTTCGCAACCCTTTCAACGAAATACAGGCTTCCATGATTTCCTTTCGTACCGGTATTATTCGCTCCTTGTTACGCTTCCCCAAAACTCGTAAGGTTAATGCGCGTTGATCCAATCGATCATAGGTTAAAGCAATCAACTCGGCACGACGCATACCGGTTTCGTAAAGCAATACAAAGATTAAAGCTTCTTGAAAGTCAACCCAGTCCTCATAACCCTCCAAACTAGGCATCACAATATCCAACTCCGACTCCTGAACATACGAAGGCAATCTATGGGAAACCTTTACACTTTGAACTGCTATGGCCGGGTTGGCACAGATTACTTCTCGCTCTGCTAAGAAGGCAAACATTCCTTTTATCGCAGAGATTTTTCGGTTGGTAGTCTTTGGTTGCCATCCATTAGATATACCATCCAAAACAAATCGTCGAATTTGTCTTGTGTTAATCTTCACTATAACAGGCAGTCCATTATTCTCTAAAAATTCTTGAAAATCAAGTAAGTCTCTTTGGTAGGCTTTAAGTGTATTCCCACTCAACCTTTTCTCATATTTCAGAAAATCTAAATATTGGAGGACTTCTCGTTGCATTAAAACGAATGTAATACCCTTTGAGCAAGAAGAATAGGCCGATTTCTAACAGCCTATTTGTACATGTATAGTAAAGCAAAATTTTCCTTACCTTAGACCCTAGCTCAATTGCTATTTATGTCTACCCGATTAAAACATTTATTTGGAACAGTGGCCTTCACATTCATAATGGCGACTTCGTGTATTGGACAATTCTACGTGAATGGAGCTGATGTTATTGTTACAGCTAATGGAACAATGAGTGTCATTACAGACTCTGTCATAGTAGATAATGTCGGAAATTTCGAGAACGATGGTTTACTTTATGTTCAGCGAGACTTAGTCATTGAGAGTGGTGTCTTTGATAACCGCGAAGAGGCTGATATTGACAATACGGTATTCAATCAAGATAATCTCACCGCTGATGCGGATCCGACAACTATCTTTCGCGTTGGCCAGGATTGGGAAAACAACGGAGCCTTTACGGCAGGTAATAGTACCGTGGAACTTAAAGGTGGAGATCAAGAAATCCGTGGCACATCAATTAGTGCATTTTTCAACCTAATCTGCATTGGTTCTTTCCCCGATATCAAAAACCTCAATGCCATTGATGCTGATGTAACCAATTCCTTGGACCTTGGCAATATTGAATTTGCAACGAACACTCAAAATTTAAATGTAACTAATCCAGATTTCCTTGCCATCCAACGCAACGATGGTTATGTAAGTAGTTTGGATGCAGGTAGACTGAATCGAGCAACAAATTCAACCAACACCTACCTCTTCCCTACTGGATCATCTGCTGGAGCCATACGATATCGACCTATTGAATTTACCCCCAATGGCAACGACAACCGGGTATACGGAGCTCGTCTTGCCAATGTTGATGCTACTACGGAAGGATTTGATGTGAGTTTGTATGACGATGTATTGTGCGCAGTAAATCCTCAATATTACCACAGACTCTATGGTAATGCCCCAGCAAACCTCAAGATGTTTTATAACCCCTTGGATGATGGGACATGGGACGCCATGGCACACTGGGAAGGCGCACCCCTTTGGACTGATATGGGCAATCCAACGGAAGTAAACGGTGTACCCTTTGTTTCCCTTGAAGTTGGGAATTGGAGCAATTATACGGACCCCGCTTTTGCTCTTGCTATTCGTCAACCACAACTTGAAGTTGGCCCTGATATCTACATAGAGCCAGGAAACTTCACAGATATTCCTGGAGCCTATTCGGGTCAAGCTCCTGCAGATATTGTTTGGGATCCACCATTTGATTTGAGTTGTGACGATTGCTTCGATCCAACAGCCACTCCTTTAACTACAACCTTTTATACTCTTGCGGTAACCCTTAATGATTACTGTGCTATCTCCGATAGCTTAACAATCTATGTACTTGATGAATTAGTCTATTTACCCACAGCTTTTTCTCCCAATGGAGATGGTAATAATGATGGATTTAGACCCATTGTTGTGGATGATAATATAGATTTCGACAGCTGGGAATTTTCGATTTACAATCGTTGGGGACAATTGATATTCAAAACCAATGACGTCAATGAAGCTTGGGATGGCACATATAATGGAGAGAAGTCTGCCCTATCCGTATATACCTGGTATACCACCTATCGCTATGCCGACCAACAAGAAATCAAAAATCAAAAAGGAAACGTTACTCTAATTCGGTAGCTCCCTACTTTTTTCCAATTGATTGCATCGTTTCGAGCACCCGATTTTTAAATTCTAATCAGTCCACGACCTGCGGTGAGTAAGTCGAGAACATCATTCCTCGATTAAACATATCATTTACCTTATTTTCGAGAGAGAAAGCTAGGATTATGCGCAATCGGTATTTAATTTTCATTTTTAGTCTAATAACATTAGGTCTCTATGCTCAAAACAATGTGGGTATAGGTACGCTAACCCCTAACCCGAATGCAGCATTAGATATTGAATCCAATGACAAGGGAATTCTTATTCCGAGATTGGATGCTGCGCAACGGGCGACAATGGCAGGCACATTAACGGCTACTGAACGTGGGTTACTTGTTTTTGATCCTACTGATGTTCTTTTCTATTATTGGGATGGAATCACCTGGATAAGCTTTCCTTCTATAGGAGCAAGCGATGCGGATTGGTATGATATAATCACCAATGATATTACCCCAGATATCAGCGCCGACATCTACACCTTAGGCAATGTAGGTATTGGCAACACCTCCCCTGTATCATCGCTCCAAGTGACCGGTGTTACAACTTCTGATAACTACGACATCTTAGATTCTGATGGGGGCTATGTACGCGCTTTGCAAGGCGGAACTACAGGTATTCCAGCCCCAAACTTCCATTTTCATCTCTTGCCCGACTACAATGCACAGGCAGGAGCCACAGAAATCAAAATGCATTATGGGTTTAATAGCGATGTAGATGATCATTCCTTCTATTCCAAAAATTCAGGCGCTAATGTGGAAATTTTTAGAATAGATGACAATGGAAATACTTTTCTGCTAGGAGATTTTCGCCCCAACAACTTGCCAGGTTCAGCTGGCCAGGTACTTCAAAGTCAAGGAGCTAATACAAGTCCATCATGGGTTGATCTACCTGATAATAGTGCAACCAACGAGTTACTTGTCTCTGCTGCACTTAACGGGACAAATCTTGAACTGACCGATGGATGGGGACTCGTTGTTGTGGACCTCAGTTCTCTTACTAGCAGTGCAGGGACGGACGACCAAAACCTTACAGCCGCTACCCTTACTGGGACTACACTGCAAATTGATATTGAAAATGGAAGCTCTGTTAATGTTGACCTAGCATCTATTGCCGGACTTGATGGTGCGAATGTCGCTATTGGTCCCGCTGGTCC
>DLYY01000132.1 GCA_003447535.1 Bacteroidota bacterium | reverse complement strand
TGTTCTTCTTCAAATACAGTAGTCCCTGTACTGTTACCCTCAAGGATTGAAATATTTACAGTTATACTTTGATTACTTACTAAATCTCCTTGAGCATCACGAATTACTGCTTGATAGGAAAACTGCTCAGGTGCCTGAGCAAACGCACTTAATGCCATGAGTACGGCTCCCGCAATTATTAAAATTTTTTTCATAGCTATCTGTTTATGATAATTGGTTTAATAATGCCTACTTCCTCTCCATCACTTAGGCTTACATAATAGGTTCCCGATGCCCATGTATTGACATCAAAATAATATTGACCTTGAGTAACTGACCTCATAGCAACAACAGCTCCGTTTACATCAGTAACTATCAATGACAAAGGCAATTCATAACTCGTCGTAAACTCTATGTTCATCTCATCAGCCGATGGGTTAGGCCAAATAGAAAGTTGAAAGTCATATTGAATATCATCAATAGACAATGCCGTATCAAAGGAATAGGCCTGTTGAACACCTTCAGAAATAGAATAATCAGCAGATGAGGTATACTGAAAATCGATTTGCCCTATAGAGTAGCTTACGCTGCCTGTTGAGCTAGCGGCATCTCCACCACCCGTTACGATGTTTGACTGAGCACACACACCGCCTATTGTAATACAAGAAACTAAGACGGCAAATAACTTTTTCATAGTAATCTGTTAAGTTTTTAAGTTACTGTAAAAACCCAGCTCAACACGATGATTACTAAGGCAACTTTTCAACCTAGCCTAATGCTTTAGAAACTTTGTGGTCCAAGTCTTGTCCTCGTGAGTTGCGAGCACATAATAAATACCTGTAGGGAAATCACTTATATCGAGCTCATTAAAATCAGGAAATAAATCAAAACTCAATGTCGTTCCTCCCGTATTATGAAGGACTTGAAAGTACGTCCCTTCAGGCCCATTAAAGACTATTTTTTGATAGTCGTTTTGATAGGATAACGAAAACCACTCCTCTTGAGATACTGAAATCGAAGAAGGATTGCCAACTGCTGTATCGCAACCATCTTGTTCATCAAAGAGAATCTGCAAAGAATCGATGGGCTCGATTTGGTCACCATTGCTTGTTCGTACGCTAACTAGAAGGCTTGGATTACCAAAAACATCATCGGGCTGAGCCACTTTGAGGTATGCAAAAAGGCTTGATGTATTGTTGGAAGCACAGCGACTATCTGCACCTATCCGATTAGCTCCTTGAAGGGCGGCCATAAGCTTACAAGACAAAGGACCTTCTGCACTTAGGAAGGCTGCTTCCATCGAATCCAGCACATTGGAATCTATCAAAATATTCCCTTGAATAGAATAAGTCGCTCCAGTAATATGATATTTTTCATCATAACAACTAATTCCTGTATGGGCTGCAATGTCTGGGCTACCATTTTTTAATAAAGCAACTCCATACTGACGAATTCGGCTATTAAGTTCTGCATCATTGGATAGGAGGTAGTCGATAATCGCATCAGCACTATCCCCTTGTAAAGCTCGGTCGCTCGCAAGATTTTGATTAGTTCCATTGTAGGCCGCCTGAGTATTGATTGCGGCTAAACCGGGATGAAGCACTGCGATAAAATCATCCGGCGAATTCGGGAAAAATTGGTATAAGTCCACACATGAGGCTCCTGCACTGCCTACCTCACCTGTTTCAGGATCAACAGCTGCTATGGAATACGTGTCTTGAGCTGTTGCTAGGTCAGCTAGAAATACAAAGAAAAAAATGCTTATCCAATTCAAAAATTTAGCCTTCATAGTTTGAAAGTAAAGGATATTGCGATAACCGCAAACTCTACACTACTCCCTGAGCTATGATTGCATCTGCAACCTTCACAAATCCAGCAATATTTGCACCTTTAGCATAGTTTACTTGCGCACCGTCAACCTTACCGTATTGATAACAAGTATCATGAATAGAGGCCATGATGTGACGCAGTTTATTGTCAACTTTCTCTCGAGACCAAGAGGAATGCGTTGCGTTTTGCGCCATTTCCAAGCCCGATACAGCGACTCCACCAGCATTCGCGGCCTTTCCTGGAGCATAGAACATCTGTTCTTGTTGAAAGAGCGCAATAGCCTCGGGCGTGCAAGGCATATTCGCCCCTTCGGCAACCACGCTACAGCCATTACTTGCTAAGACTTGCGCATCGGATAGCTCGACCTCATTTTGCGTAGCGCAAGGCAGAGCAATGTCTGCCTTAATCTGCCACGGCCGCTCACCCGTCACATAGTATGCCGCTGGATAGTATTCGAGATAGGAAGATATTCTGCCTCTCTGTACGTTTTTAATCTCTTTGATTTTAGCCATTTTTTCCGCATCTATACCATCAACATCATGAATAAATCCACTAGAATCCGACATAGTAAGCACCTTAGCACCTAGCTCAATGCACTTTTCAGCCGCAAACTGTGCAACATTACCTGAACCCGATATAAGCACTGATTTACCTTCTAAAGTATCTCCATGTTTTCTGAGCACATTGTCAGTGAAATAAACAAGACCATATCCCGTGGCCTCAGGACGAATCAAGGATCCTCCATAACTCAAACCCTTTCCAGTGAGAACGCCGGTAAACTCATTTCGAATCCTTTTGTATTGACCAAACAAGTAGCCAATCTCACGAGCACCGACTCCTATATCTCCTGCTGGCACGTCGGTATTTGGCCCTATATGACGAGCAAGTTCTGTCATAAAACTTTGGCAAAATCGCATGACTTCTCCATCGCTTTTTCCTTTTGGATTAAAGTCCGCACCACCTTTACCCCCTCCTAAGGGAAGAGAGGTTAACGCATTTTTAAACACTTGCTCGAACCCGAGAAACTTCAGAATACTTTGATTTACCGACGGATGAAAACGCAACCCTCCCTTGTAAGGACCAATCGCTGAATTCATTTCTACTCGGTAGCCACGATTAACGCGTGCAACTCCCTGATCATCAACCCAAGACACGCGGAAAGAAATTATCCGTTCAGGTTCACTCATTCGCTCAAGAAGACTGTGCCCCTGATATTGAGGATTGGCTTCAATGAATGGAATGATATCCTCGTAGACCTCAGAAACAGCTTGAAGAAATTCTACTTCATGGCTATTTCTTGTTTGCGTTCTTTTTAGAACCGTATTTGATAAATGTTGCATAATTCAGTATCTAACCAATCACATAACACCTGCTTGCCTCATTCGGTTTCACCTAAGACATCCCAATTTGTTGCAATCTCAATCCAACTAGGATATTAGGTCTTGGGCATGACTGAATAATCATTTAAGTATTGGTAGTTGAATTGGGGTGTGTATTTTGTCCCCAGAGAGGCCGAAAGGATTGTTAAGTGGGAGATTTAAGCCAATTTATTTAACCCCTTCCCCATCAAATATTTATGCCGTCAAGAGCCGATATACTTTTTTTTCTTCGAAAATCGTTTATCCTCCATGTTCTCTACCACATCTATCTCGTTTACCAATCCCAGCATACAACTACACTATAGCAAATCCTACCTCTTTAGCTGGTTGACTTGCTCAATATTTATCCTTTTAACTCATAATGTATATGCTCAGCAACAGCTCAACAACTACACCTATCAAATCATACAGAGCCATTATGGAAATGAATCCCTTTCGCAACATATCAGAGTCTTCGATGGTGAGGACTTTGTTCTTGGTCTAGAAACGGATACAAGTGGTTTCAACCCGTTTGGAATGAGTGATGACAAATCATGTAAAGTCAACAATATTGAGCTGTTTCATCATCAAGAACCATCGCACAATATTGCCATTTCCATTGTAATGGACTACTCGGGTTCCATGAATGAAGGAAATCGTCTTAAAAAAATGGTCAATGGAGTGTGCGCCTTTATGGATAGCTTAGAACATATCTATTTCACGCGCGTCAATTTCGATTCCTACCCCCATGTTGTCTCACCTATAGCAAGGAGAGATGCAATACGCCCTTCAGTGAGGGAATATAAACAATATGGAGGGGGCACTGCGCTATTCGATGCTATTGCTGCAGGGATTTTCTCTATACAATCCTTTCAAGGAGAGCGATATGTATTAGCCTTTACCGACGGGGATGACACACAAAGTCAATGGATGTATGAAGGGGTTGCAGCCTATGCACTCAGGCACAATGTGCATGTTATTGGCATTGTGCTAAATGTGGATGACTTTATTATAATCGACCCCCTAAAAACAATATGTTATGAGACCAATCCCGATACTGACTCAAGCTTAGTCTTCTATGAGGTAAACAAAGCCAATGCATTGGCTTCACGGCTTAAAAAATTTCAAAATGATCTCTTTACCTCCTATTATGCGGTGGATTACCATTGCAAGAGTAACGAGCTTACGGAAGAACAAGATGAGAAGAAAGAGGATAGTCTAACCTTTTTGAATCGGGAAGATATCAATGACTCATCAAGTGATTTTCGTCAACATTTCGTTTATTTTGACCACAACACACATACCCTCAGTCCGGCACAGTCAACTCTGCTCGATTCTGTTTTGCACTTAATCATTCCAGCCTTAACCGAAGCCAGTATGGACACATTATACATAACAGGGCACTCCAGTCCCGATGGGCTTGCAATCCAAAATCTCTTCCTTTCTGAGGCCCGAGCACAAACCGTAATGGATTATATCCACAACACACTTGATAAGACCAACTATGACCCTCAAGTTGTTCAATCTCTATTGGCAAGAATAAAGCTTGATTTCAAAGGAGAAATTGCTTATCTCTATGCTACTGATTCGCCACACTATCATCTTAACAGAAGGGTTGAACTTCAGATAAACTAGATATAAAAACAAAGGGCGGCTCTTTCGAGCCGCCCTTTATCGTCTTGGTTTAGACTATTATTCTACTACTGATATATCTAAGAAAGCATTTTGCTCTTCATGCTCTCCTTCTGTATATTGACAATCTTGTTCTGGGTTATCAGCAGAAGCAACAGTGCAAACCCCTGAAACACTAGAGAAGTTCTGGCTATCAGGTGATAAACGCATACCACGTTCGCCACCCAACCATTTTTCAAACTTTACATCCATTGATTGGATTGCAGATGTCAATTCGGCATTTCCATTTGACCAAGAAGGCTGCTCTGCAAAGAGGGTGAACGGGCTAATGGCAGCAATCTCCACCGGATAAAAACGTAGAATGTTCAATGCATCGTGCCCATCTATAAGCTCACCATATTCTGACATTATTCTTACTCTTTCCGGGCTCTCTTCAAGACGAGTTTGACCTTCTCCAACCTTTTCTCCATCAAGAAATAACTTATATCCCAAGAATCCATCGCTGTAGTCACGAGCTTCTAGAATCGCCTTGTATCCCTTTGCTGTTTCAACCTGCACAGAGACAGCATTCTTGTGAGGATGATCCTCTAAAGTGAGCGTAAAGGTGTTGAGAGGAACCAGTTCCTCACCCGTACCAGATTCGTAGATAATCTCATCTCCGATATACCCTTGATATCGAACCTGACGATCTACTTTATCATATTCAACATACGTATAATTGATACGTGGATTTTCTAAATCTTGAATCTCTATACCTCTTGCTTCGATTTGAGCATCAAGAGAAAAAGATTGGTTTTGAGCAAACAATGCTGCTCCAAAGGCCACAAACAAGGTGGTAAAAAGGGTAGTTAAGGATAACGTTTTCATAGAATTAAACTTTTGTAATTGATAAATATTAATAGCCTCCGCACGTACACAATAATGGTTAAAAGAAGTATACTTTATTAAGATTGGAAGACAAACCATAAACCTTTTTACGGCAATAAATCACCTAAGTTTCGATAACGAGAACATAAATTTTTTTTAGATATTTAAGCCGTTATAAATCAGGTTTTTATGACAAACTCAAGCAACTATGCTTGATACAAATTGTTTAAATAGTGTGCAAGGATTTGTTTTCCATAAATATTACATACCCAATAGTGGTTCGAATCGGTCGGACACATTGAGGCGTTTGTTTTATCAACTTCTCCCCTACGTCAATGGGGATGCACAAGAGGCCATTCATTGGCTGAATGAATTGGATAGAAAGTATCACCTTACCACGTCGACCTATGGTATGGCCGATTTTATCGAAGAACTAAAGCAGGAGGGGTTAATCCAAGAGAATGGCCAAAAGGACAAGGACTATACAATAACTGCAAAAACTGAACAACAGATTCGTCAGAATGCATTAGAGGAAGTCTTTGGAAAGCTCTACAAGAAGGGGAAAGGGAATCATAAGACGCCTTATGCCGGGCAAGGAGAAGACACTTCAAGCGACTACAAAATGTACGACTATGGAGATGATCTTTCAAGTATCGATTCTTCTGCCTCTATGCGCAATGCTATGACACGGAGCAATTATAGTGAATATCGTATGCTTCAAAATGACTTGGTCGTTCGAGAAAGAGAGCATCTAGCGCGATCAGCTACAGTGCTCATGATTGACATAAGCCACTCCATGATTCTCTACGGAGAAGATCGGATTACTCCGGCAAAAAAAGTAGCTATGGCCCTTGCAGAACTTATCAGCCGACGCTATCCAAAAGATGATCTTGACCTTGTTGTCTTTGGGAATGATGCTTGGCAGATTGAGATAAAGGAGTTACCCTATCTGAGTGTAGGACCTTACCATACCAATACAGTAGCAGGATTAGAACTTGCTATGGACTTACTTCGGCGTCGAAAGAATGCGAACAAGCAGATTTTTATGATTACCGATGGCAAGCCAACATGCCTGAAAGAAAATGGTCAATACTATAAGAATAGTTTTGGACTGGATAGAAAGGTCATCAACAAGACGCTCAACTTAGCAAAGCAGTGCCGTCGTTTAAAGATTCCGATCACAACATTCATGATCGCTAATGACCCCTATCTACAAGATTTTGTTCGAGAGTTTACCGAAGTAAATCATGGTAAGGCATACTACAGTGGGCTTGATGGATTAAGCTCAATGGTACTCGAAGATTTTGAACGCAATAGAAAAAAACGACGTTAACAATACAACGCTATGGATTACACCTCAATAAAGACCTTAGGTCAACTGAAAGCTTCAGGATACACCACACAATCTGTGAAAGATGAAATCCGTAAAAACCTGATGTCGTGGATTCGCCAAGGTGAATCATTACCAGGCATCCTTGGCTATGAGGATTCTGTTATCCCTCAGTTAGAATCAGCCTTACTTGCCAAACATAACATTCTCTTTTTAGGCCTTCGTGGACAGGCCAAAACTCGTATTGCTCGATCGATTACACAACTGATGGACGAAAAAATTCCTGTTATCGAAGGAAGTTCTTTGAGAGAGGATCCCTTTAATCCAATAACTCAGAAAAATATCGACAGGGTGGAAAAACTTGGAGATGACTTACCCATAGTATGGCAGGGACGGGATGAACGATATGGGGAAAAGCTTGCCACACCGGATGTTTCCATTGCTGATTTGATTGGCGATTTAGACCCAATTAAAGCATCGAACCTCGGCATATCCTTTGATGACCCACGGGCTATTCACTTTGGCCTTATTCCAAGGGCACATCGAGGAATCTTCGTCATCAATGAATTGCCAGATCTACAGCCTAGAATCCAGGTAGGCCTGTTTAATATTCTGCAAGAAGAGGATATACAAATTCGAGGATTTAACTTAAGGTTACCTTTAGACATACTTTTTGTCTTTACAGCTAACCCTGAAGACTACACCAATCGAGGATCGATTGTAACTCCACTCAAAGACCGCATTGGGAGTCAAATCGTAACCCATTACCCCAAGTCCATCGCCATTGGCCGAGCCATTACCGATCAGGAAGTTCGACTAAGTGAAGAGCAAACAAAGCAGGTATATATGCCTGATGCTATGAAGAACTTGATAGAACGCATTGCCTTTGTAGCAAGGGATAGTGAGTTTATCGATGAAAAGTCAGGCGTATCAGCGCGTTTAACAATTGCCTTGCGCGAGCTGACGATTGCAGCAGCAGAGCGAAGGGCCCTTCAATATAAATCAAGCCACACCGCGTGCCGGATTCAAGATGTTTACACTGCACTTCCCGCTATGCTTGGCAAGGTAGAATTAGTTTATGAAGGGGAACAAGAAGGGGCGCAGGCTATTGCGCTCAAGCTCGTTTCTGAAGCGATACGATTGGAGTTTATGGAACACTTTGATCTCCCGAACAAGACGTCTGCCGATGGCAAAAACTATCACAAACAGTTCAATGAAGTTGTGCAATTTTTCAGTGATGGAAAGGAAATTGAATTACCAAGAAACATAAGCGATAAGGATTTACAAGGTGCACTTATTGAACTTGATGGCTTGCTTGAAATTGCTTCAACTGCGGAAGAATATGATAAAGCACCTACATTTTGGCTTGAGTTTGTCCTTCATGGCATGGCAGAACACTCTTTAATCAGCAAAGATTTCATGACCGAGGGCCATGTATTTGGAGACTTACTACAAGACATGTTAAACCAAAATCCTCTTGAAGGTTTCGAGGATTATGAGGATGAGTAATCTTAGTCTAGGTTATGGTAAACCATCGTTACGTCATCATCTTGCTCTAGACGATCAATCAACTCCAATACTTCATCCATTGCGGACTCATCAAGAGTCTTCGTATGATTAGGAATTCGTGTAAGCTCACTTTTTTCCACCTCTATGCCTCTCTGCTCTAGAGCATCAGCCATTTTTCCAAAGTCTGGAAATTCGACATAAATTTCATACATCGCTTTTTCTTCAATCTCGGTCTCTTCTATGCGAAGAAGGCCTGCATCGATATATTCGAGCTCAAACTCTTCAATATCTTCGATTTTATTCGTCTTAATGTAGAACACTCCACGCCGATCAAAGAGAAAGTCATGCATGTTCTGTGTTCCTAGCGAACCACCCTTTTTATTAAATGCTGCACGAACGTTAGCTACGGTGCGCGTAGAATTATCCGTTGCTGTTTCTATGACCACTGCGATTCCATGAGGCGCCATACCCTCATAGACCATCTCCTTAAGATCCATAGCATCCTTTCCAGAAGCTTTCTTAATCGCCGCCTCAATACGATCCTTAGGCATTTGTACAGACTTAGCATTTTGTATAGCTCGACGTAGCGCAGCGTTAGTATCAGGATCAGGGCCGCCTTGCTTTACCGCGAGTGCAATGTGCCGCCCAGCCTTGGTGAATTGCTTAGCCATTCGATCCCAGCGAGCAAACTTGGCCTGTTTACGATATTCAAATGCGCGTCCCATAATATTGCTTTTAATCTAATTTACTAAGGCCTGGAGAATTATCAATTGTATAAATGAAGAAAAGGAATAGGTCGTGTTTGACCATGCCGACATCAAAAAAAGAGGTGGGCCTCCCCACCCACTCCACCCATCCAATCTACCTCCAAAAGTCAATATAAAAGGGATTTACTGTATCAATGAGCCGTCTCCATTAGGAATCTGTTATTTTTAGAAAAAATATGTCAATGAAGTGTTCTAAGTTTTCAATAATTACAGCAATTCTCTTGCTCTCCAGTTTTCTCCTTGCTTGCACAGGTGAAAAGACAGATGAAAAACAGGAAAGCCAAGCCGTGGCTTTGGCTGATGGGGAGCCTGTAGATCAAGGAAAAATTATTGGATATACCGTTAATCAAGAAGCGCTTGATCAACTGCTCACTTCGATTATGATTGGCATGAATGAAGTCTCTTTATCCACCGTCAATGAAGAAGCACAAGTACGATGGGGAAATGTCAAATCGGTTTGCAACGGGTGTCCTCCCACAGATTTTAATAATGCATTTAATAGCGAGTTTCAAGAAACATTTAAACTTAACCGCGAAGTCAATGCAAACATGCTAGAAAATGGGCTTTCACCAAACCTGTTTTCGTATTCCGAACAAGTTGATTTTTCGCAAGTGCTAAATGACGCAATCGATTATCTAGGAAGAAATCGAAATCGCTCGGCCTACACTTTCTATAAGTTTCTCGAAAAAGATAAAAGTAGACAAGATGCAGTCATCCAGTATGTCAACAGCGACTTCATGTGGAACCCTGCCTCTATGTTTGAGCCACAGTATGAGGAAGCACCAGCAGAGGACGACAGCCTACTAGTTGATTCTGTGATAACCGATGACTCTATTTCGGAAGTTGCCAATATGGTTACGATTGATCTTTCTGCTGTTACTACAACATTCACTCTAGATGAACTTGTAGGACAAATAAATTACCATACCCATGAAAGTTTCCAATTACTCGACAAAAAGTATACGGATGGAAGAAATCATTACCTCCATAAAGAGGCGGCACAAGCTTTCATTCTTATGGCGGATGATGCCGCTAGTAATGATATAAATATTAAAGCATTATCCTGTGCTCGAAACTTTAGCAAGCAACGTGCTATCTGGGAAAACAAGTGGCAGAGAGAAGATTTTTTAGAATTTGATTCAGGACCACAGCGATGTCGAGCCATCTTGGAATATAGCTCCATGCCAGGTACTAGCCGACACCATTGGGGTACGGAAATTGATATCCATTCTCTAGACAACAGTGCCTTTGAAAAAGATGAAGGCCTTAGAATCTATGAATGGCTTACTCAACATGCAGCAGATTATGGCTTTTTCCAACCCTACACCGCTGGACGGAGTAGAGGGTATGAAGAAGAGAAATGGCACTGGTCGTATTATCCAGTAAGTGGACCAATGCTTGAACAATACAATGTTCAAGTATCCTACTCAAATATTAATGGGTTTATAGGATCAGGCTTTGCCTCTTCAGTTGGAGCTATAGAAAACTATGTCAACGGCATCTCTGCGCAACCCGCTCCTTAAAGCAGATTCGAAAAAACTTCAAGCCAATAATACTCTGCTTTTCTATTTGACAGATACAAGTTCTACGTCAAAAATTAACGTAGCATAGGGGGGGATTACGCCACCTGCACCATTTGGCCCATAAGCTAGAGTGTGCGGTATAATTAACGTTGCCTTGCCACCAGGACTTAACAAGGCAATACCTTCATCCCAACCAGGAATCACGCGACCAGCACCTAATGGAAAGTCGATAGGCTGACCTCGATCATAGCTTGCATCAAACTTAGTACCATTAGTTAGATACCCCGCATAATGGACAGATACCGTTTGACCTGGTGTAGCTTGTGCACCAGAACCTTCTGCAGTAATTACATACCCCAATCCACTTGAAGTGATTTTTGCCTTCGGATAACGTGACATTGCCTCTGCGAAAGAAGCCTCAACACTCTCCATCTGAGCTTTAAGTGCATTTTCAGCCTCTGAAACTTTGAGCGCAGCCTCAGCTGTGTAAACGCTTGGTGCATCAAATGCTTTAGCTGGTTTACCTGAGCGCTCAATAACTACCGACTGAATAACTTCGCCTTGTTTCGTTTCCATCGCGATATCCATTCCCTCGACGACCTTACCGAATACTGTATGCTTGCCATCAAGCCATGGAGTTGGGGCTACTGTGATAAAGAATTGGCTGCCGTTTGTATTCGGGCCAGAATTAGCCATCGATAAAATACCAGGATCCGTGTGCTTGAGATTAGCAACAAACTCATCAGGAAACTTGTATCCAGGATCACCCATTCCAGTGCCTAGGGGACATCCTCCTTGAATCATAAAATCTTGACCATCACCATTGGCCACAGAGATTACTCGGTGGAAGTTTAACCCATCGTAATACGGAGTACCTGCCGGTTTAGCTGAATTCTCCATATCACCCTCAGCAAGGGCCACAAAGTTGGCCACCGTCATAGGCGTTTGTTCGTAGGTTAGTCGGATTCGGATTACACCACGCTCAGTAGTAAATACAGCATCAATAGGATGATTTGATTCATTTTCAGTAAACATAGAATTGGAGTTAAGCTGAGAGATTTCTTCAGATTTGTTTTGTGCAATTTCCTGATCGGAATTATTGGAAACTGGCATCTCACTTGCTTTGTTAGCGCAACCTACCGCCGATAAAGCAATAGAGACTATTAAAACAGTTTGTTGAAGAAAATTCATAGTAATTAAAATTAAGGTTGAGCGAAAATACAAAGTTTGTCTAGGAAAGACGACCTTTTAATCAAACGAAAAATCTTGAAAAATAGTTTTCAGCTTTGCTTCGGTTTTTTCCCAAGTTTCAAAGCTTATTCCCCCTGCGGCATTACGATGGCCACCACCATCAAAATACTGCGCTGCAATGTGCTGAATATCGATTTCCCCTTTAGAACGAAACGATATTTTAATTCGATCGTCTGCAATTTTAAAGAAAATAGAGACCCGAACATTCTGTAACCGCATGGGCTGATTTACTAGTCCTTCCGTATCTGATGAGGTAACTTCAAACTCCTTATACTCCTTTGCGCTCACAAAACTGTAAGCCACTTGTCCTTCACATAAAAAGCTTGTATTGTGTAATAGCACATGAGCAAACATTTTGAGCTGGCCATCGGTAAAACTATCACCAACTTGTTCATGCACTTGGTTCGGCTTTACGCCAACTTCAAGTAGTTCAGCGGCTACTCTGTGCACTAAGGGAGACGTGCCGTGAAAGCGAAAGCTTCCCGTATCAGTCATAATTCCAGTGTACAAACACTGCCCTACTTCTAGGCTAAGCCATGATGATTTCTCTGCAGTCTGTTGCAATACATCAAACACAAGCTCACACGTTGAACTTGCTCCAATTTGACAAAGATTAACTGTTGGCCAAGACACCTCTCCTAAATGATGGTCAATGAGCACTTTGGGCTGAGGACTATTTTCTACAGCAGCACAAAGATCACCTAAGCGATGCAAGGCATTAAAATCAAGACATACGATCATATCCGATGCATCGATTAACACCTGTACACCTGTTGAATCCTCCTCATAATAAGTGATTGAATCTATGCCAGGCATCCAATCCAAGAACTTTGCGCCTCGGTTGGGAAGCACTACTGCACATTCTTTACCCATTGCCTCTAAAGCATGACAGAGCCCAAGAGATGAACCTATCGCGTCACCATCAGGAGAAGTATGTGCCGTGATTAAGATGGATTGAGCCTTTTTGAGGGCTTCTTTCCATCGCAACAACTCGCTGTAATTATGTCCCATGGCACAAAGTTACCGATATATCAATAAGTGAAAAAACAGTCTATTGTAAAGACTATTGATAAATCAATGGAAACATCTTTACTTTGCACGTGTTAAACGATAAACGCAAGACTATGGGAAATAGAACATTTACAATGTTTAAGCCGGACTCGGTTCGCGCTGGACACGCAGGGGCAATGTTAGATCAAATCATTAAAGGGGGCTTTAAAGTAGTCGCTCTAAAATATACCCGTCTAACCAAGGCTGATGCAGAGCAATTCTATGCAATTCACGCCGAACGTCCATTCTACGGGGAGTTAACTGACTTTATGAGCTCTGGGCCGATTTACGCTGCCATCCTAGAAAAAGATAATGCGGTAGAGGCTTTTAGAACGTTTATTGGTGCTACAAATCCTGCAGAAGCTGCAGAAGGAAGTATTCGTGCGCAATTCGGTTCTAGCATTGGAGAAAATGCCGTACATGGCTCTGACTCCGACGACAATGCCGTAATTGAAGGAAGTTTCTTCTTCAGTGGTCGCGACGAAGCGCGCTAGAGACCCGTTGAGAAGATTTTTCTCTGCAAAGATGTTGTAAATCATTGAGGCGCTCAATGGATAGCGCACCATTTTGTATTCGGTATTCAGTTATTCCTGTGTTATCAAATCTTGTTTGAGGTGTTTCCACCTGAAAACGATTGCACAAGTAATACATAATGATTCGTAAGGTCCCCCCATGGGTGAGCCACAACTCGCAGCATTCGCCTTGATCCTTGTTGGCCATATAGTAGGCAACTCGT
>DLYY01000106.1:4458-6669 GCA_003447535.1 Bacteroidota bacterium | reverse complement strand
TTTACCAAAACCTACATCGCCACATAATAAACGATCCATAGGCACATCACTCTCCATATCTTTTTTCACCTCTATGCTGGTTTTTTCTTGATCGGGCGTATCCTGATAGAAAAATGAGGCTTCCAACTCATGCTGCAAGTATGTGTCAGGTGAAAAGGCAAATCCTTTTTGGGTTTTTCGCTGGGCGTATAACTTGATTAAGTCATAGGCAACCTGTTTGATTTTCTTTTTGGTTTTGGTTTTAGTTTTTGCCCAAGCATCTGATCCTAGTCGATGAATTTTGGGTTTCTTACCATCCTTGCCCGAATACTTAGAGATTTTGTGCAGTGCATTGATACTGACATAGAGTAAATCGTTGTTTTGATATACAATTCGAATCGACTCTTGCACTCGACCCGCAATGTCAAGCTTTTCCAATCCTGAGTAAACACCAATCCCGTGGTCGATATGAACAACATAGTCTCCCGGCTTCCATTCTTTGAGTGTTTTTATTAGTTGTGCGCGACTACTGCTTCGATTTTTTCGAATGTTTGCCTTATGGTAGCGACTAAAAATCTGATGATCGGTATACACAAGAATTTTATTTTGATCGTCTACAAAACCGGCATGTAAGTCCAAATTGAGCGGATGCATGGTGATATTCGCCTCGACATCTTGTAAAATCCCTTGTACCCGGTTGTAGTGCTTGGCATGTTCTGTTGCCAAAATGAGTTCGTAACCAGCCTCTTTTTTAGCCTGCAAATCCT
Organism: Bacteroidota bacterium; assembly: GCA_003447535.1. Classification (GTDB taxonomy): domain Bacteria; phylum Bacteroidota; class Bacteroidia; order Chitinophagales; family UBA8649; genus UBA8649. The sequence goes on along the minus strand of DLYY01000106.1, from coordinate 5,923 downwards.
CTACTAGCAAGTCTACATTTCGGTTGAATACAGGTTGGGGATCAATGCCAAAACTATAGATCTCCATCGCCTTGGAATAGATCTTGTTACCCCACTCTATAAACTGAATGTCCTCAAGGTATCCTTTGATACGCGGAGAAGTTTCAAAACGCTTTTGAGGATGGATGCGAATGCTATCCTCTTGTTCAAAATCCTCCTCATCGAGATCAATTTTTTCATAACAAGCAATGGCTTTTGACATACCATCATCCACGGTTTCCAAACACATCGCCACATCATTAATCCAAAAGGTGGTGTTACTTGGAATAGCCTGAAAAAGTGATACCTGCTCTTCTACTGTGAAGTTTTGTTGACCATTGGGCAATATGGAGATGCGAAGAACCTTTTTCTCTGACCGCTGACTCACAGGATCAAAAAGCCGAATACTCTCTACCTCATTATCAAAAACTTCAATTCGATACGGGTTTGCATTCGCAAAGGAGTAAATGTCAATGATGTCACCGCGAATTGAAAATTGACCGGGCTCATAGACAAAATCTACACGCTCAAAATTGTAAGTGATCAGCAACTCTAACATGAAATCAATGTCAAAGGTCTCCCCTACTTCAATGTCAAGACGTGTTTCTTTGAGTACTGATTTTTTAACTACCCGCTCGAGTAAGGCATCCGGATACGACACAATCAACATGGACTGAATGGCATTACTCGTCAACTGAGTGATGGCCTCTGTACGCATTTGGATGTTCCCCGAATCCGATTGGTGAATTTGGCCTAACTGCTTAAAAGAAGAAGGAAAGCTGTAAATCTCTTTTTTAGGGAGCACAAACTGTAAATCCTGCATTAAAAAAGCTGCCTCTTCCCGATCTCGGCAGAGGACGATATGGTTTCCTTTATGCACTTGATAAGATGCCGCAATGATGAATGCTAAAGAAGAGCCGTGCACTTCATTGAGATGAATTGCACTCTTCTTGTCTCCCCCGGTTAAATGGGAAACCACTTTTTGCAGCATGGATGACTGCTGATATTGTTGTAACAATTCCTCTCTTTGCACGCCGTTTGGTCTTTACAGTGTATACTTAATAGCCATTGACTGAAGCATCCACAGAAATGTAGTGGATAAAATTCACCGCGTAAATATATTGGGAACATACATTTATAGTGAAAATTATGTCAGAAAATCCAGCTCCCAATACCTCTTTGTCCGATTCGAAAGTAAGCGGTCTATATAAAGATTGGTTTTTAGACTACGCAAGCTATGTGATTTTAGAGAGAGCAGTACCTGCCCTTAAGGATGGGATGAAGCCCGTTCAACGCAGAATACTGCATGCCATGAAAACTATGGATGATGGACGCTACCACAAGGTAGCCAACATCATAGGTCAAACCATGCAATACCACCCCCATGGAGATGCTGCGATTGGAGATGCCTTAGTTAATCTTGGTCAAAAGGAACTCCTCATTGATT
>DLYY01000106.1:0-4145 GCA_003447535.1 Bacteroidota bacterium | reverse complement strand
CTCATTGATTGTCAAGGAAACTGGGGAGATGTGCGCACGGGTGACCCCGCTGCCGCACCACGGTATATTGAAGCACGGCTAACTAAGTTTGCTCTTGATGTACTATTTAATGGAAATACGACGCATTGGCAACTATCCTATGACGGAAGGAAAAAAGAGCCCATTCACCTACCCGCCAAGTTTCCTTTACTACTTGCACAAGGAGCAGACGGGATTGCAGTTGGGCTGTCTACTAAAATTTTACCCCATAATTTCAATGAGCTTTGTCAAGCCGCAATCCACCACCTAAAGGGTCGCTCCTTTAAGCTTCTTCCAGACTTTGCCACTGGTGGACTTATGGATGCTAGCGACTACCAAGCAGGAAAAAGAGGTGGACGAATCAAGGTTAGAGCACGTATTGAGGTTGAAGACAAAAAAACGTTGCGCATCCGCGAAACCCCCTATGGGACGACTACCCAAGCCATCATTGACTCCATTATAAAGGCCAATGAAAAGGGCAAAATTCGCATTAAGAAGGTTGTAGATAATACCGCCAAAGAAGTAGATATAGAAATTGAGTTGCCTACAGGAGTTAGTCCCGATGTAACTATAGATGCTCTTTATGCCTTTACCAATTGTGAGGTTTCTCTTGCACCGAATGCATGTATCATTTATGAGGACAAGCCTCACTTTCTTTCAGTTCATGACATCTTAAAACTCAATGTAGAGGCAACCAAAAACCTTCTGCAATGGGAATTGGAAATTGAAAAGGAGCAGATCGAGCAAAAATGGCACTTGGCCTCTTTGGAAAAGATTTTTATTGAGCAGAGAATCTATAGAGATATAGAGGAGTGCGAAACATGGGAGGCTGTTATCGCAGCGATAGATCATGGTATGCATGAATACGTATCAACTCCCTCGCGCACAAACAAAAGCCCTTCAGCCTTCAGTCTTATGCGGGATATTACCGAAGAAGACATTCTTAAACTGACGGAAATCAAAATCAAAAGGATTTCGAAATTCGATAGCTTCAAAGCCGATGAAATCATCCAAGGCTTAGAAGAAAAACTGGCAGAGGTCAAAAATCACCTAGCTCAGCTCACCGAATACACAATAGCTTATTTTGAGCGCATCAAAAAGACTTATGGAAGTGAAAAAGATCGCCGTACGGAGTTGCAGAGCTTTGAAGCGATCAAGATTAAACATGTTGCTGCCAATAATGTAAAACTCTATGCCAATCTCAAGGAAGGATTTGTAGGTATGGGACTTAAAAAAGACACCTTTATCACGGACTGCTCTGACATTGATGATGTGATAGCCTTTAAAAAGGACGGCAGTATGATTATCTCTCGTATTGAGGATAAAAAGTTTGTAGGTAAGGACATCTTGTATATCGCGGTATGGAAGAAAAATGAGGATCGTCGGATTTATCATATGATCTATGCTGACCTGACTTCTGGAAAAAACTATGTGAAGCGCTTTGCTGTGACTTCCATGGTGCGTGATAAGGCTTACCAAATTACCAAGAGTGACAAAGCCAAGGTGCTCTATTTTGCAATGCACCCCAATGGGGAATCCGAGACAGTTCGCATCAAACTCAGTCCGAATTGTACGGCACGACAAAAAGAGTTTGAGTATAATTTTACCGACATCAACGTCAAAGGAAGAATGTCCGCGGGGAATGTGATTACAAAGTACCCAATCCGAAAGATTGACCAGGTCTCAATTGGTCCTTCGACCTTTGGAGGAAAGACCTTTTTCTTTGATAGCTCAACGGGCCGCATAAATGGCGAAGAGCGTGGACAAGCCATTGGTAGTTTTGATACCTCAGATAAGGTGCTGGTTATCCATCAAAATGGCTGCTACGAGACCTTTCATCCAGAGGTAAACAAAAAACTGCCCCTATCTGGCATCGCCTACATATATAAGTGGCAGCCTTCGGATATTGTTACGGCAGTCTATCTCGATGGTTCGAGCAAAACGGAATATGTTAAACGCTTTCATATCGAGACAAAGACCGATGATCAGTTATTCAACTTTATTGGCGAACATGCTGCATCTAAACTACTCTTTGTTAGCCTCCATCCCGAGCCTCAAGTAAAAATTACTGTGCTGAAGAGCAGTGCAAAAGAAAAGTCAGAGGAGGTCATCACGCTTAGCAGCTTTATAGATGTTAAAGGTTGGAAGTCACAAGGAAACAAGTTTACAAGTGACCCTAGACGCGGAAAGGTTGTCGATGTCAGTCAAACATTAGAGAGCAAAAATGAGAAAGTACTCTCACCAGAGGAGAACAAAGCACCAGCCGAAAAGAAATCACCCCAAGTCGGAGGAAACTTGACCTTAGATTTTTAGTCTAGCGCTTCATTTTAATAATGCTATGTATCTTTCATTAAATAATTTATTCTATGAAACGCTTTTTAACTTATGTCGCCCTGATTCTTGTAGTCGGTCTTACTGTTACGAGTTGTTACTCATCTAAAAATTGCCGTGGCACCCAGAAGTCAATGGGCCAAGGTATCCATCGATAGCATATCCCTGCAGTTTCCTATTCCTGACCTGGAATTTGTATCTCAAAATCTACCCACTCCGGAGGTAAACACTGCATGCTGTCGCATATCATAAATTCATAGTGTCCCTTCACGGAGGTAATGCCTGGTTGTTCCGATGGAACTTCAAAAGTAGATGAGATAAAATATACTTCGTTTACGAACTTCTTTATGGGTAAATCCCAAATGGAATCGTAGCCATCTGATCCAAATACACTTTGCTCTCTAAATGTCACCTGAGGCATATTCGATACATTTATCGACGTAGGAATTGGGCCTGTACCCTGCTGATATTGGCTATAGATTGCCCAACCATGAGCTAGTTCTACATGAAAAGTGATTTGTAGGCTATCGGTCGAAACATACTTCATCACTGAGGACCACTTAACCAAGTCTTCGTGTGGCTCAAATTCTGGATTTGTTGATTGGCCGTATAGCTCGTGTGTGCTTGTGCAGAGGCAACCAAGCATTAGCATCATGATCAAAAAAAAGCGATTACTCTTCGCCATCCTCTACCTCCTTCTGCCCCTCCTTCCACTGCTCGAAAGCCTCGAGCCCGTCCTCTAAAAACTCCTTATATTTTTCTACAGTGTTTACCTCAGAATACCCCACAGCAGGGGTCAGCTGCGTTTCATCAGGTGCTAATATCACATAAAGCGGCTGGGTTACTGACCTGAAGTTGATAGCCTGAACTGTCGACCAAATATCCCCTTCCGTACGAATGAGTTTTTCTCTCGTTTCATTGCCATTAATCAATACAACACATTGTTCTTTTTTGGGAAGAATAGTTCGCTCATCGACGTACAATGAGGTTAGAATGAAATCTTCTTCTATAAGTTCATGAACACTTTGGTCAGTCCATATCTGCTCCTCAACTTTACGACAATTAACACAAGCATGACCTGTGAAATCAAACAACATTGGGCGGTTCAACACTTCTGCTTGCGCTTTTGCATCCACTATGTTGTTTTTAAACTCAGTAATCTCCGTCTCTTCACCATCTGATTTATTCTCTTCACAACCTAAATAGCTGTAACATACCGGAGGAGGGAATCCAGAGAGCATTGTTCTAGGCTTGTAACGACCTGTAGAATCATCAATAGATAAACCCATAATAAGGTATCCTGCAAAAACCAGAAGAAGACAGGCAACCCCTCCTTTTATTGTCGTAGGTTTTTTAAACATGGTCTTTTTAGATAACCAACCAAAGAGATACGCCATTGCCAATAAGCTAATAATAGCCCAAGCAATAATAAACAGTTCATACTTTAAAAGGCCTAACTGCAGAACGAGGTCAGCGTTGGATAAAAATTTAAGTGCTAGGGCAAGTTCGGCAAATCCTAATATCACTTTTACATCTTTCATCCAACCTCCACTTCTTGGCAGTTTATTGAGTAAACTTGGAAAGGCAGCAAAGAGTGTAAAAGGCAAGGCGAGAGCCAAACCAAAGCCTAACATGGCCATAGTAAGTTCTACTGCCCCTCCCTGAGAGGAAAGTGCTGTTACAATGGCTGATCCTAGAATTGGGCCCGTGCAAGAAAAAGAGACGATACAGAGCGTAAGCGCCATAAAAAATGTCCCGATCACGCCTCCAAATTGTTCGGCATTACTCACGCGATT
>DLYY01000094.1 GCA_003447535.1 Bacteroidota bacterium | reverse complement strand
GAAATAGGATTATTAATCGCTGAGTATATGCTCAGAATACATGGTGCAAGGACGCTTTACCTTGGTGCCTCCGTTCCCATAGAAGATCTGGAAAGAGTTCATAACTCCTTTCAGCCGGACTACTATATAACCTGTTTCATTGTAGAAGGTGTAGGGCGGTCAGTACGTGAGGAGCTCCACTACGTTAGTGATAAGTTTCCCGAGTCTGAGTTACTGTATTTTGGTTCTTCCTTTTTGTTATCAGATATAAATCCGCCGGCGAATTGCAACTACCTTACTTCCCTTCACCAACTGGATCAGTACGCTATTTAGCGTTTCCCAATTACAAGTTATACACATCCTCTAACCTCTTCTACAGGTCAGTTCTAGCTCTCATATGTTTGTCCTAGGTGTGTCGTAAATCACTCATTTTGTTTAATTTATTGACGTTTTAAGGGTTTGCAGGTTGAACGAAAGCATGCTTTTGTTCAACAAAATGGCGAGGTGGTTAAACAAAAAGTTGGGAGAATATTTAATTTTTCAAAATATTCTGTTTAAGTTTAGGTCAGAAAAGTTAAACATGTCTACACGAGTATTTATAACACAGGTCGGAGAAATTGAAAGCTTTCTTCGTTCATTCGCGCTGAGCCTAACCCAAAATCAAAGTGATTCTGACGATTTAGTACAGGATACGCTTCATCGCGCCATGAGAAATTTAGATAAGTATAAGGACGGTACAAATTTCCGTGCTTGGATGGCTACAATTATGAAGAACATCTTTATCAACAACTACCGTCGAAAGACGCGTCAAAACACTATGCTTGACGGATTAGACGAGCGCACAAGTACAATAATTGACCGTAATCATTTCGAAATCAACACAGCATCGAGTAATCTAAGCGAAGAACTAATCGTTAAGGAAATTGATGCTTTGAAGGAAGATTTGCGTATTCCCTTTCTTATGCATGTCGATGGTTTTAAATACGAAGAAATTGCATTGCAACTTGATGTACCTTTAGGTACGATAAAAAGCAGAATTTTCCACGCACGAAGAATTCTTCGATTGCGTTTAACCAAACTAGGATATTAATGACAAAAGCCCTTATTATAGGATCTGGATTTGCTGGCATCAGTGCGGCATCGCATCTTGCTCAAAAGGGATATAAGGTAAAGGTTCTAGAGAAAAATGAGGGTGCTGGTGGGCGCTGCTCCGTCTGGAGTAATGATGGGTTCACTTTTGATATGGGGCCATCCTGGTATTGGATGCCGGATGTGTTCGAGCGGTATTTCAATCAGTTTGGAAAACAGGTTCAAGATTATTATACCTTAGATCGCTTGGATCCAGGCTACAGGGTTTTTTTTCCGGAAGATCTTCTTGTTGACGTTCCCGGTAACGAAGAGGAGCTTTTTCAACTTTTTGACAAATTGGAAGAGAACGGTGGTGAAAAGCTTAAAATCTTTCTAACCAATGCTAAGGCAAAATATGAAGCTGGCATGAACGACTTAGTTCATAGACCTTCCATTTCATTCACAGAGTTTATTGACCTTTCAATTGTAAAGCAGCTTCCGAAGCTCAAGTTGTTTACTTCGCTCACTGCGGAGATAAATAGCCTCTTCACTAGTGAGGCAGCGCGGAAGTTATTGGAGTTTCCTGCCTATTTTCTGGGGGCCTTACCAAAGAAAACACCTGCATTATATAGTTTGATGAATTATGCAGACTTATCTCTCGGTACATGGTATCCTCAAGGGGGGATGTATCAAATCATCAAAGGAATGGTTTCGTTGGCGGAAGATTTAGGCGTTGATTTTGAATATAATTCGGAGGTTGAAAAAATCTTAGTGGATAAGAACGGGAATGCTTATGGTGTTTCAGTAAATGGTACAATCTACGAAGCCGATTTGGTCGTTGCAGGCGCCGATTATCATCATGTTGAGTCAAAGCTTTTGGAACCTACTTGGAGAAATTATCGGGAGGGTTTTTGGGATAAGCAGGTGATGGCTCCTTCTTCTTTAATCTATTATCTAGGTGTAGATAAGCGCTTGGATAACCTTTTGCATCATAACCTTTTCTTTGATGAAGATATTGAGCAGTTCGGCTCAGATATATATAGCAAACCTCAATGGCCTGAAAAACCGTTGTTTTATGTTTGTTGTCCATCGAAGACGGATACTACAGTTGCTCCTAAGGATAAGGAAAACTTATTTTTGCTTATGCCTCTTGCACCAGATCTTGAGGATACAGAATCGCTACGGGAAAAGCGTTTCAAATTCATGATTGATAAGTTAGAGACCATCGCGGGGACTAGTATACACGATGCAATTTCTGTAAAACGTGGTTTTTGTATAAATGATTTTAAGTCGCGTTACCATGCCTATCGCGGAAATGCCTATGGACTGGCTAATACCTTACGGCAAACTGCTATATTTAAGCCTAAGATGATAAACAAAAAGGTGAATAACCTATTTTACACAGGGCAACTTACAGTTCCAGGACCGGGTGTTCCTCCAAGCCTGATATCAGGAGAGGTTGTGGCTAATTATATTAGTAAGAAGATTCCTATAACGCAAAAGGAAAACTATGATGCACTTGCATGATCGCTGTGGTGAGCTTACTAGCATTATGATGGCAAAGCAATACAGCACGTCATTTGGTTTGGGTATCCGTATGCTGGATAAGCCCTTGCGCTTTCCAATCTCTGCGATTTATGGATTTACGCGTTCAGCAGATGAAATCGTTGACACTTTTCATGCTTACGATAAGCAGGCTCTACTCGGGCGTTTTAAAAAGGAAACGTACCTCGCCATTCAAGAGGGCATAAGTACTAATCCAGTCTTACACAGTTTCCAACGAATCGTCAATCGGTATAATATTGAACGTGAGGTAATAGAAGCTTTTTTTATCTCGATGGAGATGGATTTACACAAGTCTACTTACACTCCTGAAGATTACAATACTTACATCTATGGAAGTGCAGAAGTTGTTGGTTTAATGTGCTTGAGTGTTTTTGTAAATGGCAATAAGGAAATGTACAATGAGCTGCTTTATGGGGCAAAGATGCTTGGCAGCGCCTTCCAGAAAGTAAACTTTCTGCGGGATATTCAAGATGATGCAGAGGACAAAGGACGAGTGTACTTTCCTGGAGTTAGCTTTGATAATTTTTCAGAGGAGGACAAAGAAATGATAGAGCAAGATATTCAACGCGAATTTGACGAGTCCTTGGAATATATCAAAAGACTTCCAACCTCTTCTCGTTTTGGTGTCTTTGTTGCTTACAACTACTACCAAAGGTTGTTTAACAAGATAAAGCAAACCCCGGCAAGTCAGATTGCAATTCAGCGTATAAGAATTCCCAATACCCGCAAGTTTACAATGCTTGGACGATTATGGTTGTTCAATCAGCTAGGCGCGGTGTAACCCATTAGGCGGTTTCAGCCCCTTTGCTTATCTTCCCTTGGTGAAGATTTTGCTCAGATATTTAGTCTTTGTTGGTTGCTTACTTTCAACCATTCCCATTGCTGGGCAAAACAATGTAGAAGATCTTCTTGGTCTTTCTTCTGACGAGGCGGGTTTCAGGCAGCACGAGTTAAATTTCGGCAGCCGTTTCCATACCAACGGATATTCTGCTTTTTTGGAAAAAGTTTGGTTCAAGACCTACAAAAAAAGCCGCCTACTTCAAATTGAATATTTCCATTATAAAGACATGCGTGAGCGCAAGCAAGAGAGTCTTTACAGTGCATGCAATCCAAAACGCTTTTTTTTTGGTAAGAAGAATTCCTTTTTTGCGCTGCATACCGCTATGGGCCAACGGAGGCTTCTCGCACAGAAAGCAGACCGTCTTGGTGTTAGTATATCCTACGACTGGCTTTTAGGTTTGTCGTTGGGTTTTGAAAAGCCTTACTATTTGGAAATGATCGACGACAAGAATGGAGATAACCTCATAAATTGTACAAAAGATCATGAACCCGAGCGATTTTCCGAATCAAATGCTTCAAGATTTCTTGCCCGTCAGGAGATATATGGGGCTTCACGTATCGGCCTTGGTTTTACTGAGATAAAGCCTGTTCCTGGACTTCACGGAAAAATTGGACTTCACTTTGATTGGGCCACAGATGCTTCTTTTGTCAAAGCGCTAGATGCAGGAATCTCTTTAGATATCTATTATCGAAGGCTTGATGTAATGGTGGCAGAGACTAACAAGCCCATAATTTTCAATTTATATCTTGGATTCCTTTTAGGTAAGAGATATTGACAATTCTGACAGAACCTTTATGAAAGGTAGGTGGTTTGGTATTATATTAGAACTGTAAAGAAATCGTAAACAAAATACTATGAATCGCATTTTACGTATAGCTGCACTAGCGGCATTACCAGCACTGCTTCTTTCAAGCTGTGCACAACAAGAAAACGTAACCTCAACAACGGATACATCGGCAAGTGAATCAAATCAGGAAATTGCTTCTTCTAAACCTTGGGATAAACCTCAGCGTATGATGGAGTCCATGCAATATCGTTATGATAAATGGGCTGATCCTGTAACAGGAGAAATTGACTACCGCAATTTTTACAAAGCACTTGCTCAGGCAGATCGTATTGCCCAGGGACCTTCCGCTAAAGCAAATTATGATCTTTCTTGGGATGCTCTAGGCCCGGATAACCAAGGAGGACGAACAAGAACAATTCTTATTGATAAGGATGATAGAAATTTAATGTTTACCGGATCAGTAGCAGGTGGTATGTATCGTTCCATCAACAGAGGAGACTCTTGGGAATATATGGATAACTATCCTGGCTTTTCTGCAATTTCTTCTATCGTGCAGTCTGCTGACGGAACAATATATGTAGGAACTGGAGAAGGCTTCGCTTCTTACCAATCA
>DLYY01000105.1 GCA_003447535.1 Bacteroidota bacterium | reverse complement strand
GACTTAACTTCTCTTAAGCTCAAGTTGTTGCCTTCTGATTCTCTTCGGTATCCAACAAAGGCTGCATTTAATGCAAAAATTGCGGGTTACAGTGATCGAATCAGCGCTGTGTTGGTCCCCTGTGATTTTTTAGAGCATCTAAATACCACTTTTTCGTATCCTCAAGCCGAAAGCGATACGCTTTCCAAACGTATTGCGGTCAGGTTTGCTCTAGAACGTATAGTAGAGCTCAAAAAATATCTTGCAGACCATGGATATGAAACCAATGAGACCAAGTTAAGAATAGGGGAAAATGCGGCCCTTTTTCGAGGTGCATTTGTCGCCGTAGGGATGCTGGGTTTTTTTGTGTTATTACTCAGCTTGACAGGTGTCCTGCTGACCGTTCAGTTGATGTTGACGCGATCTAAAAATCAAATTGAATCTATATTGATTCAAGGAGTTCGACCTGCTGCTGTTTTGATGTGGTATCTAAAGGGATTAGCTCTGCTTTTTCTAATCGTAACAGTCGTATCATTTTTTGTGGTTTACGGTGTAAAGACTATGGTGGTGTTGCCCTTTTTAGATGGGTTTAGCTTCGAGGTTGAAGGCGAGGTTCTATCTTTGAAAACCATTGTATTCCTAAGCTTTGTTGTCGTGACTATGGTCGCTGTAAATGCAGCCATGATTGTCGTCGAGTTACGTCGTATTTTTACACGGTAAATAATAACCATGAAAAATCTTGCTCTACAAGGTAAGCGCGTTGTGATGCGTGTAGACTTTAATGTACCGATTAATGCTTCAGGAGATATAACAAATACAGCACGTATTGATGCTGCATTACCAACCTTGCAATATGTCTTAGACCAAGGCTGTCAGTTGGTGTTAATGTCACATTTAGGGCGACCTAAACAAGCTGTAAAGGCATTAAAATATGGGGCAGACAGGGATAAATCGCTCAAGCAAATTGTTTCGACGTTAGAAGATAAACTAGGGAGACCAGTTGCTTTTGTTGAAGATTGTGGAGATGCTTCTCTTCAGGCAGCGTGCTTAGCGTCAAAACCTGCAATTGTCCTTTTGGAAAACCTTCGGTTTTATCCTGAGGAAAAGAAAAATGATCTTGAGTTTGCAGAACAGTTAGCCTCATGGGGTGATGTATATATCAATGATGCCTTTGGAACGGCGCATCGGGCGCATGCATCAACTACAGGTATAGCCGAATTCTTTTCTGCCGAACACAGAGCATTTGGCATACTTATGCAAGCGGAGATCGATAATGCAAATAACGCGCTTTCTCAGGGTGATGCACCTAAAGTGGCCATTTTGGGAGGTGCCAAGGTGTCGGATAAGCTGATGATTATTGAAAATCTTTGTCGGAAAGTGGATGCCATCCTTATCGGCGGTGGAATGTCCTACACATTTAAGGCTGCGAAGGGTGGCCAAATAGGGAATTCTTTATGCGAAGAAGATCGCTTTGATGACGCAAGGCGATTGCTTGAATTGGCAGCTGCTGAAGGGTGCACGATATATCTTCCTATGGATTCTGTATGCGCCGATGCATTTTCCAATGATGCGCAAACCCAGGTTTGTGCAAGTGATTGTATTCCTGAAGGCTGGATGGCACTTGACATTGGTCCACAGGCAGCTGCCCACTACACTGAGGTTATTGCACAAGCTAAAACCATTATATGGAATGGTCCGATGGGTGTTTTTGAAATGCCTTCTTTCCAAGCAGGTAGCAAGGCGGTGGCTGAGGCGCTTGCAAACGTTTCCAATCAGGGGGCTTACACCTTAGTGGGCGGAGGAGACTCTGTGGCGGCCGTACATCAGTTTGAATTAGCTTCGTCGATGTCTTTTATAAGTACTGGTGGTGGCGCACTTTTAGAGCTTCTCGAGGGTAAAAATTTACCGGGGATCCATGCAATTGCCGGATAAATCGGCTATTTACGAATATTTTTTTCTTGGAAAAATATGTTGATAAGGACGAGTAATCCCTTGTTAAATCGACTATTGGCATAGTTATCCACCATTTGTTGTGTTTTCTGTGGAAGAAATGTTAGTGGTTGTTAGTGGGAAAAAGTGGTAATACTTGGCTTTTTAATGTAGTTTTATCTACACTATAAAGAAAAGTGGCGTTTTTAGGAGAACATACCGTAAAGATCGATGCTAAGGGTCGTATGCGTTTGCCTGGTGGTTTGAAACAACAAATGAAGCCGGAAAACAAAGGCCGTTTTGTCGTCAATCGTGGCTTTGAGTCCTGCCTTGAGATCTATCCTATTGATATATGGGAAAAGGTAAGGGCGAGAATAGAGCGCTTAAATCAATTCAAGAAAAAAGAGCGGAGTTTCATACGATACTTTATGAGAGGAGCCACCGAGGTGTTGCTCGACGGACAAAATCGATTAAATCTTCCAAAGCATCTTCTTGAATATGCTGGAATAACTGGTGAGGCTATTCTAACGCCAGGGAAAAACACCTTAGAACTTTGGGATAGCAAACGCTATGAAGCAGAACTCAATATCAGTTCGGACAACTTTGCAGACTTAGCAGAGGACGTACTTGGCGATTTATCGGTTGACGAGTGATGGTCATGGATAACTACCATATTCCAGTTATGCTCAAAGAAGCCGTTGACGCATTGCATATCCAGGAAAATGGTACCTATGTCGATGCAACCTTTGGTGGCGGTGGGCATAGCCGTGCTATTCTTAGTCGTCTCGGCTCTAAAGGAAGGCTAATTGCCTTTGATCAAGATCCAGATGCTAAGCTCAATGCGGATTTGCTGTCCGACGATCGACTTCTTTTTATACCGAGGAATTTCCGGTTTATCCAATCCTTTCTAAATTATTTTGAAATTGGCCAAGTTGACGGCGTTCTAGCTGATTTAGGGGTTTCATCCCATCAATTTGACGAGGGAACAAGGGGATTTTCCACTCGTTTTGACGGGCCTCTAGATATGAGGATGAATTACAATTGTGGAAAGACCGCTAAGGATGTCTTATCAGATTCTACGCCTGGAGATCTCCTCAATATGTTTTCGAGTTATGGTGAGGTGCGTAATGCAAAGGAGCTTGTTAAGAGACTTCAAGCCCATCCGTCACTACGCAGTATTGAAACAACTCAAGATTTCAATGCCTGGATCGAACCGGTAATCCGCGGTCCGAGAGAAAAATATCTGGCACAAGTTTATCAGGCCCTACGCATTGCAGTAAATGAGGAACTGTCTTCTTTAACGGATTTTCTTGATAGCCTGCCAAAATGTATAAAGCCAGGGGGTTATATGGCAATCATCACTTTTCATTCACTAGAAGATCGTTTGGTGAAAAGAGCTGTCAAAGGACTTGGCTCATCTCAAGAATCGTATGATCCAATTTTCGGGGTACAGCCATCCAATTGGAAGGAGGATAAAGTACATAGCCAAACGCCTAGTTCAGAAGAGGTGGCAAAAAATAGTCGAGCCCGAAGTGCAAGGCTTCGTGTAGCGTGTAAGGTAAAACAAGCGGCAAAATAGATCATGAGCAGCAAATCTTCAAATACCTCACCAGACAAGACGCCTCTTGAAATCGTAAGCAGCCATTGGGGAAG
>DLYY01000128.1 GCA_003447535.1 Bacteroidota bacterium | reverse complement strand
TACCTCGTAGCTACGGAGTTAGGTGTATGGGGAAGTGATGATGGTGGTACGACTTGGTCAGAGCAGAATACGAACTTAGGTCGAGTGCCAACTTATGGTGTCCGTCAGTTCAGATATTGCGATGACGATCCAAGTTGTAGAGCTATCTACATTGGAACCCACTCGCGTGGTATGTGGCGTACAACTACGTTGAATGGTGCAAGTTGTGCAGCGTCTTGTAAACTTCCTACGGATATTCCCTCTGTGGCGCAGGATGTGACAGATCTTACAATATATCCGAATCCCGCAGTGAATACGACAATCTTGTCCCTAGATCTTTCGAATGGAGCAGATGTTCGGATTCGGGTGATTGATTTAAGTGGACGTCTTGTAAAAGAATTCCAAACCCAGTCACTTGGTACGGGGATTCAGGAAATCCCTCTTGACGTCTCAGATATAAGACAGGGAGCCTATGCTGTTGTTGTATCGACAACCGGTGGGCGGGAAAATCGAAGTGTGATGATGGTTAAAAAATAAGACAACATTTGCATGGAATACGAAAAAGGGGAGGGTAATTCTTCCCCTTTTTTATGCATTGTCGATAACTTGATTATCTTTTGCTCTAGCTACTTTTCACGAACATATCAAAGTCCAATTTGTTCCCCTACTATAACTTTTAAAACACTAGACTATGGCAGTAGAAGATTTACGAAACGAACTCGCAGGTAAGATTAAAGAGCTACCCCCGATTGAAAAGACGCTTAAATTTCAGATTGATGGGGAAATCATGTTTATTGATGGTAGGGGTAGTGAGAATGTAATGAGTGCAATTGATGAGGAAGCGGATTGTACGATTACAATGAGTGAGGATACCTACCTCAAATTACAGAATAAGCAGATAAAGCCTATGATTGCCACCTTAACTGGCAAGCTAAAAGTAAAAGGCGATTTAGCTCTCGCTCGAAAGCTCAAAGAACTAATGTAGATGGAATCCAATCAAAAAGAACAAGTCTTCATTGAACGGAGTCTGGGTCTTAACATAATGAATGGAGCGGGAAAGCTCTTAAATCATTTGGGCTTTAAAGTGTATAAGCTTAACGCAACGTCAATCATAAAAAAGGCTGTGAAGGATGCTGATTACCATGGTGAAGTGTCAAGTGATCTTGTTGTTGGTTTAGAGCAATTAGTTCAATCGATTAACAAGGAGAGCAGGATCAATGCTTTCGGATCGATTGCATTAAAGGGTCTTCTTAAACGAACGCTTACCTCAAGGTTAAAAGTTGAGCAGGTTTTGCATAACAAACCTGCTATTCTTGATACGAAGATTACGGCCCCTATCTTTATAATAGGTATGCCGAGAACGGGTACCACGATTCTTCATAGTTTATTACATGAGGATGTAAATCACCGATCGCCTCTTGCCTGGGAGTGCCTTCTGCCAAGTCCAGTTCCCGAGCC
This sequence comes from Bacteroidota bacterium, assembly GCA_003447535.1. Lineage (GTDB taxonomy): Bacteria > Bacteroidota > Bacteroidia > Chitinophagales > UBA8649 > UBA8649. The sequence goes on along the minus strand of DLYY01000128.1, from coordinate 3,298 downwards.
TTCAACCTTTACCGATAATCCTCAACTCAATACGATAAAGAAGGAATTTGGCCAGCTTTTTAAGCTTGTGCCTGACTTCCAGAAGAAGCATCATATGACGGCGGAGTCTCCTCAAGAGTGTATTGGAATTACTGCTTTGGATTTTAATAGCTTTCAGACTTGTGCTCAAGTCTATATTCCAAGTTATTTGAAGTGGTTTTCTGAAGTATCTGATCAACACCAAACCATGCGCTTTCACCGGCGGTTTTTGCAGTACCTAGAGTCGGGAGGGGTTCGCTCTGAGCGGTGGTTACTCAAAACACCAGTCCATATGATGCGTTTATCCGCCCTTTTTGATGTGTATCCTGATGCCAAGGTTATTATGACGCATAGAGATCCTGCAAAAGTTGTGCCTTCGGCTGCTAGCCTGATTTCTTCTGTACGTTCTTTATACAGTGATTATGAAGAACCTGCTCGTTCGGGAAAAGAGCAGTTGGATTTTTGGAAAATGTCCTTTGATCGGTTCATGGAAGATCGTGCGCAGTTAAACAAGGAGGATCAGATTTTAGACTTGCATTTTAATGACTTTGTTAGCGATCAGTTGGCTTGTGTAGATAAGATCTATCAATACTTTGGATGGTCTTTGAATGATGCAAGTCGAACACGAATGAAGAACTTTCTAGCCTCCAATCCGAAAGGTAAGCACGGGAATCATGAGTATAGCCTAGAGGATTTTGATTTAAGCCAGGATCAGGTATTCAAAGAATTCCAAGATTATTATTCATTTCTTGAAAAGATGAACCATGACAAGTAAAAAAGCATTAGATGCGTTATTGGACATTGTAAAGTCAGCGGACCAGACCTTTTTAGATCCTGACAAGAATCTAGACGCGCAAGGCAAAGTTGATGGATATAGACACCTCTTTCATCTAATGAGGACAACGATTGACTTCTATCTTTTTAATGATCCGATGCATCCTGCCTTCATGCCCCTATCCAATGAGCACCACAAAATTCTAGGCGATAATGTGGATGCAGTCTATTATTTCACGCAGTTGCTTCCTGACCAAGAGTATGTCATTTCAGGAAGACGCTTTGATAGTTGTTATTTATCCTTTACGACCTATGGCGGTGATGCGGATGGCAGTATTGTTGATCGCGTGGCAAATTCAATAAATCATAGACGGATAACCTTCGATGAAGAAGGTCGTTTTGAAATTAAACTAACTCCAAACCCTCAAGGCGATAATGAGTTTATGTTAGATTCTGATGTGGTCAATCTATTCACTAGGGAGTATTTTTTTGATCGATTCAATAGCACAGAGAGTGAACTAACAATAAAGAATATCAGTAATCAGGGGATACCCCCTGTTCTTGATGATGAGGCCTTGGCAAGGCGCATTCAGATAATGACCACTTTCTTTCAGCAAAGTACTTGGTTGGCGCCCCTTCCTGTAGAGTTTCCCATCAATGACTTTTTACCACCTTTTCCTTTTGATGCCGAGCAAGGAGGGTGGGGTACCGTGGATAATATTTACTGTTTTGGGCGCTATCACCTTAAGCAAAATGAATATTTAAAAATTGAGTTCTCATCTCCTGAATGTTGTTACTGGGGCGTACAAACTTGGAATTATCTCATGCAATCCATGGATTATAGACATTATCCCGTTGGGTTTAATAAGGGTAATGCGGTACAGAATGCAGAGGGTAACTATACGATACATGTAAGCCATAGCCCTATGGAGGTTGATAACTGGATTAGTACAGCAGGCTATGAAGAGGCTATAATCTTTTGTCGTTGGTTGCTCAGTGAGGAAGTTCCCGATAAGCCAGTCGTTACTTTACATACTCTTTAAGACCTTTCGCACCCACTGACTGATTTGTGGTGGCACACATGAAGAAATACCACAGGTTGTTGAAAATAGTATAGGCATAAGGATGCTTTGAGCAAACGATCTATATGGCCATTCAACATTTTCCTGAAGAATAAAGCTGCCTGCAATACATAGCAACGCAATGCTAAAAGTTAAGACGCTTTTTTGTGAAAATGCATGTAAAGATGTACTTCTATACATGATTAGTGCATTAAATCCTGCTCTTAGGACCAAGCCGATCGCTGTGGTTATTGCTGCGCCATAGATGCCATAGATCGGAATCAACACAAAGTTTAAGACGATAACAAGAACGACAATGGCTAAAAAATTAACAAGGCCTAAAACATACTTTGATGAGGCATCGATGAGCATTTGTTGTAATCCAAAAAGATGGTCTGTTAGAGTGGCAATACCTAATATGTATAATACAAAGCGTGTTTCGATGAATAATTCTCCATTGGGCATAATACTTAGTAGAATTTCTATACCATTAACCAAGGCAATTACAAGAAGTCCCGTAGCAAAAGTCATTAGTTGGGCTCCATTGTTAAGTATAGTCCGAATTTCTTTGAATTTTTCCTCCTTAAACTTTCCACTAATGATGGGAAGGGATATTTGCGTTAGGCTTCGCTTACTTACGTTCAGAAATGAAATCATAAAGAGCGCTATACTGTATACCCCCGTACTAGCTAGCCCTGCCAAACTACTCAGCATAATAGAGTCTATTGCAAGCAGAACTACATTACTAAGCGATAATGGGATCTGAACGAGATTATACAAGAAGGTCTTCTTGTAAATCTCTGCTATAGTCCTTCTTGATGGCCACTGTAAAGAGGGTCTAATGATTCGGATGACATACAATGTTGTGGCAATCGGTGGGATAATAAAGAAAATCAGCGTATACACACGGGGTATATTCGTTAGATCAATGCTATTCAGAAATACTAGGAGTAGAAGGATTAATAAAATTCCACGATTCATAACATTTTGCGCAAAATCTGGCATAACGGTTCGCCGGTGGACGGAAGAAATAGCCATACAGAAGTTTTGTACGGCAAGGCCCATAAGTCCAATATAAATCACAAGGCTGTAGGCCTTAATCTGAGGTGATTTAGTTTCGTAAATGCTAAAAATTTGGCCTTCTAGGCTAAAATAGGCTAGTGTGAAAATCGTAGCAGTAAAGATGAAAAAGCATAAATACGTAGAAATCAAGGTATATGACTGGTTTTCACTTCGCATGGGATCAAAGTACTTACGAATGGCTTGAGGTCCACCCATGACCAAAAGCGGTACGCCCATTGTAATCATTTTACGCATGGTGTCAATCAAGCCAATGTCTTCGACAGACAAGATCGCTGGAATCAGGAAGATGGTCGTGATTGCTCCGATGGCCATTCCCACCACTCGGACGATGGCTGACCTCAAACCTTGTTGTTGTATGATGC
>DLYY01000013.1:1226-2578 GCA_003447535.1 Bacteroidota bacterium | reverse complement strand
GTGCGCCACAAATTGTCTCATACATCGACAAGATGCTAAAACGCTCACCGTAAGCAATATTGTACACCTTGCCAAAAGCATCCGTATCTTCAGTAAAGAGACTTCGAATGTTGGCTTGAACTGCATTCGCTACAAAAGTGAAATCTCTTGTTTGAAGCCCATCTCCATCGATATAAACTTCCTCATTCTCGAGAGAGCGATCGATAAAAATTGGAATTACTGCGGCGTAGGGCCCGTTGGGGTCTTGACGCGGACCGAATACATTGAAATACCTTAGGCCGATAATTTTCATGCCGTAAGCCAATCCAAAGACACCAGCATAAAGCTCATTACACTTTTTGCTTACAGCATAGGGAGATAGAGGGGTGCCAACCCGTTGCTCTGTCTTGGGTAATGTTTTTTCATCGCCATAAACAGAAGACGAAGAGGCATATACTACACGCTGGATACTGCTTTCCTTGGCAGCAACCATTATGTTTAAAAATCCATCAATATTAATGTGATTTGTGCGTATTGGGTCCTTGATGGACCGAGGGACGGAACCTAATGCAGCTTGATGACTTAAAAAGTCCATTCCCTCACATGCTTTGTGGCAGGTTGCTAAATCATTAATATCGCCCTCAATAAATTCAAAGTTTGGGTGATTGAGGTAAGGTTGTAAGTTTTCTATGTTTCCGGTGAGGAGATTATCTAGAACTCTTACTTTTTTAGCCCCATGATGCATGAGATACTCCACAATATGTGACCCTATAAATCCTGCTCCCCCCGTAATGAGAAAGGAATACTCTTCTATGTTTTCACCCGAATGAAATGATTCACTATACATGGACTGGCTCATACGGTTATGGTTTAGCGTATTGACGGTTATAATATTGCCTGTAGTTTCCACTAGTAACTTGATCAAGCCATTCTTCTTGTGCCAGATACCACTCAACGGTTTTGACAAGTCCTTCTTGAAATGTCAAACTTGGTCTCCATCCGAGTTCACGTTCTATTTTTGAAGCATCTATGGCATACCTTCGATCGTGCCCAGGACGATCTTTTATAAAGGTGATGAGCTGACGAGATTCACCTTGTTGACGCCCGAGTTTATCATCCATAACATCACATAGGAGCTCGATTAGGTCGATATTTTTCCATTCATTATGCCCTCCGATGTTATAGGTCTCTCCTGACTTTCCTTTGAATAATACTTGTCGAATTGCCTCAGCATGATCCTCAACATATAGCCAGTCTCTTGTATACAGTCCATCTCCATACACAGGAAGCGCTTTTTTATGTTTAATGTTATTGATAAACAGCGGGATGAGTTTTTCTGGAAACTGGTTAGGTCCATAATTGTTTGAACAATT
>DLYY01000013.1:0-919 GCA_003447535.1 Bacteroidota bacterium | reverse complement strand
AGGTCCATAATTGTTTGAACAATTCGTGATGCGCACATCCATATCAAAGGTATTGGCATAGGCTCGCACTAAGTGATCCGATGCGGCCTTTGAAGCGGAATAAGGCGATCTTGGATCATACGACGTACTTTCTGTGAATAGACCCCTTGCACCAAGTGACCCATAGACTTCGTCGGTTGAAACATGATGAAAAATACCCTTAAGATCTGACCAAATATGCTTGGCAGCATTCAGTAGATTGGTTGTGCCGATAACATTAGTCATAACAAAGGAAGTGGGATTGGTAATCGACCGATCGACATGACTTTCCGCAGCTAAATGGATGACATGACTAGGTCTTACCTCCTCAAACAGTTCGAGCATTTTCTGTGCATCACAAATGTCTGCCTTTATAAAACGATAGTTATCCTTTTGCTCAACATCCTTAAGGTTTTCGAGATTTCCAGCATAGGTCAGGCTATCAAGATTGATAATTTGCGATTCGGGATACTCTTTTACAAACAAACGCACTATGTGGCTTCCTATAAATCCTGCACCGCCGGTGATTATAATAGTTGATGACATGGTGTTTTATTTTAAATACAAGCTACAACGACCAATAATGAATACCTGTCATGTCGCGGTCTTTTAGCATGCCTTTTATATCGAAAAGAATAGGCTCATTACCCATTAAATTGCGATAATGATCAAGTGTCATTTGCGCGTATTGATCATGATTAACAGCGATTATAATCGCGTCATAAGGTGGATTGGTCTCCGAACTCAGACTAAGTCCGTATTCGTGCTCCATTTCTGAGGGATCGGCATAGGCATCCACTACATCTACCGTCACGGAATAATCAACAAGCTCTTGAATAACATCTACAACTTTGGTGTTTCTAATGTCGCTTACGTCTTCTTTGAACGTGGCTCCCATAAT